>NZ_JAUBOR010000006.1:4542-37525 GCF_036700305.1 Microcoleus sp. Z1_A1
AAAGATTTACCGTGTAAGCATCCCGAATTCCCGGAACTTTGAGGATCTCAGCCAGTATCCCCTCTGGTAGAGGGTCAACGATTTTAAATTTTAGATTTTAGATTTTAGATTGGCCCAGGGGAACTGGAGACTGGGAACTGGGGAGTGAGGAATGAGGATTGGCTAATAGAAAAATTCCCGCTTTCAGGCCAATTACCAACGATCGATTACCCATTACCAATTATCAGTCCTGGCATCCAAAATCTAAACTCCTAAATCCGTCAAAGATTTACCGTGTAAGCATCCCGAATTCCCGGAACTTTGAGGATCTCAGCCAGTATCCCCTCTGGTAGAGGGTCATCAAGGCTCAAAACCATCACCGCATCGCCTCGCACGATTTTACGGCCTACCTGCATACTGGCAATATTGACATTAAAACTGCCCAATTGGGAACCAATTTTGCCAATAATCCCCGGCATATCGCGGTGCAAGGTAAACAGCATATGGTGAGTGGGGGAAACGTTGACCGGGAAATCGTCAACACTGGTAATCCGAATTTCGCTTTCGCCGAGCACTGCACCTGTCACGGTGTGTTCGCCGAGGGTTCCCTTAGCCGAGAGGTGTAGGGAGCCGGTGTAGTCGCGAATTGAGGCGTCTCTGGTTTCGACGACGCGAATTCCGCGTTCTTTTGCTTCAATGCTGGCGTTGACGTAGTTAACGCGCTCTCGCAGGGCTTGGGAGAGCAGGCCTTTGAGGGCGGCAACGACTACGGGCTGGCTTTGGTTGCTGGCCAATTCGCCTTGGAGTTGGACGTTGAGGTAATCGACTCGGCCTCCGGCTAGCTGGCTGACGAGGTTGCCCAGGGTTTCGGCGAGTTGCAGGTAGGGTTTGAGTTTTTCGATCGAGTCTGGGTAAATTCCTGGTATGTTGACAGCCGATCGCGCGGGCAGCCCCAACAGTACATCGCGGATTTGTTCAGCCACGTCGATCGCCACATTCACCTGAGCTTCCGCTGTGGATGCTCCCAAGTGGGGTGTCAGCACGATGTTCTGGCCGACACTCCGCAGTGGGGAATCAGCTTCCAGCGGTTCGTGTTCGTAAACGTCCAAAGCTGCGCCGGCGATCTGACCTGATTTGATGGCTTCTGCGAGGGCTGCTTCGTCGATTATGCCGCCTCTGGCGCAGTTTATGATGCGGGCCGTGGGCTTCATTTTCGACAGCACTTCAGCGTTAATTAAGTGCAGGGTTTCCGGCGTTTTGGGGATGTGCAGGGTGATGTAGTCGGATTCGCGCATCAGCAGTTCGAGTTCTACTAAGCGGCAGCCCAACTGATCGGCTCTTTCGGTGGAAATGAAGGGGTCATAGGCCAGCAGTTTCATGCCCATTGCTTTGGCTGCGGCGGCGAGGTGGGAGCCGATTTTGCCCAAACCGACGATGCCGAGGGTTTTTTTGTAAACTTCTACGCCCAGAAAGCGGTTGCGTTCCCATTTACCCCCTTTGACGGATTCGTTAGCTTCCGGGATGTGGCGAGACATCGAGAGCATCATGGCGAGGGCGTGTTCGGCGGCGGCGATCGTGTTGCCTTCGGGGGAATTGACGACTACAATTCCTTTGCGGGTAGCGGCGGGTACATCGACATTATCTACGCCGACGCCGGCTCGGCCGATAATTTTAAGTGAATTCCCGGCTTCTATGATTTCTTTGGTAACTTGGGTGCCAGAACGGATCATTAAAGCGTCGTAATCTGGAATAATTTTTACCAGTTGTTCGGCTGAGAGTCCTGTGTTTACGTCAACTTGCGCGACTTGGGAGAGGATGTCAATTCCGGCTTGGTCGATCGGATCGGATACTAGAACTTTAGGCATAGCAAGCAATTGAGTGCAATAGTAAAAATAGACCGAGCGTTGGCGAGCTCAAAGTTGAGACTTACACTTAGAGCAGTATCTAACAGCTCAGCTCAAGCTTGCCTTTGTGCAGTTTGAATTGTATCTGTATTCGGTCAAGGTCGGCCGTTTTTTGCATGAAATATTTTAGCTTTGCGGGCGATCGGACTCTCTGACCGTCTGAAAATCCCCCAAGTGCTTAGCTAGTATGTCTTTTCGGTCTATAATAGACTTTGGCTATTTCAGCCTAACTATCAGGAATTATTGTCAATGAATTATCTTATCGCCGTACTGCCCGATCGAATGCAAGCCGAAGCTGCCTACTGTGCTCTGGAAAAAGAAGGCTTGCCTATGAAGCAAGTGAGTATTTTGGGCCGCGGCTACAAAACTGCTGATGAATTTGGCTTGATCGACCCGAACCAGCAAGCGAAGAAACAAGCTAAACTCATGGCTATTTGGCTGATTCCCTTTGGCTTTATTGCTGGGGTTACTTTCAGCTTGATTACTGAGTTGAAAACTTTTGCCTGGGCGGGGGAAATTGGCGATCACGCGATCGGTGGAGTGCTAGGTGCGATCGCCGCTGCGATGGGCAGTGTGTTTGTTGGAGGCGCGGGCGGTATGGCTTTTGGTAGTGGCGATGCTTTGCCCTACCGCAACCGTTTGAATGCCGGTAAATTTTTGATTGCGGTTAAGGGTACTGATGATTTGACTGGGAAAGCTGCGAAGATTTTGCAGCAGTTTAAACCGGAAAATATCCAAGGTTATACAGAGACTTAGTTATTGGTTGACTGTCAACTGTTGACGGTTAACTGTTGACGGTTAACTGTTGACATTTTACTCGTGTAATATTTGGAGGCAGTTATGGAATCACAAACTATCCCCCTAGATTCTCCCCTAGAATTAACGCTCGAATTAACAGACGAGCAGTTTTTTCAGTTGTGTATTGACAACCGGGATTTGAGATTTGAGCGTTAATTCTAGGGGAGGATTGATTATTAGAGACTGTTGGCGAATCAATAAAGGGCTTCACCCCTCACCCCTAAAAATAGTGGTTCTAGACTAAATGTCAAATTGACCATATAGCCATTAACTACCAATAGTGAACGGAAATACTGCCTCCCAGAGGTGATGGGTAACACCCCCTGCGAATTCGCCAACAGTCTCTTTCAACCGCCGTCTTATCTTTTCCCGCTAATTGATGGTATGACCTATGAAAATCCTCCACGGCACTTGGATTCCTCAAGCAGAAGAGAATTTTATTCAACCTGGAACGTTTTATATTTGGGTTGAAACCACTGAAAAGAAAAAACAGCCTGCTAAGGTTCATCCCCGACAATTGGAGACGGCACAGTTAAGAGAGTTTCTAACGAAAGAAGCCGGGATGCAACTGCCACCAGTCAGCAATACAAGTGCGATGGGGCGAGAATACGCGATCGTCCCTCGGTATTTTTTACTCCCCACTGCCGATAACCAGCCGTTACCATCTTTAGAGTTAGCGCGATATTTAGAGACAGAATTACCCGAAACATTTGAGTTGGAGTATTGGGAAGTTGATTGTGTGTGCATCGCCACCCACACTTTGACTAAAGTATTGAACGATCTGCATTTTTTTGCCCTCTACGATTTAGCAGAAGTTCAGTTTGGTTCAGACTTGCTATTTTGGTATCACTACACCCAAAATTTTAAGCAAATTGTTCTGAAAGATCATTATATTCCGGCGTTGCGCTATCGAGAAACTGCTCCGATCGCGATCGCACCCATCGAAACATCCGAACCCGCTGAGAAAGCCACGCGCGGGCGTAAGAAAGCGGGCGAGACAAAAACCAAAACAACTGCAAAAACTCCAAAAACACCTGCCAAAATTGCACCCAGCTTTGAGATTTATCCGGGATGGGAAATTGTTTCAACACAGTACGAAACTGATTTACAACGCTATGTTGAATGGATGCCTTTAGTTTGTGTGTCCGGTTTTCGGAAGATCCAGCTACAAGATACACCAAAGTTCTACGATCGCGAACGGTTGCTGCGGCATTTTTCCGAGTGTGCGATCGCGGAAATTGTCACTCAAACCCCCATCCCAGCATCGTTTGAAAATAAGATTGCGGATTCTTTACTCCAAATCTGCCTCAACCAAACACGAAAAATCGCGCGAGTAAGCCTCGATCAATACCGGCAATGGCAAACCTGGCGCGATCGCATTACGCGCAATCAATCTGCTGACTCATTCTCCCTCTGCTTTCAACTACAATCCCCCGAAAACCCCGAACAGCCTTGGGTTTTAGAGTTTCAGGCGGCTGCGAAAAAAGACCCATCTTTGCGGATGCCGTTGCAGGATTATTGGCGATCGCGATCGACTCAACAAAAACAGTTGCAAACACAATTTGGAGACAACTTTGAGCAACATTTGCTGACAAATCTCGGCTACGCTGCCCGCATTTATCCCCAACTTTGGCAAGGGCTAGAAACCGACAAACCAGTTAACATTACCCTCAGCTTAGATGATGCTTTCACCTTTCTGAGCGAGTCCGCTTGGGTATTAGAAGATGCCGGATACAAAGTGATTGTCCCCGCTTGGTGGACGCCGAAGGGACGACAGCGGGCGAAGATTCGCCTGCAAGTCAAAGGGAAGGGCAGCAAGAGTGCTGCAATCAAGGGCAAGGGATTGTTTTCGGCGGATTCCTTGGTGGAATATCAGTATGAATTGGCGATCGGGGGTGAACGGGTTAGCGAACAAGAATGGCAGGCGTTAGTAAATAGCAAAACACCGCTGGTGCAGTTCCGAGGACAATGGATGGAACTGGACAAAGACAAGATGCAGGAGATGCTAAGTTTTTGGCAAAAACATCGCGAAGAAAACCCCGATTTAAGCCTGATTGACTTTATGAAGTTGACGGCAGAAGGAGAAGCGAGCGAACAGTTGGAGGTTGAGCGCGATCGGGCTTTATCGGATATGTTGGAGAAGCTGCACGATAAGAGTCGGTTAGAGTTAATTGCAGATCCGGCAAAGTTTCAGGGCAAGTTACGGGATTATCAAAAGCGCGGCGTTTCTTGGTTGAGTTATTTGGAAAGTTTGGGATTAAATGGCTGTCTTGCCGATGATATGGGTTTGGGTAAATCGGCGCAGGTAATTGCTCGATTATTGCAAGAGCGGGAAGTTTTATCTAGTACAAAAGAGACAGAAAAAAATACAGAAAATGCGGTTCTACCCACGCTGCTAATTGCGCCCACATCCGTAGTTGGTAACTGGCAAAAGGAAATGGAAAAGTTTGCTCCAGAATTGCGATCGCTGATTCACCACGGCCCTCAACGTTTGCAAGATGCCAAAGCATTTAAAGCCGCCGTCCAAGGTTGCGATATGTTGATTACTTCCTTTACCTTGGTGCGAAAAGATGAGAAGCTGTTGAGCAGCGTAGCGTGGCATCGCGTGGTAATTGATGAAGCCCAGAATATTAAAAATCCCAAAGCGGCGCAAACCAAGGCGATTTTAAAGTTACCCGCTACCCATCGACTAGCATTGACTGGAACACCTGTAGAAAATCGATTGCTGGATTTATGGTCGATTTTTAATTTCCTCAATCCCGGATATTTGGGAAAAGAGGCGCAGTTTCGGAAGTTGTTTGAATTACCGATTCAAAAACATGGGAGTCGCACGCAATCTGCAGCGCTCAAAAAATTAGTAGAACCTTTTATCCTGCGCCGTCTGAAAACCGATAAGTCGATTATTCAGGATCTCCCCGACAAAGTTGAGCAAAAGCTCTACTGCAATCTCACCCGCGAGCAAGCTTCGCTTTATGAAGCGATTGTCAAAGAGGTAGAACAAGAAATTGACGCGGCGGAAGGAATGAAGCGCAAGGGGATGATTTTGGCGACACTGCTGAAGCTGAAGCAAATTTGTAACCATCCGCGCCAGTTTTTGCAGGATGAAAGTGAGTTTACACCAGAGCGATCGCACAAACTAGAACGGCTGATCGAGATGATTGAGGAAGTTAAAGCAGAAGGCGAAAGTTTATTGGTATTTACGCAGTTTACAGAACTGGGAAGCGCGTTGGAAAAATATATTAAACAAACGCTACATTACAACACTTACTACATCCACGGGGGAACCAGTCGCGAAAAACGGGAACGGATGATTTCAGAGTTTCAAGATCCAGAGTCTGAACCTTCGGTATTTATTCTGTCACTGAAGGCGGGCGGCGTGGGAATTACGCTGACAAAAGCCAATCACGTGTTCCATTTCGATCGCTGGTGGAATCCGGCAGTGGAAGATCAGGCGACGGATCGGGCGTTTCGGATCGGACAGGAAAAAAATGTGTTTGTGCATAAGTTTGTGGCTATTGGCACTTTGGAGGAAAAGATTGACCAAATGATTGAGGACAAAAAGAAATTGGCAGGGTCAATTATTGGTGCTGATGAATCGTGGTTGACTGAGTTGGATAATGAGGCATTTAAGAAATTAATTAGGCTCAATAAAAATGCGGTTCTAGATTAGGAGAAACCAAAAAATATGTCACAATTTACTCGGAATTGGTGGGGTAATAAATTTATCGATGCGTTAGAAAGATTTACAGATTCTGGGCGACTTGGGCGGGGACGTGCCTATGCACGAAACGGCAAGGTAAAAAGCTTTGGCATGAATGATGGGTTAGTGATGGCACAGGTGAGAGGCTCGGTTAATCCTTATTTTGGGGTTTATAAGGAGCCTCTGTACACAACTCAAATTGAGTTTGAGCCAATTAGTCAGGAAAAGTGGCAAATGGCGATCGCCCAAATGGCATCAAAAGCCAGCTTCATTTCTCGGCTGCTGCTCAACGAAATGCCCGACAATATTGAAAAGGCTTTCTCACCCCTCGGATTGCACCTTTTACCCAGCAGCCGCGAGGACTTTAAGACTACTTGCTCTTGCCCAGACTATAGCAATCCCTGCAAACATATTGCCGGAGTTTATTATTTGGTGGCGGCCGAATTGGACAAAGATCCATTTTTACTGTTTGAATTACGGGGGCTTTCTAAGGAAGTGCTGCACCGCGAATTAGCAAAAACGCCTTTGGGCTTGGCGCTGGCTGCGGAGTTGACGGCGGATGCAGCGGCCCCTGTGGCGGTGGATTCCTATTACACGCGGGCGATCGCCAGTGAGGCGCCAACGGTCAGCCTGAAAGAGTTTTGGCATGGTGCGAAGCGACTACCGCAGACGATTGAGGTGGCAGCGCAAAGTGGGGTAAGCGCGATCGTGGTGAAGAAACAGGGAGATTTTCCACAGTTTTGGCACAAGGATGGTTCGTTTATTGAGGCGATGGAAGAACTGTATTTGCGGGTGAAGAAGAATAAGTAGTTGGGTGGACAATTTTGCTGCCATACTCGATCGAGCTCTTGCAAAAACTTTAACTGGAAGACTTCATAGGTTTGGTACAATAATCGTGCTCATCATATCAGCTTTACCAGCAACTAAAATCATAGGATCGTTATTTGATGATTTTAGACTATAATTAAATTAGTGCGACTGTTAAAAAAGTAGACTTTTTAGTTACAGCAAACTTTGGCAATTTCAAATTAGAATCTAAAATTGACTGATGTTACAAAGAGAAGAACTGTTAAAAGGCATCGAAAACCGCGAATGTGTCGCGCGGGCGATCGACCAAGCGGAACAAGCAATTAAAACTTGGGAAGTTACTCTGACTGATTTTCTGTCGCCTCCAGAATTGGCGGACACTCTGACGGTATTTAAGCGCTTAACAGATGTGGAATTAGTGGCTTGGGGCGGCTACCCGCAAGCTGAAAGACAAAGAATTGCGATCGCGCGATCGGATATCCCGATCGACTCTGCTAGCGTTAACGTTGCTGCGGTGGAGATTGCTGGCAATTTCTTGTTCGATACAGCTTCTCACCGCGACTTTTTGGGGGCGATGTTGGGTACAGGAATTGTCCGCGAGAAAACTGGTGATGTGATTGTTTTGGGAGAACGCGGCGCGCAAGCGATTGTCATGCCGGAGATGGTAGAGTATTTGGAGATGAGTTTGCAGCAAGTGCGATCGGTTCCCGTGCAAACGCGGCGCATTGAGTTGAGCGAACTCAAAATTAGAGAACCTAAAAAGAAAGAAATGACAACCGTTGAAGCATCCATGAGATTGGATGCTGTCGCCTCGGCTGGATTCGCAATGTCTCGCAGCAAAATGGCCGATTTGATTGGCAGCGGCGATGTGCGAGTTAACTGGAAAGACGTTACTCAAGCTAGTTATAATGTCAAGTCTGGAGATTTAATTGCTGTTACGGGCAAGGGAAGATTGGAAATTGGGGAAGTTGCTGTTACTAAGAAGGAACGCTATCGAGTCCAGTTAACTCGATATTTGTAATTTATAGCCCAGAAACCGGGTTTTTTTCGAGAATATGGATACACCGCGTAAAAATTGCGAAAAACCCGGTTTCTTTGGTTTCTGTGGTAGTCCTGGACGCTTGTAAAATTGGGGAAGGTTCATTTGTTTGTGGGTGCGATGGTTTGTCCACGGGCTCGTTTGTTTGTCCGCGATTCCGCGATTCCGCCAGGGGTTGAAACCCCTGTCTCATAGAAGACAGTCGGTTGAAACCGACTGAAGAATGGTGACAAATACTCGATTATTGTGACAAATACGCGATAGTTTATTTAATTTGCTTTTCAGTCCTCTTTTAGAGGACTTTCGCTATGAGACGGGGGTTTCAACCCCCGGCGGACTTGTGGGGTAGCGTGGAGGATTTTGGTGGCGGGGATTTTGGTGGCCCGAATGTGCGATCGACCTTTTGGTAAAATTTGCGTTAGGGGCGATCGACCTTTTGGTAAAATTTGGGTTAGGGGCGATCGAATGTTTGTCGTTGGGTGGGGGCGGGTTTATCTAGATTGTTGCTGGGAATTGGGGATGGTTGGTAAAACCCGCCCCTACAGAATTATCGGGATGTTTGATTGTTTTGGGAAAATTTGGGTTAGGGGCGATCGAATGTTTGTCCTTGGGTGCCGGCGGGTTTATTTATATTGTCAACGATCGCGATTATTCGTCTTTCGCCCGAAACACCTTTTCTACCGACTTCACCAACAGTTCTCGCGGCATCAATCGAGGCATATTGGCGATGATTTGATTGGGAATTCCCCCTGTCACGACATTAGACTCATTTTTGTCTAAAGCTTTCAAAGCATCTCGCACTACTTCCGCTGCGGGAACGAGTTTTTGCCAGCTGCTGGATGCCATTGATTGAGGGAATTCAGCTACTGCGAAAAAGTTCGATTCTGTCGGCCCTGGACAAAGGCATAAAACGCGAATTCCTAAATCTTTGTTTTCCGCCCAAAGTGCCTCGCTGAAACTCAAAACAAAGGCTTTAGTCGCTGCATACATCGACAAGTACGGCATCGGTTGAAAAGCTGCAATGGAGGCAACATTGATGATACTTCCCGATTTTCTTTCGCGCATTCCCTGCAAAAATAAGTGCGAGAGTTCAACTAATGCTACAATATTTAGTTGCACCATTGTTAGTTGTTTCGCAAGCGGGCGATCGGCAAAAGCACCGTAATCGCCAAAACCCGCATTGTTCACCAACAAATCAACCGTCCAACCTTTTTTAACAACCGCGTCAAATACAGCATTTGTGGCTCCTGGTGCGGTCAAATCTTGAACGATAATTTCGACCAAAATATTGAATTCCTGTTGCAGTTGAGCAGCTAGCTGTCGCAATTTGTCTTCGGAACGAGCTACCAAGATTAGATTGTGCTGGCGTTTGGCTAATTCGGCGGCAAAGGCTGCACCAATTCCGCCAGAAGCACCAGTGATTAAAGAAGTCGGCATGAAATTAATTCGGATATTTGATGTGGGGTTTATATATTTTAACAATTATTTGGACGGGGAAACTGTAAAATAATTAAAAGGGAATAGGTGAGTTTTATGGCGCGTCTTACCGATCGAGCTTTTGAAATTTTGCGGGCAGAAGTTGACAAGTGCGCGGCGGCTGATAGTCTAGCGGGTGATGTCTACCGACGGATGGTAATCAAGCGGTTGGAGAAGTTGCGATCGCAAAACGGCACTTTCGCCTCAATAGAAGAAATCCGCGATACCTTCAAAGACGAATTTCCCAACTTCAGCGAACAAGCTCTTAAAGCAGCCGTCAAAGCCAACCGCCCGCCCGGATTGTTCGGTAAAATCATCTTTGCTGGGAGTTTGCTGGGAAGTGCAGCGGGGATAATTTGGTTGATTAACCTGCCTTTCCCGATGATTCGCTGGCCCGTGGCGAAAACAATGCCGATATTATTGCTGCCGAGTTTTATCAGTATGGATCATAATTACCGGCAGGCGATCGCCCTTGTGGAACAATCCGATCAACTGGTGAATAAAGCCACTGCTGTCGCTGATTTTGACTTGGGCGAAATAAAAGCAAAAGAAGCTCAAAAACACCTCGACGCCTTGCCGGTGTGGTTCCTCGGCTATTACCCAAAGAGGTACTGCTCTTTTTTTAGCTGCAGTTGGCGGTTTACACTCGATGAATTTCAAGCTGCCCGCAAAAATGTCGGGCGGATGGAAGCTCAGATTTTCCAGCAAAAAAATGCTTTTACTCAGTTAAATCAAGTCGAACAAACTCTCAACGCGGCGAAACAGCAGTATCAGCAAGCCAAAACCGCTGCAGACAGACAAAAAGCGACGGTAAATTGGCAAAGTGCGATCGACCAACTCAATCAAATTCCCGCCGAAACCCTCGCGGGAGAAACGGCTAAAAAAACACTCAAAGCAGCAGAAAGAGACTTTCAAGCAATGGGTGGCGTCGCCACCGGTTCTGTGCAGGCTGACAACTTAATTGAAGCTGCCAAAGAATTTGCTTTCTCCGCCGCCGTCGCCGCCAAAAACCCGCCCCATCCCGCCGCACAGTGGGAGCAAATAGCACAATTGTGGCAAGAAGCTATTAACAGACTGAAATTGATTTCAGTCGATAACCCTGGGTATCTCGACGCTCAAACCAAACTCGCTCAATATCAAAAAGATTTAGGAACTACCCAGATTAGACTGGAAGCAGAAAAAGATTCTGCAAAAGCTTTGCAAGCAGCTAAAAGCTTGTTTGCCAACTTGCAAAATAATGTGAATTCTCAAAATCCCGATAACTCCCTCAGCCAGTTGCAACAAATTATCAATCAATTAGAATCCGTGAAATCCGGGACAACTGTTTATCCCGAATCCCAAAAATGGCTGCAATCTGCTCGCAAGAAACAGCAAGAATGGCAAAAGAATTAGTCAGTTGACTGTTGACTGTTGACTGTTGACTGTTAACTGTTAAGGGTCGCGAATTAAATAACTTACAATTTTAATTGTTCTTGTGGGATGGGCGTCCCGCCCGTCCATAAAGGGCGGGCAGGACGCCCAACCCTACTCCCCACAAACTTGTGTAAATTATTTAATTCGCGATCCTAATGACTCATATCATGTCCGATCGATTAACCATAATATCTTGGTAGGGGCGGGTTTTTGAGATTGTCAATTATTCGCAGGTATTGTTGGTAAACCCGCCCCTACAAAAATCGCGATCGCTCGACCGGACATGATATCATGACTAATGACTAATGCCAACAACCAACTGCCAACTGCCAACTGCCAACTAACAAATTACCAATTCGGGTCAACATACAGATTAATTGTCACTTGCTTTTTCCCCGAAGGGATGCCGGAAATACAAGCACAAATCGTATCTCCGCCATCAATTTCTACTTCGCAAGCGTGACAAGAACCCATGAGACAGCCGGTAGGAATAGAAACCCCTGCACGTTTAGCTACATCTAGCAAAAGCTCTCCTGGGTCAGCTTCAACTGTCACATTATCTGGTAAAAAACAAACTTTTGTCATTGAATTTGAACCTCAACTCTAACAAACAATAGTTAATAGTCAACTGTCAACTGTCAACTGTCAACTGTTAACTAATTAACCTAAAATATGCTTTATATCTAAATGCTTTTCCACTGTATCTGCTAGAGAGTCTAACAGAGTTTCTCGGTGTTCTCGGTAATTAGGAATACCTGTAGGCAATGCGCGGAGTCCCCGCTGCTGCCGCAAGTGATTTAACCAAGCTCGCCGCCAAGCTCCGTTGTCAAAGATGCCGTGCAGGTATGTACCCCAAATTGATTGAGAAGTATTGACAATGCCTAAACTAGCATCGTCAAATAGCGGTTGAGTCAAATCTGACTCTAGGATTTGCGTTTTTCCTTGATGAATTTCGTAACCGGAAACTGGCAAACCCGGTTGAGGATAGTTAGATGTTACGATTCGTTGGCGGGCAATTTTGTTCGGTGCCATCGCAGTTTTTAAAGGAAGCAATCCTAATCCTGGAAATTCTCCCTTTTCTCCCTCAATGCCTTCTTTATCGGTGATACTTTCTCCCAGCATCTGAAAGCCACCACAAACTCCCATGACTGTACCGCCAGCTACTAAATAATTTTGAATAGCTTTTGCCATACCTGTTTGGCGCAGCACGTGCAAATCGGAAATTGTAGTTTTAGAGCCTGGTAAAATCACGGCGTCTGGATGGCCTAAATGGTCTTTTGGACTGACATATTTGACTGTGACGCTAGTTTCCGACTCTAAGGGGTCAAAGTCGGTAAAATTGGAAATTCGGGGCAGGCGGATGACTGAAATATTTATGTCGGTTTGAGAATTGGGAGAACGTCGATCGAGCAAATCGAGAGAATCTTCTGAGGGAAACACTTCGTCTATCCAAGGAATCACCCCAACTACCGGGATTCCCGTCCTTTCTTCTAGCCAAGTCAGGCCCGGATCTAATATCGATTTTTGTCCTCGGAACTTATTAATAATGAATCCTTTAATTAAAGCTCGTTCGTCTGGATCGAGCAATTCCAAAGTACCGATGATGTGAGCAAAAGCACCGCCGCGATCGATGTCAACTACTAGCAAAGTTCGAGCTTTTAAATATTTAGCTACCCGCATATTTGTTAAATCGCGGTGTTTGAGATTAATCTCAGCAGGGCTACCGGCTCCCTCACACACAATCATGTCAAATTCTTGCTTGAGAAATTCTAAAGAGTCCCGAATAGCTTGCCAGCCGAGATCGAAATACTGCTCGTAATATTGAGCTGCTCGCACATTGGCGATCGCCCTGCCCTTGACAATCAATTGAGAAGTCATGTCTCCTTGTGGCTTGAGCAAAATCGGATTCATTTCTACCCAAGGTGCGACGCCCGCAGCCCAAGCTTGCACTGCTTGAGCGTAACCAATCTCTCCGCCGGCGGCTGTGACATAGGAATTCAGGGCCATATTCTGACCTTTAAACGGAGTTACCCGCCAGCCGCGTCGAGAAAAAATTCGACATAAAGCTGCAACGAGTAAAGATTTCCCTGCGTGAGATGTTGTTCCCACGACCATAATTGCTTTCATAATATTAAAAGAGAAGGAAGAAGGAAGTTCGGCAACGGATTCGCTCGACGGATGTAACGGATGTAACGGATATAACGGATGTCAGGAAGAAGGAAGAAGGAAGAAGTAAAAAGTAAAAAGTAAAAAGTAAAAAGTAATAAGGCAGAAGGCAGAAGGCAGAATCAAAAAAAATTCTGGTTTCTACCTTTTGCTTTTTGGCTCAAGATGATGGCTTATCTTCGCCGGATACATTCTCAGACTTGGATTCAGTAGTCGGTTTAGCAGTTTCGACTAGATTCGGATCGGGGGGATTCGGGCGAATCAATTCCGGTTGTTCTCCCTCAGAATATGGTGTTTTATCTGTAGATTCGATCGAGATCACTGATACTGAAACCGTTTCCACCTGCACGCTCAACCCAGGTTCTCCCGGTATTTCTATCTCTACAGGCGCTGCCATTTCCACCACAGTCATTTCCAGAGATACAGCAGGGGCTTCTGCTTCCGGTACGCCTGCTGCTTCCGGTTCACCCACTGCAGCCAGCGGTGTCTGGGTTTCCAGAGATACAGCAGGGGCTGCTGCTTCCGGTTCACCAACCGCAGCCAGAGGTGTCTGGGTGTCAGCGGACGATCGATCTTCGATCGTCCCGTCCCCTATTTTGTCAGAACTCGCGGTTTCTGTGGCCATCAACGCGGCCATTGCTTCAACATTGGTGGGAAAAGGCACTCCAAGGCTTGTTTCCACAGCAGTGTTGCTGCTTTCGGCTGCCACTTCCGCAGCCGCCGCGGCTAATTCGGATTCGAGAATTTGGTCGATACCCGGTGCAGGAGTTGCCGTTATTTGAGATTCAGGTGCGATCGATTCTGGAGTCACTGAAGGTTTTGGCGTCTGCGGAGTTGCATCAGATTTGTTTTTACCCGCACCCCGTCCCAACATACCGCCGAGACTATTTTTGATGTTGTCAAACAGACTACCGAAACCGCCGGATTTTTTAGCTGGTTTAGGAGGAGTAGGAGGAGTTGGGGCCGCCGTTGGGGCCGCCGCCGCTGCCGCTGCCGCCTGCGACTCTTTAACGGCTGTTCTCCATTCTGTTTCCTCGTCAAAATCATCGACTTCTGGCTGCTGTGGAGGCTCTGGCTGAGCCTCTACTGGCTCCACACTTGGTGCAACGGCTATTTCTGAAATTTCTAGAGGTAGAGGTAGAGGAGTGAAGCTGCTGGCTAATTCTGCTGGGGTGGGTGAAATCTCAGCAGCAGGAGTTTCGACTGAAAAGACGGGTATTTCTGCAATTGCAGGTGGTTTCGAGTCGGGAATTTTTAAGTCAGGGGCGATCGCACTTTCAGCCGTTGCCTCGTCGATCGCACTTTCTGCAATACTTTCAGCTATGGGGGGAATCGCTGGCTGTTCCTCTAGTTTTACCTCGCCCTTATCGAGAGTGGGTGCTGGAACCACATCAGTTTTCGGTTTGGGCGATCGAACAAACTTAGGTTTTTTCGCTGCTGCGGGTTCTTTTTTCTTGGCAAACAAGCCAGCCAACGGCAAGCCTGCTGCAGCCAAATTCGCCGACTGAGGAATCGGCGTTTGCTCAGCAATGGGCGTCACCTGCCGGCGCAAAGTCAGAGTTTCCCAGGCAAACCACCCCAACATCGCCACGCCCGCCATTTGACCAAGCAGGAGAGCACCAGTAATTCGTCCCGCACAAGCCCATAAAATTAACGCATAAAAAAGTCCTACCCCGCTCCAGGTAAAATCACTTTTGCGGTGCACTTCTGGAAAAAAGAAGGCCGCCATGTAAATACTGAAGCTGCCTAGACCGACCGCTAACGCCAGAAAGTATGCAAGCATATTGTCGGTACCTCCGCTGTGTCAAATAACTTCTACGCGCTAATTCTACCTTTGAGAGAGACTCAACGGCTTCTTTCTCTAGGACAATTCTTGATTTGTAGCGAAGTTTTGCAAGGAAGCAGTGTAAGGGATTTAACACGTTCAACGGATGCTGACGCCTCAAGTGCGAGTCAAGATTTCCCACTCTGCCCCACATCTCTAATGCCCATTACCCCCTAGGCCTACACCCCCTATCCCCATCACCCCCTTCTCCGTGGTGATAGATGTCACTTAGACTAGGCCCGTGCGATCGCACCAAGGGACTGAGGATGTTTATATGTTGTAGGTGTAAGAGGAATTATGCCCTAGGGCATATGTATGGGAGAGAGTGCCATGTTAGAAAAATTATTATTAGCGGCCGGCTTAACCTTATCGCTTCACATATTTCCCGGACTGAGCACTTCCGCAAAGTTACCCAAAAATTTAGTATTGCGATCGAGCGATCGTCCGGCTCAAACCCTGCAACTTCCCATCGTTGCAGTACCTGCTGGCCTCAAGCCGAATGTCCAATCCTAATTATACGTGCCAGCTCATACGTGCAAGTGCGATCGGACTTAGGCAGAGCCTTTCTAATATTTTTTTCGAGCTGTTATCACAAAGTAAATAATTTCTTAGAAAATCCTGGTAAATCATTGTAAAACCTGGTACTATATGTTGAGAACAAAAATACCACCTAGCGATGACCAGATATGTCACACCGCGAGAAGCTTGCAAAATCCTGCAAGTCTCAGACAAAACCCTTAGAAACTGGGAACTTGCCGGCAAAATATCAGCAATCAGAACTCCGTCCAACCAACGACGCTACGATATCGACAGCGTTCTCGGAGGCGGACATGACCGAATTACAGCCATCTACGCCAGGGTCAGCAGCTATAAACAACGAGAAGACCTCGACAGACAAGTCAGCTACCTCCAAAGTCTCTACCCGCAAGCTAAAGTCTTCAAAGACATCTGAGGTGGACTCAACTTCAAAAGAAAATCGCTGCTTGCCCTTCAGGGACAAGTCATGTCAGGAGATATCTCAGCAGTTGTGGTCGGACACCAAGACAGACTGTGCCGGTTTGGTGGCGACCTTATCAAATGGATCTGCGAGCAAAACAATTGCCAACTCATGGTTCTCAGCAGAAACGAGTTGTCTCCAGAACGAGAAATGTTTGAAGATGTGCTTGCCATCATCCACGTCTTTAGCTGCCGACTCTACGGCTTGCGAAAATACAAATCTGCTATCAAAGAAGATTCGAGTTTACCCGGAAACCAAGCTAGCAGCGAAATGGAGGACTTGGATTGCAGCAAGTAGATGGTGTTACAACCAAGCAATTGCTATCCTTAAGAACGAAAGAATTGGTAAGTATGACTTGAGGAAAAAGATAATGGACTAGGCTCCCGACTGGGTTTCCGAGCAACCTTATAACCCGCGACAAATGGCAGTTTTTCAGGCTTTTGAAGCACACAAGGCAGCTAAAAAGGTAAAAGGAACGGCAAAATTTAGAAGCCGTTTCGACACATCTCAGACTATCCGGTTTCAAACGTCTAATTGGAAGCTCGGTACTTTTTATCCAACTTCTACTAAAGGGCTAACCTTTAAAGCATCGGAACCTATCATCGAAGTAATGCAGCACGAGCCAACACTCAGCTTGATTAACAGACAGTGGTTTATTTGCTATGCGATTGATGAACCGAAAATAAAGCCAATTGATAGCGATTTGGTTATCGCTTTAGATCCTGGTGTTAGAACTTTTATTACTGGTTTTGACGGCAGCGACTTTATCGAGATAGGAAAAAGCGACATCGGCCGCATCTATCGACTAGCAAGACATCTAGACAAATTAATGTCCCGCATTGGGGCAAGCAAAGGAAAGCAATTCAAGCGGTTGAGGTATTGCCTGCGAAAATCAGCAGCCAAAATTAGAATCAAAATCAAAAACCTGGTCAACGAACTGCACAAAAAAGCTGCAAAATATTTGACAAGCAAGTACAAGTTAATTTTTTTGCCAACCTTTGAGACGCAGCAAATGGTCAAGAAAGGTCAACGCAGGTTGGCGACTAAAACTGCTAGAGCAATGGTCACTTTGAGCCATTATCGTTTTAAACAAACGTTGAAGCATCAAGCTGCCAAGCATGGTGGTGTTGTAGTAGACGTGACAGAAGAGTACACATCGAAAACCTGTTCAAAATGTGGACACGTCCATACCAAATTAGGCGGGTCTAAAATATTTAAATGTCCAGAGTGCGGACACACCCTGGACAGGGACAAAAATGGTGCTTTTAACATTTTGTTGAAAGCTTTGAGAGATACCTCCTTGATAGGAGAGCTTGCTGCTTTTTCTATCTTGCCATACACGGTGGTTCCTGGCTTGGTTCGGGATTTACCGGGTTAAATGTATCTGTTCACAACTCATCAGTTTGTAGTCAGGGCTTTAGTCCTCATTCATCTCACCTAATAAGGACTAAAGCCCTTACTACAAACCGTAGGTCAATAATGAGTAGCAGATTGAACATTAATTCCTATAACATACTACTAGACAAATCTCAACATCAGCTTGTCAAGTAAAGACTTTCAAACCTTAAAAAACTTGTGTAATCCTGAGAGTAAAGGATCAAAATAGATATATAATCCCCTGATGGCTCTCCAAGCTAATAAGCACATTGACTATTAAATCAAGGAAAGCGAAAATGGGACTTAGCGATATTCTCTTGAATGAAAACAACAGAGAAACTTTTGTAGATGACTGTGTAAAGTTGATAGACCAACAAGTTGCAGCAGCCTCCGGATTGGGTGGTTTGGCTCTGAAAGCTGCCTACTCTACTGTCAAGGGGATACGGGCTGACTATTGCGCCCAAGTCGTCGATCAACTTCTGCCAGAAATCTCGATCGCACTCGATCCGATGTGGGCTGAAGGGGTAAACAATGGCAACCCAGTAGAATATCTAGCCCAAAGAAAAGGTGAAGTAGCAGACGAATTGCTCCAAATCAGCGACAAAAGGGTCGAGAAAAGCACAAGATCGATGGTTAAAGGCGCCTATGCCAAACTCCGCCCCTCAGCCAAGAATTACGTGGAAAAGGGAGTACCGGATTTAGCCGAAATTATTAATAAACATAGTGCGGCCTGATAAGTGAGCAACGGCTAAAAAACAGAATACCCCGATACCCGGCTTCTTCAAGAAATCGGGTATCTAAAATCAGACTAAGCTGTTTTACATTTAAACTGTGTGTCAAAAATCCATAAAACTATTGTGGGACGGGCTTCTAGCCTGTCCCGAATTTTCCATTTAAATGCGTAACAGCTTAATTCGTAAGTTTGTAGTTAGGAGGGAGAGTCCTAATTTTATGCTTATCCATTGCCAATTACCCATTGATTTGCAGCCAATATTTTCAACATAGCCTGTCCGGTAATTACCAAGCCCAAAAACATTACAAACATCGCACTAATCGTCGGCAGAAATTTGACTGCTGTTATCTGTTTTGGCAGTTTATCAAAATTCCGTTTGGCATAAACTAATATTAATCCGATCGCACTCAGCACTAAAGCCAACCCCAAACTAAACGCTACCACTAACGTCATTCCCAAACCAACATTGCCCAAAGCCGACGCACTCAACAGCATCACCAAAGCGGAAGGACAAGGCAACAAACCGCCGGAAATTCCCAACGCCAATAAGCTTTTCCAAGTAATAGCAGAACCGTCAGCACCCGGCGGCAAATGCGAGTGAATCCGGCCGTCTCCGTGATGGTGGTAGTGGTGAGATATATCGGGTTTTACAGGCTTAAATTCTCGCTCCCAACTTCCTCTAGTCAAAAGATTTACTGGTTCTTCACATTCCGCAGTAAAGACTTTAGTCCTTAGAAACCAGTTTTTATTATTAAAAATTTTACTTTTGATTTTTTTGAGAAATTCAGTCCTCACTACCAACCTAGTCTTGATTTTTGATAAGAGTAAGTTAAACCCGATGAAGGCTACTAATAAACCAGAGATTAAACTCAGCCAAGGATCTAATTTTTCTGGCTCAATTAAGTTAGAAGCAAACAAAGTAATTCCGCCCACAGCAAATACGCCGGCAGTGTGAGTAATTGTAGTCGTCGCTGCTAGAAATAAAGCGTGTAGGGGAGTAGCCCGCGAACCCACTAAATAAGCGCCGACTATGGTTTTTCCGTGTCCCGGCGACATCGCGTGCACGCATCCCCAAGCAAATGCTCCCGCTATTGCTAGCAGCAAACTCCAACCTGAATCCCAGATAGATTCCTTTCCTGCTAACAAAAAGTCGCGGTTTTGTGGCGTAAACACAAAGCTTTTTACAGCACCGGCTTGCACAATCGTAGCTTGACAGCTAGCTGTCGGAACTCCGGGCAAAAACAGATTGTAATTAATCCGCAATTGCTCTGGTTTGGAGATGGAAATTGCATCAGGTAAAGCGGGGGTTTTATCTTGAGAAGGTGCGGGCCAGGTGTAGTGTAAAATTAAGGTGCTGTGGGTATTGGGCTGCTGGATAACACTGGTGCTTTTAGCTGCTATTTCTAGCGGTTTTACTGCTACGGAGCCTTGAATGTTGCTACTGTTTGTGAGGCGGATTTGTTGGCTGAAAAACTTTTCTAGCTGTGTTTGGTGGCTGCGAACTTCAGCAGGTTGTAGCTGGCTGTCTCGATTGTCGTCGGCGAAGTTTGTTAAGCCTGTTGGGAAAGTTAATGTTATTTCGGTTTGCAAATCGTTGACTACTATTTCTGCTACGGATAAGTCTGCCCAGTGCGAGTAAACTGGTCGGGTTGAGGTTGTTACTAAGAAGGAAAGTGTTAGGAAGAATAGGATGAATAATTGGGAAAGTCGGTTCATTTTGTACAGCATAAATTCCTTTTTTTTGTAAGTTTTTTGGTAAGTATTTGTGTGTGTTGTGATTTTTTAGGCGATCGCTCTTTTCGTGAGTCTCACAGTCCGCCGGGGATTGAAATCCCCGTCTCATAGCGAAAGTCGGTTGAAACCGACTGAATAGCTAATCAAATTCAACAATTGCGGATTTCATTCCTATGCAAGAGGACTTAAGCTTTTAGCCAGGGGTTTCAACCCCTGGCGGATTGACGGAATGGCGAATTTGGCCGAATGGCTGCTATTAGCTAATCTCAAAATTCATAACTTCCCAAACCCAATGCTTGGCGAGCTCGATCGTCAAAATTAGGGTCAATTTCCTTGGACTTTTGAAAATAAGCGCGAGATTCGGTATCTTTACCTAAAGTCCGGGCGATCGCACCAGCCCGGTAAAACATACCCGCATCGCGAATGCCCGATCGCATTATTTCGGCCATCACTCGATCGGCCTTTTGCCATTCCCCTGCGGCGGAAAGCGCCCAAGCCAAAGTATCCAGCGTCACAGCATCCCGGCGAATTTTCACCTCCTCCTGCATTAACGCCAGCGCTTCCGTTACATCCTGCGATCGACCTTTTTCCAGCAGCAAACTCGCTAAATCCCTGCGGTGCCCGAAACCGCCAGATCCAGAAACCTGTTCCTGTCGCAGCCCCGCTTCTGCTTTGTCGCGAAGTCGCCCGGATTCGATCGCATCTCCCTGCAAATCCTTCACCCTCGCCATACCGCGATCGACAATGTGATCGAACACAGTCTCAGCCCCGCCAGAATAGGCAGAAACCTTGCTGTAATAGCCTTCCGCTTCCCGATAATTGCCCTGCCGCGTCTCCAAATCCGCCAAATAAATCAGCGCCAGCGGGTATCGCGGCACCAAGCGCAGCGACTCCAAAAACAGTGCTTTCGCCTGCACAAACTGCCCGCGACGCGCGTAAAATCGACCCAAGAGCGATCGGGCCCGCGCCGAACCAGCAACCTCTCCTGGTTCCTCCGCCGCCATTGCTTGCCGGTAATCCTGCACAACCTCAGCATCTCGGCCCTGAGACTCTCTCACTAAAGCTCTCAAAGTGAGAGAACCCAAGTTAGGAATCCGGTTAACTAAGGCTTCTGCGGCTGCATTTGCCTCGTTCACTTTTCCCATTGCTAAGTTAGATGTAACTAAAAGGGCGATCGCATCTTCATTGTCAGAACCCGCCTGTTTAGCAAAGCGCAAAGCAGTAGCAAAATCGTGTCTTGCCTCAGCAATTCGAGCTAAAACTAACAGCGCACCTTGGTTGTCAAAAGGCAAATCGGCGATCGACCTTTGAGCCGCTTGTTCTGCCAATAAAAACCAACCTCCCTCCCCAGTAGCGCGAGCCATTTTTAAATAAGATCCAGCCAGTGCCGCCCGGTTCAAACCGCTGCGGGAATCAACAGCCAATCGCTGCTGGTAAAAAGCAATTTCTTGCTGAATTGCTTCTTTTTGATTGGGATTATTTCTCAAACTTTCCGAAAAATGATATCGGTAATTAGTATCGAGATTTTCGGGATTTTTGTTAGAAAAATTATCTGAAATAAAACGCAAATTAGGAGATAAATTTACTACTACCATCCCAACTAAAGGAACTACTATCAGCATCCCCCATGAGAAAATATCCGATTTTATTTCATGTTTAGTTTTAGTTTTCATACATCCGCGTTAATCAGCGTTCATCTGCGGTTAAAAAAAGCATCTCCGATCAGTCATTAGCCAATAAGCAATGACTAATGACTAATAACTAATGACTAATGACTAATTAGGCAAAGCCAAATAAGGAAAAGTCGGTTCTAAAGGTTTGTGTCCCTGAGCCGGATTTCCCGGAGTTCCGTTATAAGAAACGTTATCGCCAACCGGAGAACCCACCAAAGCTCCCAGAGTGATATCAATAACGTCGTCCATCAGCATACGACCTCCGATCAAGCTTCCTTGAGCATTTGTAGCGCTAGCGTAGCCGCTGGTTTTTGTGGTATCGATCCGCATGACATCGGGTAAGAAAGCTCCGGCGATCGCATTTGGATCGACATTATCCCGACCGTCCAAAAGATCGACAGCATTCAAAGTAGCAACAGCTTCCTGACGCACCGGAGCAGCAGCAGCGCTCAAATCCAATCTCGGAGGAATATTATTGAATGCTTCCAGATAAGCGGGAGTAACTATCAAACCCTCATTAATTGCAGGTCTTGCCAAACGCTCGAATTGTTTAAAACCGCCAGCTCCATCCCGGATCGAAACTGTTGACCAAACATCAAAAGTATTTGCCCCTGTTCCTGCTTGCAAAAACGCTTTCGGAACGCGGACAGCAATTGTATTGACGTTGTAACCTTTAGTAAAGTCGATCGCTTGACTCGGTTCTTTAAAAGCAGTGCGCGGCCCCGTTCCCAAAGCTGCGGCGCGAACTCGGAAAAATTGTTCCACATCAAAGAAAAACGGGTCTTCGCGTAAACCCGCAAATATAGTCAAGTTAGAACCGCCCACAGGTACTGTATTTACAACAGCATTAGAATTCAGCGGAGTTGTGGCAATTAGCCCGCCGTTAACTGTAGTCTTAGCAACAGTCTCCGAGCCGTTGCGAACAACAGTTACAGCTACCGCTTGCATACCTCTATTGTTAGGCGGACTGAAGGCAAACCGCAAGATAATATCCGAACGTCCAGTAGGTGTAGAATTCACGTCACTTACTTGCGTGATGTGAAATTGGTAGAGGGCTGTAGTGCTGAAATAATATTGATAACGGGCGACAGACCTGGGATTTGAATTCATGGTAAATACTAAATCCCCGTCCGCAGCACCGGAGTTTTGGTCTTTTTCGCGATATACATATAGGTCAGTTAAATTGACCGCGCGACCTTTGATATCTACTTCGCCGTCGTCGTGGTCAGAAGCGACAATTATCCCTGGAGTTAATAGAGCAATTAGAGCTACTTCAATAGCTAGTATGGTTCGGCGAATTTTTTTTGTGAGCTTCACAGTTAGCACCTTTATTGCAATGAATTTTTTGCACAAATCAATGGTAAATAACCCGCATTCGCGGGTTTTACTTTTGTAGCAACAGGTTGAAATCTGTCAACCTGTCGGGCTTTTGCGCTATTGCTGAGCCTTCTCCTATTGGTGGTATACGAAGGTTTGGCAATTTTGGATCTGTGCTTCAAGATAAATTTAGGGAAAAAAGTGTGTTATTGAGGATTTACTCGTTCCCGGACTATGCTTGGGAATGCCTGCTCCCAGACAAGGCTTCCCTCGATCGAGTGGAGCCACAGCCTCGCTTATACGGGTTCCCAGGCTCTTATTGGGAGCGATCGAACAAAGCTTGGGAACGAGTGAAGGGCGCGGTTCTGACAATTCCCGCATCCAGGATACCCGCCACGTGATTCATCCGTCCAGAAATAAAAAACCTGTATCCGATGAAACTTGCCGAACGTATTTATCTCGCGCAAGTCAATGCTTCAATTCTTTAATCGAAAATCGAAAATCCAAAATCCAAAATCCAAAATCGATTGACTCTTCACGCTCAGGGATTTTTTCGTTCTGCATAAAGCGGATTGCTAAGTCTAAAAAAAATCACTAATTAGGTGGTAAAATTCCAGATGACTTGGGATTTTTACAATTCAAAGCACGACAAAGTTAGCCTAAAAAGGCATACTCCAGTTTGTACCCCAACTTCAAACTTACAATTATGTTCTGTAGTGATATACGCCGAATTTTTAATTTTGGATCTGTGCAGTCAAAACAAAAATTTTCGGTACACTGAGATGACAGGCCAGAAGTCAGGCGATGAATCGCTGCTTTTAGTGCAGATTGCCCAGAAAGACCAAACGGCATTAGCTAAACTTTACGATCGCTACGGTCGCCCAAGCTACGCTCTCGCTTACAAAATCCTGGGTTCGGTAGAAGAAGCTGAAGAAGTGGTAATCGATGTTTTTTCCCAAATTTGGCAAAAAGCAGCAACTTACGATCCTTCTCGCAGTCGAGCAGATACGTGGTTGTTCATGCTTACCCGCAGTCGTTCCCTCGATCGGCTGCGATCGATCCAGCGAAATGTCCGGGCTGCTGAAGCTTGTCTGGAAGATGCGAAGGTACCCATCTCTAGCGTTGCAGAACCGATGGAAGATGCAATGTTTAAAGAACGCAGCGAACAAGTCAAAGCAGCCTTAGAAAAACTGCCAAAAGAACAGCAAGAGGCGATCGAACTCGCCTACTACCAAGGGCTGACTTGCGCGGCGATATCAGCTAAAACTGGTATCCCGACAGGTACAATCAAAACCAGAATTCGCTTGGGTATTTCCAAATTGCGTCAAGCTTTGAGCGAAGAATTTTAGATAGTCAAAAAACAAAATTTAAGTTGTTTAACATCAATCTAAAATTATGACCTCTCCAATCATCCATCTGGAGTGCGAGGACAGCAGACCAATTTCCAGTTTAAAATCAACCTAGGCTGAATTACAATTAATGGCGGAAAACAGATGGAAATGATGCCAGACGAGGAATATAAAATCCTTGCAGCCCTTCAAGCTCTCGATATCCTCGACGAGTCAGAACGCGGCGCATTTGCAGAGAAATTGAAAGATTCCGCAGAACTTACAAGTGAATTAGCTGCTTGGGAATCCACAATTGCTGCGATCGCCTACACAGCCCCCCCAGTTCCTGTCGCCCCCGACCTCAAAAACCGCCTGTTCCAGCGTATAGCCGAACTGCCGCCAATCCCGGCCGAATCAGCCAATATCAAGCCAATTGCTACTTCCCCAACAGAGAACAATACTCCATCTTTAATAGTGCGATCGCACGATGTCAAATGGAAATCTTATGGAGTTCCGGGAGTTTCGTTCGGCAAGCTTTACATGGACAAAAAAAAGCGCGAAATTACTTGCTTGATGCGCCTAGAACCTGGAGTAACATTTCCCCTGCACCGACACGCTGCCTCGGAGGAAGTGCTTGTATTAGAAGGAGACTTAATTGTAGAAGGGGAAATTTGCCATCAAGGCGACTACATTCGATCGGTTCCCGGTTCCACACATTCGCCCCTCACCCAAGGGGGATGTTTGCTGTTAATGAAAACTTCCCTAGACAACGAAATGTTCGTCTGATATTATTTTTGTTAAATTGCCGACAGCTTGGAGGGCGGGTTTATGTAAATTTATAGTTATAAGTATAGATGGTTGGTGAAACCCGCCCCTACAATTATTTCGGTTAATTTACCTGACAAGCTCTAACTCAAAAACGCCATATTGCTCCGCATTCTGCGGTTAAAAATCCCAAACATATCACGTAATTATCATGCTAAATTACTCGCGTTTAACTGCTGTTTTGTCCGCCGTTATTATACAATTTGTACCCAGTGACAAAAGCGCGATCGCCCAAGAACGCGAAGGATGTTTTCTGGTTAATTCAGTGGGAGAAGTAATTAACTTAAATTTGTTGTGTTCGCCTCAAGAATCCGACATTAAGCTGACAGGAAACGATGGGAAATTTATCGAAGACTATCAACGCTTAGCAAAAAGCTACTCTCCCGAAGCAACGGATAATTTACTGCAAGCAATCCGAAGGGCCCCTGGTCAAAAAATTGCGGCCGCTAAAAGAATGTGTGCGGAAGCAAAATCGGGACTTTCTCTGCCGGAAGTTAAATTAAGGGCGATCGGGCAAGCTGTCAGTATCGAAAATCCAACTGCCAAAGAAAGTTTTCTCGCCGATGCCGATATTATTACCACCCTTGCCGCCAATCATTATTGCCCGGAATTAGCCAGTAAGTAATATCATGAAATCTGTCAGTCCTCTCGCTCACCGGCAGTCCGCCAGGGAATGAATTCCCTGTCTCATAGCTAAAGTCCTCTCAAAGAGGACTGAAGAACTCATTAGTCCTCGTAGCGAGGAATTTCGCTTTGAGCCAGGGGTTTCATTCCCTGGCGGACTGAGGGTTTAACGTTAAGTTGACACGCCTTGGGTAAGGCAGCATCTCAGTTTTGATTTTACAGGAGTGCAAGGGGGACGATCGCACTTCTAAAAAACGCTTTTTACAAAACTGAGATTCTCCCACGGTAATACGGCGTCTTTACTGGCAGTTACAATATTAATTGTCATTTTGTCGCGCAATGATTCATGAAATTACCGGACATGAGATGAAACATTTAAAATCAAGTTCCGCCGACTTGCGGGATTTATTCAAAGACAGCATTACAGTTAAATACCTCGCGGAACCGCTGAAAGCTGTCCCAGCTTGCGAAGACGCAGCCAAATTGCGATCGTGGATGGAGGCCCGCGATTTTGACGTGCTCGGTATCGAAGAAAACGGCACGGTTTGTGGCTATGTAGAACGATCGCACTTAATGACAGGTAAGTGCAGCGACTACCAGCAAATTTTTCACCCCTCCCAATTAATTGCCGCTGCCACTCCTTTAATGGAATTGCTGCCGCTGCTGCGAGAAAAACCGAGATTATTTGTATTAGAAAGCAACAGGATCAACGGTATCGTTACCTGTGGCGATTTGCAAAAAGCACCGGTGCGGATGCTGCTGTTTGGATTGGTGACGCTTCTGGAAATGAATTTATTGCGGATCGTGCGGATTTACTTTCCCCAAGATTCTTGGCAGAAATTCCTGAAGGGCGATCGTATTTTAGCCGCAAAACACCTTTGGGAATTGGGGCGATCGCGAAATGAAGCAATTGACTTAATCGATTACCTGCAATTCTGCGACAAGCGAGATTTAATCCTGACTTCTGCTGAAATAGTCGATCGGCTGGGGCTCAAATCGAAACGCTACGGGGAGCGTTTTTTAAAGTCAGCAGAAGCATTGAGAAACAAATTAGCTCACGCTCAAGATTTAATCAACGGTTCTTCTTGGCCGGAAGTAATTTTTTTAGCTCAGGAAATAGAAGCGCTTTTGCAGCGTTGCGAAGAAATTGAAATGGCCGCACCTAATGAAGTAGAAAGCATTTAATCCTCATCTTTTATAGAGAGACTTTGTTTGTAGTGTCGCCATAATCGCCTATTTTGATAGAGGAAGGTGCGCCGAAGCGCACCCTAGATTTAGTTTGTAATTTTTAGTTTCCTGTTGGTATACTTAGGAACCCAGCCTTGAGCACTGGTGTAATACTGCAAGGCTTTCAAGTACAGCGACGGAGTGAGATAAAACCAATGTTCGGTATTAGCCGGCACTTTAATGTATTCTTCAGCTTCCAGCATTAATTGTACCTGAGAGCCGTTAGAATACACAAACCCAAAAACGCATTCCCCAGCTAAAATGTGAAGAACTTCTGCATCGGTGTGGGTGTGAGTGCGATCGCTTTGAGTCATCAGCGCGTAAATCTGCTGCGAACCTGGATGCAGCACTTTTAAGTCGCACCACCGATATCCGCTGGCGCGCTTAAACTGTTCAAACTCGCTATTATATGCTGCGAGAATCTGCTGTTTTTCTGTTACATTGAGAATGTCTTGAACTAGCAGTTCTTGAAACGCCGGATTTTCGTTGGCGGGCAGGGAATCGATCTCAATATTTAAAACTGCCAGTTGACTCGCGATCGCCCGGATATCCGTATATGTTCTACCGTCTTCTAGTTGCAGAACAGCCATATTACCACCTAATTTGTTGAGCTTTGAGGGAAATTTAGTTTCCATTTTTAAGCTGCTGTTTTAAGCTTTCGTCAAAAACTAAACTCCTGCTTGTTTTCAATAATAGCCGATCGCTAAAATTCCATCTCCTGCCTCGCCAATTATCAAACCAATAGCACCCATCAAATAATTTGGTGGTTTTTTTAACTTTTATTTAATAAGATTTACTGGAGTTAATGTAAGGTGCACCATAAGCACCGCACAGCTTAACTAAAAACTCAAAACTTTCAAATCAGCATCCCCGCGATACAAGCAGTCATAAAACAAGCCAAAGAGCCAGCAATCATCGCCCTCACGCCCAACCTAGCCAAATCGCCTTGCCGCTGCGGAGCCATCGCGCCAATTCCCCCAATCTGAATCCCGATCGAACCAATGTTAGAAAACCCGCACAAAGCATAAGTCGAGATAATTTGCGATCGTTCAGAAATCGCCTGTTGTTTCACCAATTCCATCAAATCTAAATAAGCAATAAACTCATTCAAAATCGTTTTTTTTCCCAAAACAATCCCCACCTCTGCACAATCAGCCCAAGGCACCCCCATCAGCCAAGCAACCGGAGCCATCAAATAAGCAAAAATTAATTCTAGCGACAACTGAGGCAAACTAATTAGCCCTCCAAACCACCCCAAAAGCGCATTAAAAAAAGCCAACAAACCCAAAAAAGCAATCAGCATAGCGGCCACATTCGCCGCCAACTTCAACCCGTCGCTAGCACCCGAAGCCGCCGCATCTACCGCATTAGCATAAACCTGTTCTACCTTCACCTCCACCTCCCCAGCCGTCAGCGACTTTTCAGTTTCCGGGTACAGCAATTTAGAAATAGCCAAAGCTGCTGGTGCAGACATCACCGACGCCGAAATTAAATGTTGAGCCGGTACTCCAAAAGAAATATAAGCTGCCATGACTCCGCCGGCAATTGTGGCAAATCCTCCCGTCATGACAGCATGAAGTTCCGAGAGCGTCATCGCCCCCAAATAAGGTTTAATTAACAAAGGAGCTTCGGTTTGCCCGATAAAGATATTCCCAGCACAAGAAAGCGTTTCTGCGCCGGAAGTTTTCATGGTTTTAATCATCAACCATGCCACTGCTTGCACAACTCGCTGCAAAATGCCGTAGTGATAAAGTATGGTGATAAACGAAGAGAAAAAAATGATAGTCGGCAGCACTTTAAAAGCGATAAAGTGTTCGGCAAAATTATCTCCAAATATAAACTTTGCCCCGGCATCAGAAAAATTGAGAAACTGCGTCACCATATCTCCAAAAAATTGAAAGACAGCCAAACCCGGAGCAGTTTTGAGAATCAAAATAGCAAAAATTAGCTGTAAAGCAATTCCCCACAATACGGGCGGCCATTTGACAGCGCGCCGATCGACTGAAAAGACGTAGGACAAACCGACAAAAACAGCTAACCCGAATACAGAAATAAGTCGTTCCATTTAGCAATTTTTAGAGAAGGTGCAGCAAGCATTTGTCGTTACCAGGCTCTGGTAATCCAGATTAACAGCCCGATCGTACTTTATCTCGTTTCCAGAGGTCGCCATGAGTTCGCGGCGCGGGCAGCACAGCCCCGGAGGGCGTATAATACACGATGCCGCCCGATCGCATACAATCTGGGCCAGTTTCGCTTACAATAAAAGGCTAAACCTCAAAATCACGGCGCAGCCTAATTGCTGCTACTTTTATGTCTCTACCTATAGTTGCTATTATTGGACGCCCCAATGTAGGCAAATCGACGCTCGTCAACCGTTTAGCCAACACCCAAGACGCGATCGTCCACGACGAACCAGGAATCACGCGCGATCGCACTTACAGACCAGCATACTGGGGCGATCGGGAATATCAAGTCGTAGACACCGGCGGGCTAGTATTCGACGACGAAACAGAATTTTTGCCTTTAATTCGCGAACAAGCAATGGCGGCCCTCGCAGAAGCCAGCGCAGCAATTTTCGTAGTAGACGGCAAAACCGGACTCACCGGCGGCGACGAATCGATCGCATCTTGGCTGAGACTGCAAAAAGTCCCAGTCATTCTCGCCGTCAACAAATGCGAATCCGAAAATACAGGGCTTACCCAAGCAGCCGACTTTTGGCAATTGGGGCTCGGAGAACCTTTCCCAGTTTCCGGCATTCACGGTAACGGCACCGGCGAATTGCTTGACAAATTAATTACTTACCTTCCCACAGAAGTATTACCAGAAGTTGAGGAAATTAAAGTAGCAATTATCGGTCGTCCCAACGTCGGCAAATCGAGTTTGTTAAACGCATTTCTCGGAGAAAATCGCGCCATAGTCAGCCCAATTTCCGGCACAACCCGCGACGCGATCGACACCTTAGTAGAACGCAACGGTAAAACCTACCGCCTGATCGACACAGCCGGAATTCGCAAAAAGAAAAACGTCGAATACGGCGCAGAATTTTTCGGGATCAACCGCGCTTTCAAAGCCATCCGTCGCGCCAACGTCATACTGTTAGTAATTGACGCAATCGACGGCGTTACCGATCAAGACCAAAAATTAGCCGATCGCATCAGCCAAGAAGGTCGCGCCTGCATCATAGTCGTCAACAAATGGGATGCCATAGAAAAAGAGTCCGACACAATATACGAGTACGAAAGAGAAGTCAGAACCCGACTTTATTTCCTCGACTGGGCAGAAATGATTTTTGTTAGCGCCATGAGTGGACAGCGAGTTGAAAAAATCATTGAATTAGTAGACAAAGCCTCCGACGAACACAAACGTCGCGTCCCTACCGCAGTCATTAACGAAGTCATAGAAGAAGCCACAACCTGGCACTCAGCCCCAGTTACCCGCCAAGGAAAACAAGGCAAAATCTATTACGGTACTCAAGTGCGATCGCAGCCACCGACAATCGCCCTATTTGTCAACGATCCCAAACGCTTCACAGAAAATTACCGCCGCTACATGGAAAGCCAATTCCGCAAACATCTAGGCTTTACCGGTACACCAATGCGGCTACTTTGGAGAGGCAAAAAAGTTCGTGCCACCGAAATGAGCACAACAAACAGAGCACTGCGCGTGAAGTGATTTTAGATTTTAGATTTTGGATTTTAGATTAAAGAGAAAACGCAGTTTAATGGTATAATTAAGTTGCGATTTTTTTCTTTTGTCTTCCTTCGCCTCTTGGCAATTCAATTACTTGGTATTTGAAACAATTCCAAATCAAACAATCTAAAATCTCAAATCGCAAGGTGGACGAACAAGAGTTTAAAAGAAGAACAAAGCAGCTAGCATTGAGAGTTATTAAGCTAGTAGATGCGCTGCCCAAAGGCTCCGCTTCTCAGGTAATTGGCAAGCAGTTAATTCGTTCAGCAACTTCTGTAGGAGCCAATTATCGAGCGGCTTGTCGTGCGAAGTCAACAGCAGACTTAATTTCTAAACTCAGGATAGTGGAAGAAGAAGCGGATGAAAGTCTTTACTGGATGGAGTTAATAGTTGAAGCTGAATTGGTAGATGCCACTAAATTGAAAAGTATCATGTCAGAAACAAATGAGATTTTAGCGATGACTGTTGCGTCCATCAAAACTTTAATTGCTAAAAACCCAACAGCAAATCGCAAATAAAAAAATGTCAAAATTCAACAAAAATTTCCTATCAAAAATCAAAACATCAAATAATCCCCAATCAAAAAATCAATTGCTCAATCAAATAATCCCATTCAAAAATCAATCAATCAATCAATCAATCCCTCAATCCCTCAATCAATCAATCAATCAATCAATCAATCAATCAATCAATCAATCAATCAATCCCTCAATCAATCCCTCAATCCCTCAATCAATCAATCAATCAATCAATCCCTCAATCCCTCAATCCCTCAATCAATCAATCCCTCAATCTAAAATCTAAAATCTAAAATCTAAAATCGACAAGATGGACTTACTTCGATCGCTCCCCATAGGACTTTACCTAGAACAACCCGTAACTTGGCTTCACCGGCTAGACTCCCGCGTCAAATTAGCTTGGTTGATGACATTTCTGATTGCACCAATACTCGCCAATCCCATCTGGCGGTTGATGCTAGTAGGAATGTTAATCGTACTGACACTAACTGCAGCAATTCCCTTGCGCGTGTGGAAACAGCAAATGGGACTCCTGCTGCTATTCTGTCTATTAGTATTTTGCCTCAGCGCGATCGCCCCCGACGGACTCCCCGCAGAACACCAGCCCCGCATCCCCGCCGACGAATTAACCTTTTCCCAACAGCCGGCAACCCTTCCACCCCCTCAAAAGCCCAAACCCTGGTACCAATCTTTTAACTTAGGCTCAAACTCCCCAATCCCCAATCCCAAAGCCCAAAGCCCAAATCAACTCCCCCAACCCACAAACTACCGTTACGTTTTATTAAAACAAGGCCCGATTAAAATCACTCGCAAATCCCTAGATTTAGCTATCAACGTCAGCACCCTATTTTTCACAGTAATTTACAGCACCAACCTCTACCTTCTCACCACAGCCAGCGAAGAAATTACCGCCGCCCTTGAAAACTTAATGCAGCCCCTGCGCCGCTTGAACTGGCCTATTACCGAAATAGCCTTAACATTAACTTTATCTTTGCGATTTATTCCCCTAGTATTGGAAGAAATACAAAATTTAGTGCGATCGGTCAGAACCAGAGCGATAAACTGGAAAAAACTCGGATTTCGCAGCGCAGCTCAAGTGTGGTTGATGATAGCCGAGCGGCTGTTAGAAAACTTGCTCCTGCGAGCTGAACAAATAGCCAGCGCCATGAAAGTTCGCGGCTTCACCAGTCCCGATCGACACCGTGTAGAATGGCACCAGTTGCAATTGAAAATCCGAGACTGGATCGCCCTCGGCTGCTTGCTCGTCCTCTGGAGCGCCCGTTTTGTTTGGGGGTGGGACAGTTGAGATTTTAGATTTTAGATTTTAGATTTTAGATTGATTGATTGATTGATTGATTGATTGATTAGATTTGAGATTGAAGAATTGGGAATGACTGATGAAGCTCGTCGTTTGGAGTACAGGCCAACATTTGAGTAAGTTTTGTCTGGTGCGCGACAGTCCTGCTAAAGTAATGGAGACAAATATTTAGAGAACCAAGACCTTGAACATCTATCTTGGGACAGATGTTGCGATTTTAGATTTTAGATTTTAGATTTTAGATTGATTAGATTTGAGATTGAAGAATTGGGAAGGAAAGATTCGAGCGGGCTTTGAAGCACGGGCATACATTTGAGTCAATACGCTTGGGTTAGTGCTAAAAAAACCGATCGTGCGTAGGTTGGGCCCGTGGAACGAACCCTCCGTTTCACTCCGCCCAACATTTTCGCTACAATTTTCCTTAACCCAAGCGTATTGACATTTGAGTAAGTTTTGTCTGGTGCGCGACAGTCCTGCTAAAGTAATGGAGACAAATATTTAGAGAACCAAGACCT
>NZ_JAUBOR010000006.1:37625-213168 GCF_036700305.1 Microcoleus sp. Z1_A1
TGCGCGACAGTCCTGCTAAAGTAATGGAGACAAATATTTAGAGAACCAAGACCTTGAACATCTATCTTGGGACAGATATCGTATATGTTCCGCGCATTCAAGCCGCATTAGACCGCTTTGGCGATCGCTTCCTCGAAAAAGTTTACACGCCCGCCGAACAAAGGGATTGCGGACAACAAAATTCTCAACACAGCAGCATTAAAGGTAAAATGAATCGAGTTTCCTGCAACCAGCTAGCGGGCCGCTGGGCAGCAAAAGAAGCCGTTGTCAAAGCTCTAGGCACGGGATGGCGGGGAATACGGTATGCAGATGTGGAAATTCGGCGCTCCGAAAACGGTGCTCCAAACGTGCAACTGCACGGAGCCGCAGCAGCACAAGCCTCTGTTTGGGGAAATTGCCAGTGGCAATTAAGCCTCAGCCACGACGGAGACTATTGCACGGCTACGGCGATCGCCCTTTGTACCCCGCCGTCAAACAACGCTGTCGAGCGATCGAGCGAAACTAAAATCTAAAATCTAAATCTTTAATCTAAAATTGATAGATTGTGAGTGTGAATGACTACCGAAACTTACCTGAATCATCCAAACTTTGGCCTCCTCTTCAGGGTATCCCAGGTTGAAGACAGCCAAGAATTATTTACCACCCTATACGCCCAACGCCTGTTTTTTTTGGTGACAAACGGCCCTGGCGGGCTGAGATTTGAACCAATCAGCCGCTCCGACGCTCGCCTCATGGTCGAAATTCGCCTGCGAACCCTGCGTCGCAGCGGTCAATATCACGAGTACGACCAATTGCAAACCATTCACCAGCGTACATTTCAATAACGAAAATCAGTAATTTGGTAATTGGTAACAGTCTTAATTTTCCTTCCCTCCCGTCAAGAGCGTTGAGTACCCATGACCATAGCCTCTCGAATTAACAGCATTCGCCAACACTTGCCGGAATCAGTGCGGTTAATTGCCGTTACCAAACAGGTATCGACTGATGCTATCCGCGAAGCATACGACGGCGGTATCCGGGATTTTGGCGAGAGTAAGGTTCAAGAGACTGCCGAAAAACAAAGCCAACTGCAAGATTTACCGGATATCAACTGGCACTTGATCGGGCACTTGCAAGCCAACAAAGCCGCCAAGGCCCTAGAGCATTTCCAGTGGATTCACTCTCTCGACAATTTAAAACTCGCTCAGCGACTTTCGCGCTTGGCGGGGGAAATGTCCTGCTCTCCCCAAGTCTGCCTGCAGGTCAAAATGTTGCCCGACCCGGACAAATACGGCTGGAGCGTTCCAGAACTGCTGGCTGACCTTCCAGAACTCAACAAATGTCAGCATATCAAAATTCAAGGTTTGATGACAATTCCTCCGCTGGGATTAGATGACTCCCAAATCCTAGAATTATTTAACAGCACCCGCGAACTTGCTGACAAAATCCAGCAGCAAAATTTGCCCTACATTCAAATGCAGCAGCTCTCGATGGGGATGTCGGGAGATTATCATTTGGCAATTCAAGCAGGTGCTACTATGGTACGGCTAGGACAAACCTTATTTGGCTCTAGGAGGGGATAAATAATTGAAATCTTCTGATAAAGACAATTTGGGTTAAATATAGAATAGTCAGCCACCCGCGACTAACGCGCAACGCGAGTATAGTCGGGGCAGCAAAGTCGTAAAGGAGCGTGAATCATGAATATTTTTTCTAAACTGCGAGATTTTGTAGGGATCAACAATGAGCCTGAGTACGATGACGTGTACGACGAAACTGAAGGGGAGCGCTATCAGAACTTCTACCAAGCGCCTGAACCCAACCCCGCGGCAGTCGCAGCGGAAGAAGAACGTCGTCAAAATCGTAGAATGCGAGAGCGGTCAGTAGTAGGATCGACAGGTATGGATGTAGTTGCACCAACCGGGGGAGTAGGGTCAGTAATGAATAACGTGATTGGAATGCCTGGAGCTATGAACGGGATTTCGGAAGTAGTAGTAATGGAGCCGCGCACTTTTGAAGAGATGCCGGCAGCAATTCGAGCCCTTAAGGAACGGAAGTCTGTGGTTTTGAACCTGACGGTGATGGACCCAGACCAAGCGCAAAGAGCTGTGGACTTTGTGGCGGGCGGTACTTATGCCCTTGACGGTCATCAAGAGCGAATTGGCGAAAGTATTTTCTTGTTTACGCCTAGCTGCGTGCAGGTGAGAACTCAGTCTGGTGTGGTTCACGAAGTGCCTCCTGCTCAAGGACGCCCTCGTGCTGCTGCTCCTGCACCGACAGTCTGGCCGGCAGAACAAGCTACCATCGCTCAGTAGTTATTAGTCAGTAGTTATTAGTCATTAGTCATCTGTCTTTAGTCTTTAGTTATTAGCCAGTAAGCTTTTAACTAGCGAGATCCTGAATTTTGTATCCTTAGTTCTGGGCGCTTAACTCTTAGCTAAGGCGGAGAACTGATAATTAATGGCAACTAATAATTAATGACTAATGACTAGCATAAAATAGTAAGGTGCGTCGCTTTCTAATTTTCGATCGAACTTGTAAATTGTTGCGGGCGACGCACCCTACAAGGTAGCACTGTAGACTAATGACTAATGACTAATGACTAATGACTAATGACTAACATAAAATTTGGTACGATCGGCGGCGGGGTAATGGGAGAAGCTCTCTTATCCCGCTTAATTGCACAAAAAGTTTATTTGCCTTCAGAAATATTGGTGAGCGAGCCTGGGGTAAAGCGCCGCGAGTTTTTGGCTAACAAATACGGGATTGGAACAACAGCCAGCAATCTAGAAGTTGCTGCGGCTACAGAAGTGCTGTTTTTGGCGATTAAACCGCAAGTTTTTGATACGGTAGCTTTGGAGTTGGCCGTGGCGGCCGATCGCAAACAGGGAAATAATGGAGAAACGGCTAATTCCCAGCCAGAAGCGCTAGTAGTGTCGATTTTGGCCGGAGTGCCACTGAGCAAGCTGGAACCAGCCTTTCCGGGGCGGGGAGTGCTGCGGGTGATGCCGAATACTCCAGCCACGGTAGGAGCGGGAATGAGCGCGATCGCTCCGGGAAAACTCGTGCAACCGGCTGATTTAGAATTGGTAAAGCGCATCTTTCAGGCCGTGGGAGAAGTGGTAGAAGTACCTGAGAGTATGCTCGATGCGGTGACTGGACTTTCGGGTTCCGGGCCTGGTTATGTAGCAATTTTGATAGAGGCCTTGACAGATGGCGGAGTTTGTGCGGGTCTGCCACGGGCGATCGCCTCTCAATTAGCTTTACAAACAGTATTCGGTACAGCGAAGCTAATGCAAGAAACGGGAATGCACCCGGCACAATTGAAAGATCAAGTTACGAGTCCCGGCGGCACAACTATTGCCGGAATTGCTAAACTAGAGAGTAACGGCTTTCGTTCTGCCCTAATCGAAGCAGTGAAAGCAGCTTGTTTGCGTTCTCAAGAATTGGGTAAATAGGTGTTAGTGCCATGCTGACTTTAAAATTAGATTTAAGTCCGTGGATCAAGTTGACAGACGATCAGTTTTACGAACTGTGCCAACATCACCCCGATTATAAATTTGAACGGAATGCAAAAGGAGAACTGCTGATGGTTCCACCAACGGGAGGAGAAACGGGCAACCGTAATATGGATTTATCCTATCAATTGCAAGCTTGGAGTCGCCAAAATCCGAATCTAGGAATTGCTTTTGACTCTTCCACCTGTTTTAGACTCCCAAACGGTGCAACTCGTTCTCCCGATGCTTCTTGGATAAAACGCGAAAGATGGGAAGCTTTAACTCCCGAACAAAAAAGAAAATTTCCGCCACTGTGTCCTGATTTTGTAGTGGAATTGTGCTCGCCCACTGATTCTATCCGAGAAACGCGAGAGAAAATGCAGGAATATCGGGAAAATGGCGTTTGTTTGGGGTGGTTGATTGACCCGCAAACGCGGAGTGTGGAGATTTATAGGATCGATCGAGAAATAGAAATATTGCAGTCCCCTGTTACGCTGTCAGGGGAAGATATTTTGCCCGGATTTGTGTTGGAACTAGGGCCCGTTATGGGAAATAATTGAAAAGGTGTCAGGCTGTTTCAGATCAATCGCTAGCTGCTGTTTCCAATTTCTGCCCAATCCTTGGTTCCGTACCATTCAAAAGCCGCTGAATATTGCTGCGGTGCCGCACAATTACAAACACACCGCCCGCAATGCCAAACAATACATAAGCCAGGGGCTGATGTAAAGCAAACATCAATCCAGCCACGCTAATTGCCCCGATAATCGAACTTAAAGAAACAATTCGCGACACCGCAAACACGATTCCAAAAATTCCGAAAGTTCCCAAACCAACGGGCCAGTACAAACCAAGCAAAACTCCCAAACTCGTAGCCACAGATTTACCCCCCGTAAACCCCAGCCAGATTGATTTGCTGTGGCCCAAAACAGCCGAGAAACCCGCCAAAGTTGCCATCCAAGGGAGGACAGTTGCAATATTTTCTAAACCGGCGGCGGTTGCTAGCTGGCTGGTAAAAGTGAGAGAGTAAATATAGCGAATTAGGACGATCGCACTTACCCCCTTCAACACATCCACCAACAACACCCCCAACCCCGGCCCTTTGCCCAAAGTCCTCAGTACATTAGTCGCACCAGTCGAACCCGAACCAACCTCTCGAATATCAATTCCCAGCATCCATTTCCCCAAGGCGTACCCAGTCGGAATCGAACCAAGCAGATAAGCTGCTATTAACAGTGCGCCATTTAAAATTATCCAGCTAGCCATTTTTTTATTTGAGATTTCGTGTACAGCAGAAGGAAGAAGGCAGAAGGCAGAAGGCAGAAGGCAGAAGGCAGAAGGCAGAAGGCAGAAGAAGGAAGAAGGAAGAAGAAGGAAGAAGGAAGAAGGAAGAAGGAAGAAGGAAGAAGAAGGAACAACCAATTCCGGTCAATTTCCCTCTGAGTTTCTTCAGTCCACGCAGGCGGACGAAAGTTTGTATAGCAGCGAATTATATTCGCCCGGACTTACTCAAAAATCCTTAGCAGTCGTCAAAGTTTGCGGATCGGCAGCAAAGGCCAACCATAACGGAAATTGCAGGATTGACAAACTAATTAAATCCTCAGTTTCATCAATGACAATTAGGGGCAATTTGCCATCTTTCACCAGTCGATCGGCTTTTTGAGCCAAAGCTTCCGCAGACTCAAACATAATAATCCCCCTTTCCGGGCCAAAATCGCTGCGAGTAATGCCCAAACAGTCCTGCAAACCCCGGCGCCACTCTCCCAAACGTTCGGGACTGTTGGCGAGCACCAAAGTCCGCACCCGTCCGCCGTAGACGCTTCTGAGTACAGAAATAATTGTCGAAGTAATCAAGATATTTTGCAAGCGCGAACCCATAGTCCGCAAAGCGCCCCTTCCTCCTTGGGTGAAAAACCAGTTAGAAACTCGTTCCGCGTGGATGGGTTCAAAAGTGCGGCGGAGTTGCCAAGGCGGGCCGTAGTAGTCGGGGACAGTGCGATATTGATCGAGGGTGCGGCGAATTTGTTTGGCTTGTTCTTGAAATCCCTGTTCGGCAAATTTGGGATTTACCGGTGCTGAGGATTGAGACTCCTCAGCAGCAGTTCGCTGTGGTGTCTCTTGCGTCGGCGGTGTCAAATCTAAGAGTTCGGCGGTAGCGGCCAAATCCTGCAAACTGCCTACTAAATAGTCTTTGAAACCCTGGACTCGAATTGCTAAATCTTGGGAAACGCCGGCAAAAGTGGTTCGCATTTCCTTCTGAATTCGATCGCGCCGGCGTTCTAGTTTTTCTACTTCGATTTGTAGCGCTTGTTTGCGCTGATCTAGTTGAATCAAGCCGTCTTGTACCAAACGCCCGATCGATGTTTGAGCCGCGCCCAACGCTTCTATAGCATTGGCTTTGTCGGCTTCCAAGGCGGCAATTTTTTCAGTCAAAGCTTGTTCTTGCTGCTGCAATTCTTTGATTCTCTCTGTCAACTGTTCGGTAACATTTTCTGGGATGGGCGTTACCATTTCTGCGGTTGCTGTTGGCTGGGAGTCTGTGGGAATCTCGATTTGAGCGATCGGACTTTCTGATTCGGCCTCGTCGGTGTTGGGCGCAATTTGGGCTAGTGCGCCTGCTTCGTCCACGAATTGGGCAATTTCGGCATCTTCCTCGTCCAGCGGCGGGTCTGTTTCTGCCGGGAGTTGGGCGGGCAGTTCATTTTCGTCGATCCACAAATCTTGTGTTTGAGATAGAACTTGGTACTCCGTCTCATTCACGGGTAAATCGACTTCGCCGTCACCGCTTGGGGTGGCTGGTTGTGGTTGCGGTTCTTGGGTTGGAGATTCGTCTGAATTCATGGGAAATTTTGTTCGGCGTGGGCACGGAAAAGTTAAAAATTAAAAATTAACAACTTTTTTAGTCTTGACGGGGACAGCGCTGTTCTAAGCAGGTCTGTAGCATTTTACGATCGAACAGAACCGGCAGAAAGTGAATGCTGTTAATTTCTTTGAAATAGAACAAAATCGGCACAGCGGGCCAAAATATCCGCCAATTTTGCCATTCTCGGTAAGGAAAGCGGCGGATTAAGTTGGACGATCGATAAATGTCCAAATCTGTTGGGGTAAATTGTAGCCGGATGGTGGCGGCTTGGTACATCAAAAACAAGCCGAACACAGAAAGTGGCAAACTCACCCACTTCTGCACGAACAGTAGCGGTACGGCCGCCAGTACCAGGACTAGGGGAATCGCATAACTCGGGGCGAGTTCGATCGTACTTGTCGGCGCAGTCGAAGAGGCTGTTGTAGTCACGGGTTTAAATCAAGGGTAGTAAACTAATGTTGCCAATTATTCATATTTTATCCGTTTCTTAGCTTACAGGCCTTTGAGTACGCTAGAGCCCGTGCCCTGAAACATCAGCCATGTCATCAAAAAGTTAAAGATAAAAATAGCCAGTAAAGCCGTCACCACCGCTGTGGTAGTCGATTGGCCGACGCCTTTTGCCCCGCCGGTGGTGGTCAAGCCCCAGCTAGTGCCGATTACAGCAATCAAACCACCGAATACAAAAGCCTTAATTGCCGCGCTGCAAATATCCCACAAACTCAGGAAATTGCGGACTGATTCTAAAAACACGTTTTGAGAGATGCCGTACATCGTCGTAGCAATCAGCAGTCCGCCGAGGATGCCCGTGACGAGACACATGATGGTTAAAATTGGCAGCATCAAGCAGCAAGCAATGACGCGGGGAATTACTAAATAGTCGATCGGGTCTGTTTTGAGCATCAGCAGGGCATCTATCTGTTCTGTTACCTGCATCGTGCCGATTTCCGCCGCAAAAGCCGAACCTACCCGTCCCGTCACGATTACCGCTGTTAAGACGGGGCCGAGCTCGCGAGTCAAAGACAAAGCCAAAACGCCACCTACGACATTGCCGGCCCCGAGGTTAATAAACTCCCTCGCTACCTGAATAGTAAATACCATGCCGACAAAACCCGCAGTCAGCAAAGCAATCAGCAGAGATTCCGGGCCGACTGCTGCCATTTGGTCGATGGTGTTGCGACGGTGAATTTTGCCCTTCAGCAAGTGCAGCATAACTTGGCCGCCCAATAAAGCTGCTGCCAGCAACCGCCGACTCCACAAACTGAGGCTGGAAGATGTAGTGGTGCTCAAGGGGATTTCGAGTGTAGAACAACTGCCAAAAATGAAATCTATCTACAAATCTTAAACAAGTTTTTTCTATAACATTTAAGATTTCTGACAGAACTGGCCACGGAGGGCGATCGCTGCCTATCGTAGAAAAGGACAAGTTTTGTTTGCTTGCACCTTTCGGCAGTTTAGCTGAATTTACTGACTCTTATGAGCATTTTTCCCAATTTTCTTCGCTCTGTACTGTTGACGGGCCTGTTGAGCTTTGTCGCCCCCTTATTGTTAATCGGCGGGGGATTGACTAGCTTTTCGCTGATTGGCTTCGTGCCTGCTCTCCAAGGAGTTGGTCGTTCTGGAGAAGAGCTGATTTTGCAGTTCTTAGCTACTTTCGGCAGCGGCTGTCCCCTCCAGGGTTTTTTCGTCATCGGTCTAACTTTTGGTTTGGTGGGTGCTTTGTTTGATACCTACGCTTCTTATCAGCATTCGCGGTGGAGTTAATCGAACCTTCGATTTTAGATTTTAGATGGGAATTCCTCGATCGAATCTAAAATCTAAAATTGCTGGGTTCGGGTTGGATCGGATACCCGCCCCTTTTGATGATTTTACAATACCGATCGCGAATGTTCGGAAATGCGATCGGCCTTTTTGCGGAAAACCGAATCCCCCAGTTTCGGGAGCTGGAATATATTAAATACAGGTTGAGTCAAGTGTTTCTCAACCATAAAAACTTCAGATAGTCGAGGTATTAGTTATGGCACTTATTCGTTGGGAACCTTTGCGGGAAATGGACTCCTTGCAACGAGAAATGAATCGGTTGTTTGATAGCTTGACACCGGCAACCGATCGCGCATCTAACGGTGTTGCTTTTGTACCCCCCGCCGAACTCGATGAAACTCCCGAAGCCATCCACCTTAAATTAGAAGTTCCGGGCATGGAAGCTAAGGATTTGGACGTACAAGTAACCGCAGAAGCTGTTGCTATTAGCGGCGAACGCCGTCTGGAAACTAAGAGTGAAGATAAAGGCATGACTCGCTCTGAGTTCCGTTACGGTTCGTTCCGCCGGGTGATTCCCCTACCCGCACGGGTTCAAAATGACAGCGTAGAAGCTGAGTACAAAAATGGAGTTTTGCACCTGAATTTGCCCAAAGCGGAAGCGGAAAAGAACCGCGTGGTTAAAGTTCAAATCGGCTAATAAATAATTTTTGGCTAATTGCTGAGAGGGCGTGCGGTATGCGCCCTCTTTGTTTTGGTAATTGGTAATTGGTAATTGTGAGTTTGAGGAATAATTCTGCCATCTTCCTTCTTCCATTTATCCGTTACATCCCGTACATTGCTCGTTGCCGAACTTTCTTTTTCCCAGTTTATAACTGTGCTAAACTCCAATAAGCAATGGTTGGTGAGGAGACTTGCGTGCCGAGTCAGGGAGTTGGAGGTAATGGAATTGCATCTGAATTTGGAGACTTAACCGGGATGACTCGCCAAGAAGTCGATGACTTTTTGCGCGGATTGGGTGCAGAAATCAGAACTACTGAAGGGGGTTATCTTGAATACGAATTTGCCGATCGTTCGCGAGTCAATATCCGTCCTGATGGTGAAGTTGTACGCACCCCACCTCCCAGATACGGTTCAGATGGCCGAAAAATAAACAAAGGTTTGCGTCTTGACAAAGATGGCAGCTTGGTCAAAACACGCGATGAATTTGGCAATAAGATTCCTGGGACGCACAATACTGGAGAAAAAGTGAGTAATTAATATGCCCGATGACTACAACTTGCTTAATTTAGGTGGACTTACATCCCTGATCGCAAATGTCAATGTGTCTTTGTGGGGGAATGAAATTTTATTTGAATGTATTTACGATCCGACAGGCGATCGATTGCCTTATAGCATAGTATTTCATGACTGCCGAGACATCAGTTGGGAGGTGTTCCATCCTGAAGATGTCACAGATACTGAAGCTGATTTGATTGGCATTCATTTGGGTGAAAACGCGCACCGGAAAGCAGCTTTGATTCATACAGATATTTTTGAAATTTCTCTTCTGTACGGCAGTTTTAGCATTCACAAAGGAGATAATTTTAACTCACCAAGAGCAGATTTAGAAACAGAGGTTTTGGCATAGGGTACGCCAGCAGTATTGTACAAATAACCAATAATATGGTTTCCGGTTGCATTGGAATGATTTAACCGCAGAGAACGCAGAGAACACAGAGGGAGATAAGAGAGATGAATTATTCCGATCCTATAGCCATCCTTGCAGGAGTCGTCAACTTTTTACCCCACCCCAACCCTCCCCTTATCAAGGGGAGGGAGTAAGAAATTCACAAATGATTTAGGCTTGCTATAACAGATTTGATATAACCAGTAACCAAATCAGTTTACGATACTTAATAGAACTTTTTCCCAGATGAGGTAAAACACAATGCCTGATATTGTTGATATTGCCGTAGGTGCGGGTTCGTTTCAAACCCTGGTAACGGCGGTGCAAGTAGCTAATTTAGTAGACGCGCTCAAAAGTCCGGGCCCTTTTACTGTCTTTGCACCCACTGACGATGCTTTTGCGAAATTGCCGCCGGGAACTATCACAACCCTAGTGCAGAACGTTCCCCAACTAACCAGGATTTTGATGTTTCACGTGGTATCGGGGAAGTTTATGAAGGCTGATTTGGCAAAAGTCGGTTTTGTTACTTCCTTGGAAGGTTCGCCGATTAAAATTGATTGTTCGGACGGTTTTGAGGTGAAAAATGCTACAGTTGTTGCTGCGGATATCGAAGCAGACAACGGCGTCATCCACGTCATCGATAACGTGATTTTAATGGGATAATTTCGCTGTTAAATCTCGCTGCGGGAGCGAACCTGGTGCTTTGCGGTGCCGATTTGCTCCCATCGCACGCTTTTTATTTATCGGTTGAAGGTAATTTCAATATCAAAAAGTTGTCTTTTCGGCGGATGTATTTTAAGATGATTGTTTGAAAAATTTAAAAAATCAATAATTATAATATAAGCAAACCAGCGTGGTGAGCACTATGCAAATCCTAGCCGCCAGCCTCAAAGCACAAGTCCGCCAGCGTACCTTGGAACTGCAAGTTCTCAACGAACTTACTGCAAAAGTTCAAACCAGTCTCAGTGCTGATGAAATTTGGTCTGCGTGTCTGGCATATCTCGATCGCCTCATTCCTGGCGCGGCGATCGCCCTTTTGACGCCACCGGACGATCGACTATACCTGGAACACTCACAGCCCTTAACTGCTAGCGCCAAAGCCGAAATTGAAGAGCGCTTGCAGGTTGCTCGCGCTGAATGGCTCGCCGGCAATCGGGACTGGGCGCACAACATCGCTCCGCCACCAATTGCTCAGTTTCAGTCGGTATTGATGGCACCAGCCAACCTGGATGAAAGTGAAGAATGGTTGGGAGTATTTTTCATTGGTGCAGAGCAGGCAAATGCTTTTAATTTGGAACACCTTTGTTTGCTCCACACAGTCGCTCAAATTTGTGCAAAAAAACAGTTAAATACATTAGCAGCTAAAACGACCAGTGTCAAGGATAAACTAAAAACTAATTTTGCTCTGGATTCGGAAAGTCAAGAACTATTGTTGCGGGCTGTAATGGACGATGCGCCGGACAGAGTTTTTGCGAAAGATAAAAATTTTAGATACATTTTTGTCAATCAAAGTTTTGCGGAATATGTGGGGAAAAATGTTGAGGAAATAATCGGCAAAGATGATATTGAATTAGGGTTTTGTGCCGAATTAGTCTTTGGCGATCGCAACAACTCAATTAGGGGCATCCGCGAGGAAGATCGAGCTGTGCTGGCTGGGGAGAGGGTTCACAATCCCTACCAGGCGATCGTCTTTGAAGGTGGCAAACAGCACATCTTTGACACGCAAAAAGTGCCACTGTGCGATGCAGAGGGTAATATATTTGGGGTTTTGGGTTTTTCTAGAGAGATTGGTCAATTGCAGGCCACAGATGAAGCCAGGAATCAAAGCCAAGCCAAACTGCAAAAAATTACTGCTAGCGTACCCGGTACGGTATATCAAATTGACTTACATCCAGACGGCTCGATGGCCTTCTCGTTTGTGAGCGCGGGCTGCCGAGAATTGTATGAAATAGAACCAGAGGCTGCTCAGCAGAATTTTAATGTAATTGTTGACATGATTCATTCCGAAGATCGAAATGATTTTCTCAACTCGGTGACGCTTTCTGCTGAAAACTTGCAGCCTTGGCGCTGGGAAGGAAGAATTGTCACTCCGTCGGGAAAACTTAAATGGGTGCAAGGAGCTTCCCAGCCCGAATTTCAAGCATCGGGGGAGATAGTTTACTACGGCTTGTTCACGGATATTAGCGCCCGGAAACAAGCTGAACGGAAGCTGCAACTTTATCAACAAATATTTTTGAAATCCAACGATGCGATCGCGATCTTAGACCCCCAAGGCTATTACTTAGAAACAAATCAAGCTCACACTGCTTTGCTGGGCTACAGTTCGTCTAAATTGTGGGGAAAAACGCCTGCAACTCACATGGGAGAACAGGCATTTACGTCTGTGCTGCAAAGCTTGGCAGAAACTGGGAGTTACCGAGGCGAAATGACCTGTATTAAGGCTGTGGAAGAAGGAACAGTTGAGGTGGAGGTTTCGGCTTTTGCGGTTTTAAATGATGCTGGGGATGTAGTTTGCTACGTAAATGTCAAAAGAGACATCACCGAACGCAAGCGAGCTGAGGAAAAACTAAAACTTTACCGAGAAATATTTTTAAACTCCAACGATGCGATCGTCATTATTGATGCTGACGGGTTTTTCGTCGAACAAAATCTTGCTCACCAAACGCTTCTAGGATACACAGACGCGGAATTAGAAGCAGAAGCTTCGCCGCTGGTTGCGGGGGATCGCTTTTTGGCAATTGCCCAAAGTTTAGCAAAAACAGGAAGTTTTCGGGGCGAAATTATTAACTCCACTAAAAAAGGCCACACGCTGGCGATCGACGTTGCGGCATACTCTGTGATTAACAACGCCGACGATGTAATTTGTCACGTCTGCGTCAAGCGCGACATTACTGAACGCAAAAAAGGAGAAGAAGAAAGGCAAAAATTTGTGTCGCTGATTGAAAACAGCAGCGATTTTATCAGTATGGCTACCCTGAAAGGCAAAACGCTGTTTGTCAACGAAGCCGGACGAAAACTGGTGGGGGTAGAGAATCTTTCGGCAGTGCTTTATACGGAGATTTGGGATTATATTGGGCCCTATTTTCAACAGAAATTCAGTCAAGAGATTTTACCAACAATTATCAGTCAGGGCCAGTGGCAAGGCGAAGGTCAAATGCAGCACTTGGCCACCGGACAGCCCATTGATGTTGTGATGAATGCTTTTCTGGTCAAGCACCCTCAAACCACTGAGCCGCTGTGCTTTGCTGCGGTAATTCGCGATGTCACCGAACGCAAGCAAGCTGAGAGAATGCTGCGGGAACAAGCAGAACAAGAACGGCTGGTTTCGGCGATCGCCCAGCGAGTCCGGCAGTCTCTCAACCTCACTCAAACTCTGAGCACTGCTGTACAAGAAGTGCGGCAGTTGCTGGCAACTGACCGCACGATAATTTATCGTTTTGATTCCGAGGAAACAGCGGTTGTTGTTGTGGAATCTGTAGGGGATGATTGGATGCCCCTGCTGGGCAGAAAAGTTCAAAGAACATCCTTTGGGGAAAATTTTGTATGGCTGTACAGTCCAGGAACAATTCAAGCAATGGCAGATATTTATACTGCCAATTTGAGCGATGAACACCGAGATTTACTCGCTAGTTTGCAGGTAAGGGCTAATGTAGTTGTACCAATTTTTATAGGCGATGAAAGTCAGGGTTTGGCAGCAGAATATTCGCCGGAAACTCGAAGTGAACTGCCGGGAAGGAGTTTGGAAACGAGCCAAAATCGGTTGTGGGGATTGCTGATTGCCCATCAGTGTAGCGCTCCGCGTGTTTGGACTGATTCTGAGATGGATTTGCTGGGAAGGTTGAGCGTGCAGTTGGCGATCGCCATTCAGCAATCTACTCTTTTTGAACAAGCGCAGCAGGCACGAGAAGCAGCCCTAGAAGCGTCTCGAATGAAGTCGCTATTTTTAGCAAATATGAGTCACGAAATCCGTACTCCGATGAATGGAGTGATGGGGATGACAGATTTGCTGCTGAAAACGAATCTTACTCCCGAACAGCTTGACTTTGTACAGACGCTGAAACTCAGCGGTCAAAATTTACTCTCCATCATTAACGATATTCTGGATCTCTCCAAACTGGAAGCCGGAGAAATGCGCTTAGAAATACTAGAATTTAACCTCAGTATCTGTATGAATGAAGTGCTGGATTTGTTGGCAACTCCCGCACAAGAAAAAGGTATAGAAGTGGTGGCACTGATTGACAGTGACGTGCCGGTGCAAATTAAAGGTGATGCAGCGCGGTTGCGGCAAATACTCACTAATTTGATCAACAATGCTATTAAGTTTACAGAAGCAGGAGAAGTGGTAATTGAGGTTGCTAATGCTAGTAATCCTGAGTTATTGGCAGCCACCGATAATCAGAGAATTTTAGAGAATATCGAGCCGTTGAAAATAGAAAACAGTGACTTTATGCTCCTGCTGTTTAAAGTAACAGATACAGGAATTGGGATTGCTCCCGAAGACAAAAAAAAGCTGTTTCAATCTTTTACTCAAGTTGATGCCTCTACGACAAGAAAATACGGTGGCACAGGTTTGGGGCTGGCTATTTCTAAGCAGTTGGTGGAATTAATGGGTGGGCAAATCGGTGTGGAAAGTACCCCTGGCAAAGGCTCGACTTTTTGGTTTACTGTGCCGACAGTTACGGAAAATTTAACTGCTGTCGGGACAGCGTGCGAAGTGAATTTTGAAACGGTGCTGGCGGGGCGAAAAATGTTAGTTGCCAGCGACAAGCCGACTGTGCGAAAAGTGCTAGTGAGAATGGCTGTTTTGTGGGGAATGGAAGTTGAGGAGGTGGAAAACGGTTGGATGACGATCGCATCTCTGTACAAAGCTGTTAGCGTTAATTCCCCTTACGATATCGTTTTGGTTGATATTCAGTTGCCGGAAATGGTGGCCGGAAGTCTCGAACGCTTGAGGATTTCTGAGCCGGCAATGCAGCAGACGCATTGGGTGGTGCTGACTTCAATGACTCAGCTTGCAGAGGCGAAACGCTTGGTAGATAGCGGTTTTAGCGGGTATTTAACTAAACCTGTGAAAGCTCACCGACTATTTGATTGCTTGGCGAATGCGATCGCCCCGATGACGCTGATTGATGAGTCGCAGGCAAATTCAACGTCGAATCGAGCCTCAGCTATTGACAACCGGGAGTTAGCAAGTTTAAAGATTTTGTTAGTTGAAGATACTCCAATCAATCAAAAAGTTGGTCTCAATCAACTTAGAGTTTTGGGATGCACTGCGGATGTCGCGAATAACGGCGCAGAGGCGCTATCTATGGTTGCTCAGAAAAAGTATGACATTGTGTTGATGGACTGTCAGATGCCGGTTTTGGACGGTTACGAAGCAACGCTGGAATTGCGCCGCCGGGAAGCGGCAGATGCTGCTGGGAAGATGGAACCACATCAAAAGACGGTGGTGATTGCGATGACGGCGAATGCTTTGAAGGGCGATCGGGAAAAGTGTCTGGCGGCGGGCATGGACGATTATATTAGCAAACCTATTGCGATCGAAAAGTTAAAATCGGTACTAGCAAATTGGTCGGTCAAACTAAAAATTGGAAATCCCAAGTTTAAGGCCGAGGAACTTCAAAACTCTGAACCAGATATCGAATCGGTAGTCGATATGGCACGTTTGCACGAAATTTCGGGGGCTGATGTAGAGTTTGAGCGGGAAATACTGCAAACTTTTGTGGTGGATACTGGTAGTTATTTAGAAGCTGCTAAGGGGGCGATCGCCTTGGGAGATATGGAGACACTCGCCCGCCACGCTCATCAAATTAAAGGTGTCAGCGCTACGGCGGCGGTGCGGTTAATGCCCGATATGGCAGATCGGCTTCAAAGTCTGGCTGAATCTAATGATTTGGAGGGGGCTACAAAAATCATTGCTGAATTAGAAATAATTCTGGCGAGGGTTCAAAAGTTTGTGGCTACCGAGTAGTCAATTTTATTGTGCACCGGGCCCGTGGAGCCCGATCGCGGATATTGGCAGCCCCGCGAGCGAGCGCGTGTAAAGATTGTTAATCTTTTATCAAGATGTTTATCTCAATGTGAAGGAATTGGGAACTCTTATAACATCTTGTGTGTTGTAACTTGCGACACTACTGTCTTAAGTTATTGTGGTCAAATATAAAATAATCATTAAGCCGATGGCTCAGAGGGTGCTTTTCGTCTATCGGCTTGAGACACCAAGACCAGCTTTTCGCTATCCCCGCCCATTAAGTGCGTATTTACGCTCAACGAGGTTTTATGACTCCAGTCATGTTACGCCAACTCTGGTCATTAATTGAGACCACCCAAGCTACTCTGTTAGTCAATTTAGACGATGCCACCCTGGTACAGTGGCTGCTGAAGCAGTTAAAGACAAACTCTGCGCTCAATGGCAAAGAAGCAGATTTGTTGGACGAATACATCCAGTCTCGGCTGTCCCTAATCCGCGATTTAGCTGAGCAGCGGCTGGCACCAGAGCTACTGTGAGCGGATTCAATCAAAATCGGATAAATATTCCAGGGAAAGGCGATTCTCCCTCGCGCTGGGCAGAAATAGCAGAAAAGAAACCGGGTTTCGGGGATAAATCTGAGGTTTGACGACCACACCTCCAGCCAGAAACCGGGTTTCTAACTTTGGGATCCCAGCTTGCTCAAAAAAAACAGGCGGGTAGTCGGGGCAGTTGTCGCTGTGCAGCAACGGATGCAGAACGGCTAATTTGAAACCGGAAGCTGTGTAGATCGCCGATCCCCACAGTTCTGACAGCTACAAGGTAGGATTGTCAGGAAAGCGTTCTATTAAAATCTATGCGTAAATGGGGATTTCTGCTACTAGCAAGTGTGTTGTTTGTGGCACCGTTGGCATCTTGTAGGGATCGATCGGCACAAACCGGACAAACAACAGCAACAACTGCAGCAGGCGGCAACTCGCAACAAGGTTCCAGCCGGATAGATACAATTATCAGCCGGGGCAAACTGATTTGTGGCATCAGTGGCGAACTGCCGGGTTTTAGCTTTGTAGACGAAAAAGGCAAATATTCGGGACTGGATGTGGATGTGTGCAGGGCTGTGGCGGCGGCAATATTTGACGATCCCGAAAAAGTCGAGTACCGAAAGCTCAATGCTAAAGATAGATTTACAGTTTTGCAGGCGGGAGAAATCGACATTCTCAGCCGAAATACCACCTACACCGCGAGTCGCGACAGCACTACCGGACTGGAATTTGCCCCGGTGATCTTTTATGACTCTCAAAGCATCATGGTCAAAAAAGACAGCGGCATCAAAAGTTTAAAAGATTTTGCGGGCAAATCTATCTGCGTGCAGACAGGTACGAGCACCGAACAAAATTTGTCCGACCAAATGCGAAAATTAGGAATTAAATACACTCCTGTGGTGTTTGAAGATGTGAATGCTACCTTTGCTACCTATCAAGAAGGTCGCTGTCAAGGTGTTACTGCCGATCGATCGCAACTTGTTTCTAAGCGGACAACTCTGCCGAATTCCGAGAATAATGTTGTTTTGCCGATCGTGATGTCAAAAGAACCATTAGCCCCAGCGGTGAAAAGCGGCGATCCTAAATGGGCTGATGCGGTGAGATGGATCGTTTTCGCGGCGATTGAAGCTGAAGATTTGGGAATTAATTCAGGAAATGTAGACCAAATTGTGGCAAGCACTACAGACCCGAACATCAAACGTTTGCTAGGAACAGAAGGAGATTTAGGTAAAGGTTTCGGACTCCCGAACGACTACGCCGTCCGCGTTGTGAAGAAAGTGGGGAATTACGGGGAAATGTACGATCGCAACCTCGGCCCCAAAAGTACACTCAAGTTAGAACGGGGTCAAAACAGACTCTGGAAAGATGGCGGTTTGCTTTACTCGCCGCCATTCCGCTAGTAAAGCTATGTAGGGTGCGTGACGGTAAAAATCCCGATCCGCCAATCGAGTAACTATCAAGTCACGCACCAAAGCTATGTAGAGTGCGTGACTTGAAAAATCCCGATCGCCAATCGAGTAACTATCAAGTCATATCAAATCCGGTAGCATCGGAATAATTCATCTCTGTATTCTCTCCCTCTGCGTTCTCTGCGCCCTCTGCGGTTAAATAATTCCGATGCAACCGGAAACGATATCACGCACCAAAGCTCAATCTCGCCTGGATTTGCCAGCAGATTTATCAAATATAATTTAAGTTATGAACCCAGAACCTCAACCGGGCAAAGCCCAGAGATTTCCCAATTTTAAAGATATATCAAAACTGCTGCGGGACGATCGCTTCTGGAAAATAGCCGTACAGGCGATCGCCCTAATTTTAGTAATAATTGTTATCGCCATTCTCGCGGACAATCTCAGTGCCAATTACTCGCAACTGGGGATTGCATTTGGATTTGACTTTCTCAATTCCCAAGCATCCTTTGACATCGGCGAAAGCGTGATTCCCTACAGTCCCGAAAATAGTTACAGACAAGCTTATTTTGTCGGTTTAATTAATTCGCTGCGGGTGATGGGTCTCGGCATTATTTTTGCAACAGTTGCGGGTTTGACTGTAGGAATTGCGCGCCTTTCCGACAATTGGCTGCTGCGGAGTTTGGCTGGTTTGTACGTAGAAATTTTGCGAAATACGCCGTTATTGCTGCAATTATTTTTCTGGTATTTTGCCGTTTTCATTTCCCTGCCAAAACTCGAAGACAATCAGCAGATGAGGGGGCCGATTTACTTGACAAATCGCGGCATTGCTGTACCAACAGCGGTGGCTTTGCCGGGTTTTGAGATTTGGTTGATTTTGCTAACTGTCGGAGTTTTGGCTGCCGCTGGGCTGTGGATGTGGCGGGCGCGGGTGATGTTGGAAGAAGCTAAGCCGGGAAGACAGTTGTTTTGGGCTCTAGGTGCGATCGGGCTAAGTGCAATCTTAGCTTGGATTATCACCAAAAATCTGCCTTTTCGTCTAGATGTTCCGCGCCTGACACCAACATTGCAACTCGAAGGAGGATTAAAATTCACTCCAGAATTTGCTGCCTTGGTGACAGGACTCAGCTTGTATACTGGCAGTTACATTGCAGAAATTGTGCGGGCCGGAATTCAGTCAGTATCGAAAGGCCAGTGGGAAGCGGGAAAGTCTTTGGGGCTGAAGTCTGGAACAATGATGCGGATGGTAATTTTACCGCAAGCTTTGCGGGTGATTGTGCCGCCTTTAACCAGTCAGTATCTGAATTTAGCTAAGAATTCGAGTTTAGCGGTTGCGGTTGCTTATCCCGACGTTTATTTTGTGGTGGGATCTCCGACGTTGAATCAGACCGGTCGGGCGATCGAAGCAATGTTAATTATCATGGTAACATATCTAACAATTAGTTTGATAGTTTCTCTGTTCATGAATTGGTACAATAAAACTGTACAAATCAAGGAAAGGTAAATAGTTGAAATTTAATCTATTTTAATTGGAATCAAAGGAGAGCGCGTTAAATGGCGTACAGTGACTTTAGCTGAGACCGAGTAACGAAAACTTGTGAATTGACGACTAAACAATAATAAAAATAACCAACAACAACTATCTTTTTTTTGCTAGTATCAAACTTGAGGAACATCAAATGACACAAGAATTAATTGCTCTTAGAAAAAGCATAGTGGAAGGAAGGTATACGGATGCTTTGGCAATAGTCGATGAGTTAGATGGAATGAGCAAACAGGCAATTTTGCGACAAATCCAATCTTTTTTAAATGTTTTGCTGATTCACTTGATTAAAAATCAAGTTGAACAGCGATTAACTGGTTCTTGGGCTAGTTCGATTCGCAATTCAATCAGAGAAATTAAGAAGGCAAATATTAAAGATAATAAAACATCTTATTACATCAATTCTGATGAATGGGAGAGTTTTATAGAGGAGGAGGTGATTGAGGATGCGATTGCAGAGGCGGCGGAGGAAGTATTGAATGGTATTTATAGTCAATTTCAACTTGCAGAGATGATGGATAGAAACCTGATTATTCAGACTGCTGTGAGGTTATTGAACTTGACTTATATCCATTCCGCCAAAGATTTACCAGCAGTGTTAGCCCAGCATTTAAGTCAGTTACCAGGTGGAGAAGATTGGATAAATCGGCGAAAATAAGTAGGATTTTTTTTAGCCTTGGCGATTGGAAATCGCGTCTACACAAACAAAACCCCTGGCGATTGGAAATCGCGTCTACACAAACAAAACCCGCCTACGCGGGTTAATAAAATATAGGATTGAAAACCGCTAGATGGAAACTCTCCCCATATTACCGCCCCCAGCCACCGAATCGCCTACCCCTTGGAATTGGGCGCGCAAAAATTTATTTAGTACCTGGTACAACAGCATTCTGACAGTAGTTTGCCTAATTATCGCCTTCCAAACTATTAAAGGAATTATCGTTTGGGCAACAACAAAAGCTCAATGGCGCGTATTAGAAGCCAACTTGCCACTATTTTTCGCAGGAAGATTTCCCCGCGAATCGTACTGGCGGCTGTGGATAGTAACGGCCATAATTGCCTTGTTGGGAGGATTAACTTGGGGAAACATTCAGCGGCAAGAACGTCTTTGGAATCCGCCTTTACTAATTATACTTGGTGCTGCAGTTGTGGGTGCTGTCATTTCGCCGATCGACTTAACATCTCGTTTTTACCTGCTAGCCAATATTATTGTAGCGGCTGCTAGCTATTGGACGGGGAGACAAATTAACCCTAAAATAATGAGTTGGATACCTGCAATGTGGGCTCTTTCCTTCCCCATAATTTTGTGGCTAATTAAAGGCGGGTTGGGTTTGACAGAAGTGTCAACAAATGATTGGGGCGGTTTAGTGCTGACGCTCTTTTTAGCAGTTATTAGTATTGTGCTTTCCTTTCCTTTGGGAGTATTGCTAGCACTCGGCAGACAAAGTTCTTTGCCCGTTGTGAGACTGTTATCAACATTATATATTGAAATTATTCGCGGTTTACCCTTAATTGGCATTTTGTTTTTAGGTCAAGTGATGCTGCAACTCTTCTTGCCGCCCGAATATCCGAAATTAGATAGAGTAATTAGAGCCATTGCTGGATTAACCTTATTTAGTGCGGCATACTTGGCGGAAAACGTGCGCGGTGGCTTGCAGGCCGTGCCCAGGGGACAAATAGAAGCAGCTAGGTCGATCGGACTCAATACACCCCTACTCACAATTCTCATTGTACTGCCTCAAGCACTGCGAATAGTCATTCCGGCGATCGGCGGTCAATTCATCGGATTATTTATGGATACTTCCCTGCTATCTCTATTCGGAATGTTAGAATTAATCGGAATATCCCGCGCAGTTTTAGCAAATCCATCCTATATCGGCAGATACGCCGAAGTTTACATATTCGTCGGCATCATTTATTGGATATTTTGCTACTCAATCTCCCTAGCAAGCCGCAAAATAGAACGAACTTTAGAAAAAAGTCATTAGTCCGCAGTCTGTAGGGGCGGGTTCACCAACAAAATATAACTCCCAACCCAAATATATATAAACCCGCCCCCTCCCAACCCAAATATATATAAACCCCCCTCCGCTGAAGTAGTCAACAGTCATCAGGCAATAATTATCCGTCATTATTTAAAGGACAAACTATGCAAACTAAACCCACAACCCCAGAACAGGTAATCGTAGCAGAAAACGTCCACAAATGGTACGGACAATTTCACGTACTGCGAGGCGTCAGCATGACCGTAAACCGAGGTGAAGTGGTTGTGGTGATGGGGCCATCTGGTTCGGGAAAATCGACGTTTATTCGCACATTCAACGCCTTAGAAGAATACCAACAAGGTAAAATTACGATCGACGGAATCGAACTTTCCCACGACTTACGCAACATCGAGACAATCCGCCGCGAAGTAGGAATGGTGTTTCAGCAATTCAACCTATTTCCCCACTTATCAGTCTTGGAAAATGTCATGCTAGCGCCAGTATGGGTGCGCCGCTGGCCAAAGAAAAAAGCCGAAGAAGTGGCAATGCAACTCTTAGAAAGAGTGGGCATTTTGGAACAAGCAAAAAAATATCCCGGACAGTTGTCTGGAGGACAGCAGCAGCGGGTCGCTATTGCACGTTCTCTAGCAATGCAGCCTAAAATCATGCTGTTTGATGAACCGACATCAGCATTAGACCCGGAGATGGTGCGGGAAGTTTTAGATGTAATGCGAAATTTGGCTCAAACAGGAATTACAATGGTGGTGGTGACTCACGAAGTTGGGTTTGCGCGCGAAGTTGCCGATCGCATTGTATTGATGGATGGCGGTGTTTTAGTGGAAGAAGCCCAACCAGAAGAGTTTTTTCAGAACCCGAAGGAAGAACGCACCCGCAAGTTTTTATCTCAGATACTGTAACAGATTTTCAAGTGTAGTCGGTGGGTTTGGCGACGGTCGCAGCCGTCAAAATAGACATAATTAAGGTAAAATAAAAGAGTGTACAATCAGTCTCTATTTTGCTGAGATAGCTTGCAATGCCATCCACAAAAACTCTGCCGTTAGTTAAAGACTCGGAACGCCTAGAAAGTCGCCTCAAAGAAATCCCGGCGGTTCCTGGTGTATATTTAATGCGAGACGAGAGCGATCGCATCCTTTACATCGGCAAATCCAAAAAACTCCGAAACCGCGTCCGTTCCTACTTCCGCGAAAGCCAAAATCTCAGTCCCCGCATCGCGATGATGGTGCAGCAAGTGCGCGAAATAGAATTCATCGCCACCGATACAGAAGCGGAAGCTTTAGCATTAGAAGCAAACCTCGTAAAACAGCACCAACCTTACTTTAATGTACTCCTCAAAGATGATAAAAAATATCCTTATTTGTGCATCACTTGGTCGGAGGAATACCCGCGCATTTTTATCACCCGCAAACGCCGCGCCGGTAGTGCAAAAGACCGCTACTACGGCCCCTACGTCGATACAGGGGCACTGAGGAGTACGCTGCATTTAATTAAGCGAATTTTCCCCCTGCGGCAGCGCCCTCAACCGCTATTTAAAGACCGTCCTTGTTTGAACTACGACATCGGGCGCTGCGTTGGCGTTTGTCAAGGGTTAACTTCGCCTGAAGAATACCGGAAAATAATCCAAAAAGTAGCGATGATTTTCCAGGGAAGAACTCAGGAATTGCTCGACTTGTTAGCGCCGCAAATGGAACAAGCTGCCGAAGATTTAAACTTTGAAACGGCGGCGCGCATTCGCGATCAAATTAAGGGTTTGCAGTCTTTGAGTGCGGGTCAAAAAGTGTCTTTGCCCGACGATACGGTTTCCAGAGATGCGATCGCACTTGCGGCCGACACCCAGCACGCTTGCGTCCAATTGTTCCAAATTCGCGCCGGTCAACTGGTCGGAAGATTGGGATTTATGGCGGAAATACCCTCCCAACCCAGGGCGGGTACGGGGGCACCGCCCCTACAAGCGGGGGGGCAAGAGTTATCTCAATCTCTTGTAAAAGATGGGCAAGAGTTATCTGAACTTTCTCTTTCCTCCCCCCCTTGGCAAGGGGGGGAACGAGGGGGGGTAGAGGCCGGAGCGATTTTACAGCGGGTGTTGGAAGAACACTATCAAAATGTTGAATCCGTAGAAATTCCCAGCGAAATTTCTGTGCAGTATGAATTGCCAGAAGCGGAAATATTAGCAGATTGGTTGAGCAACCGTAAGGGGCGAAAAGTTACCATTTTGACTCCGCAGCGGCAAACTAAGGCTGAGTTGATTGAGATGGTGGAACGCAATGCTGAGTATGAATTGGCGAGAATGCAAAGATTGAGCGATCGCAATTCTCAAGCAATGGAAGATTTAGCAGAAATTCTCGATTTGCCAGAAGTTCCTCGCCGCATTGAAGGTTACGATATTTCTCACATTCAAGGTTCTGACGCCGTAGCTTCCCGCGTGGTATTTATTGACGGTTTGCCCGCCAATCAACACTACCGCCATTACAAAATTAAAAATCCTGAAATTAAATCGGGTCATTCTGATGATTTTGCTAGTTTAGCAGAAGTTATCGGTCGCCGATTCCGAGGATTGAAGGAAGAAGAAAGTTCGGCAACGGATTTTATAACGGATAGAACGAATAAGGAAGAAGAATTTAGCGATTTAGGAAAATCGAAAAAAATCAGCAATTTATCCTCCGTTTCTCGTACTATCTCGGACAAACCCGACTTAATTATGATAGATGGCGGCAAAGGTCAACTGTCAGCAGTTGTGGCTGTTTTGCGGGAGATGAATTTGCTAGAAGAGTTGCGCGTTGTCAGTTTGGCAAAGCAGCGAGAGGAGATATTTTTGCCGGGGGAATCTTTGCCGCTGCCAACTAATTCTGAGCAGCCGGGGGTACAATTATTGCGCCGGGTGCGGGATGAGGCGCACAGGTTTGCTGTGAGTTTTCACCGCGATCGCAGAAGCGAGAGAATGAAGCGATCGCGCCTTGATGAAATTCCCGGATTGGGACACCACCGACAAAAACAATTGTTGGCACATTTTCGGTCGATCGACTATCTCCGTTTAGCGACTCCCGAACAGTTGGCAGAAGTTTCTGGGATTGGGCCGCGTCTGGCGCAGCAAGTTTACGATTATTTCCATCCGTAAAGCCTTACCCAGCATCGGAGACGGGGATTTTTGGGTTGAGGGGGCGATCGGGCAGCAAGTCCCGATTCAGCCACTGTGAGGGAGGTATTCAAAAATTTTGCACAGGCCTATTGCAATCCCCAGAGACTTGTGGTATGTTTAGTTTCTGTGCGCGGGCATAGTTTAGTGGTAAAACTTTAGCCTTCCAAGCTAACTATGCGGGTTCGATTCCCGCTGCCCGCTTGCGTCTATAAAAACCTAGAACCCTTGAGAAATCAAGGGTTTTGGCGTTTCTAGGGCTTAGCCTCTATGGTTGCACAAGGCGTTTTGGAGACAATTTGGAGACAATTTGGAGACAAAGACGGGCTGTTTGGAGACAAATTGGAGACAAATTGGAGACAATTTTGGAGACAATTTTGGAGACAATCAAGTCCCTGTGTGTGCCAATATGTCCAAAACTGCCTTCATATCATCCATGTCAGCCTTCGACCTTTCGCGCTGCGCTCTCAACTGGTTGAGCAAGTCGGCTGGCTCTGGAAAATCTGCGACGGTCGGAGCCAAGTTTTTATTTGCTTCTCGATCGCGCTGCACTTCCTTGAGCTCTTGCTCCAACATCTGAACCTTCAGCCCTAAATCGCCGTTGCGCTCGTGTAACTGATTCAGTTCTTTATCCCATTCTGCAAGCTGCTTGTTGGCCGCTTTCAATTCCTGCCTGAGTGATTCATCGTTGCCGTCACTCAGGCACTCAATTTTCCCAAGCGTTCTTCAATCCCTGCTAACTTAGCCGCTAGCAGAGTGTCTAGTTTATTGTCTAGCAGTTTGTCTAGCACTGGTTCGATGTCCGAAATTTCGGACACTTGTGTTTGAGGTTGGGTTAGCGGCGCCGCTATTGCTTGGTTGGCCGCTTGCTCTAAAGTTCGCACTACCCAAGCATTGACGCTCAAACCCTCTGCGGCTGCGACATCTTTAATGGTTTCGAGCAAGTCTCGGCGGCCGTCCAATCTCAAGTTAAGCTGGCATCTGTCTGTCATGTCTAGTACCTGTCTAGTGATTGTCTAGTTAGATACTAGCACCTTGTCTAGTCATTGTCTAGTGATTGTCTAGTTAGATGCTAGCACCTGTCTAGTAGTCGTCTAGTGATTGTCTAGTTAGATGCTAGCACCTGTCTAGTAGTCGTCTAGTTGGTTAGCACCGAGTTGTTCCAGACGTTCTTCAATGACAGTTATTCGTTGAATTAGTGGGGCAATGCGATCGGATATCAGTAGGTCTACACTTTTGGCGGTCACTGTAGACACGAGGCTTGTGTCACTCTCTGTAGCCACCGCTGTAGACGTGCCTGAGACTTCCTTGAGAATGCGTTGTGCAGCTTGACTTACTGACTCACCCTCTAGTCTCTGAGCTTCTATCCAGTTCAGAAAGTGACCGGAAGCCCTGAACGATACGACTTGACTTTGACTCATTGTAGACACCTGTATACAGTATTTGTCTACAATAAATGATGTCTGTCTACACTGTCAACATTTTGTCTACAAGGCTAGTAGACATAAAGCCTACTAGCAGCGGTTTTTGGCTCAAACCAGACTTAAAGCTTCATCAGGTCAGAAGGTTCAAACTCGAATTGCCGAACGTTTCTGACAGGCTTATCGAACCTGACCAAGTAGCTAGTGCTACCACGGCTGCTGTAGATATTGTCCACGACCTCGCCTCGTGCTCCTTGATAGAGACCGCCGACATCCTTGACCACAACCCGATCGCCTATCTCAAAAGTTCTAGGCTTCTTGGCAGAGGTTGCTGTAGATTTAGCGGTTTCTGTAGTACAGCTCATCATTAATGTTTCTGAGTTTTCTAAAGATGCCGATTTTGTGTCCACAGTGTCCACACTTGCACTCAAAGTGTTGTCTAGTAAGGGTTTAAATGTGTGGACACTGGTGTCCACAGTGAGCCCACACTTGTCCACACTTTTGTCGTTATCTGCCTCTTTAAGTGTGGACACTGTGGACACCGTGAATAGGGAAGTGTGGACACGTGTATCGCTTTCTGCGTCATGGTTTGACGCTACTGTGGACACTGTGGACTGTGGACACAGGGTAAATGAAATTCTTTGACCTTTTGTTGTAGTCTCCCCATACTTCATCTCGACCAACTCTGCAAACCATTCTTGAATTTGCTGCTTGCTAGGTCGATGTTTGGCATTGAAAGCTAGGGTGACATCCCGTGCAGAAACTGTCCCACCCTTGGCTTCTGCCAGAGCGAGAATTTTTACTAAATTAGGGGCCAGTGCAGTTCGATCGGAGAATTCTGTGTAGAGCACGTCAATCTGGTTTGCGGTGAAAACCACAAATTTAACTGCTGCTCGCACAATACTTTTTGGGATGCGGGGCGTGACGGGTTGGTCGTTAAAAATACAGTTGAGTGTGTGAAGGACTCCGGCAAGCTTTCCCACTTTTTCCGGCGCCTTGCCAATCATCGCCCGTTTACCTTGCATAGGTTCTGCAACCCGCTTATCCTCTGCCTTGTTGTAAAACTCTGTAAAGTAGCGTTTGGCGTCGGGTTCTAGCTCTAGTTTTAGTGCTGGCAGTGCATCAATCTTTTGGTAAAGACTGCTAAGTATTGGAGTTAGATCAAAGCTTCCGCTGTCCTCTAGGGATAATTTCGATGCAGCCAGCGGTTGAATCACAAAATCGAACCGAGCAAACTTTCCGTTAGAGTCGCTGCAATCTTTGAGTAAGCTTGCGAGCACGTCGGGCTGAATTGTCCCGAACACTGACAGTAACAACCCGTCTAGGTCGGCTTTAACTCCCGACGCTCTTAGAACTGTGCTGCCTGTGCCGTTCCAAAATTCGAGTAAATCTTCATCGTCGGAACCTTTGCCACCCCGATACTGGTTTGCAGACTTAAACAGCCCCGCCAGTTCATCGCACCGATACATCAGCGCCTGATCGGGATGCTCAGCTACTTGATAGAGAATCCCCTCTCCTGTGGTCTTCGAGAAAGAGTAAAGTTTTTGGCGTGGTGGTTTTGGGGCAACACCTTTATCCTCTCCTTTTGCCGCTCTCCAACTTGCTAATTCCCTCTCGTAAGCTTCTTGTGCTTTTTCAAATTCCTTCCTTGCCTGTTCCCGCAATGGCTGCATCGGGCGATCAATAATTTCCCGCATGATGGGAGATTTTTTCTGGGAGGATTCAGCAACAATGCCAGCAAAATAATTAGGAGTGACGCGGTAGTTTGTGTCATTGCGGAGTTTGATTTCGCTCCCAACTTTAAAGAGGCTGGAAATTTGGGTCAGCAGAGTTGTGAGATAACACTCCGGTTTTAGGTTCAGCATTTTTGCCAGTTTTTCGATTGGCGCCGCTAAACCCACAGGGATGATTTCAGCAATATTTATCTGAGATTTTTTTGAGTCCAGGAGCCGTGTAACCTCTGCGGCCAAATCTTCCCTGTTGACCTCTTGCTCTAACTCTTGTTCACTGTCGCGGTAAATTTTCCAGACATCAGCCGGAGCCAGCCGATAAGTCTGAGCCAGCTCTGAGATTTTGATTTGAAGCTGCGACCTTTTTAAATCGGAGTCAAGCAGTTCGTCAATTTTGACCGCTAGTTCGGAAAGGTTGGGGACTTCAAACTTTGGATGACTGACAACTTTTTGCGCTTGCCGGGGAACTTCAAAAACTTTCTTCTCTCCGATCGCCGCTGTTATGTCGCTGACCGAAAGTTTCTCGTGCGTAATCCAGTCGAAAATATCGAGCCCGCCCTTCTCTGGCAAATTTTCCCAAGCTTTACTCTCTGGGAATGGGTAAAGCCACAAAGCATCAGGGAAGTGTTCGGCAACTTTCTCTGCGTGTTCGATTCCCTTTTTGTCCCGGTCAGGGACTATGACAATCAGCTTTGCACCTTGCAAGTCTAAGGAGTCGGTAAGTGTGAATTTACCGCCCCCGCCGATATTGGTAGTCGCAGCTAGCCCAAGCTTCCACAGTAAGTCAGCGCAAGGTTCACCCTCCACAAGGTAAATCGTTTCGTTGTTTGCGATCGCCTTTCTGATTTCGGCATAGCGGTAAACCGGGATATTGGCACGGGCAACCTTGTTTAAATCCTTATCTGTACCTAGCCCGTACAGCCATTGTTTTTTATCTTTATCCCAGCGTTGCTGCTTAATTTTCTTGTTACCCTCACCGTCATCAACCCGTTCTACACGTGCCAAAGGGGAACCATTGCGATCGGGATAGTCCCAGTAGCGAATACCTTTGGGTCGGATATCTTTGGTAGTTTTTTCTTTAAGAACGTACACACCGCAGCGGCTATCAGAACTTGTGCCGTCAAAGTGCCACAGGTCAGGCTGCTGAGTTTTGGTGTGGTCGAAGTTTTGATGGCAAAGAACCATCTTCCCGTCGTGGCTAATACGGCAGTCGCGGTCTTTGGTACGTCCACAGACCGGGCAAGGATTAGACTTGCTGCTGCTGATAAGATTTCCGCGAACACTTGTAACTTGACCGCCGATCGGAGTAGAATTGTTGTACACGAAATTTAGCTCGCCCACAGCGAGTTGAATGTGGATAGATGCAAAAGCCGTTCTTTCGAGTCGCCAAAACAAGAGAGGGACGGTTTTTTGCTGTGTGTATTTGTTGATTTTTTGAGCAACTAACAAGGTTGGCGACGCGCTCGTGTCGCCTAACCCCGATTGCACATTAGAGGATTAGGGAAATACTGGCCCCAGGTTACTGTTGCTATCCGACGGCATCTCTCTCACCTGTAGGCATAAGCGCTTCCCTTAATCCCTTTTTCTCAGCCGCAGAGCCAGGTTGACTTCACTTCGGACAAGCGCGCATTCTCATTATAGGAGTCTTGCGCCTTGACACAAACCGGAAACGTAAAAAAAACGTACCGAAAACGTACCAAAACTCACTCGTCGGGTTTAAAGGTAAAAGCATTAGACGAGTGAGTCAGAACAAGGCTTTCAGCGCCGCCAAGTCAGAGGGACTATTGTCCGAAATCTCGGACGGATTTTGCCGTGCCCTGACCACCCAAAACAGCATCCCACGGCCGAGGTTGTGGTTCCCCCGGTGTTGGTGTTGTCGGCACTGCTACCCCTAGCTGAGGCAATTGCAAGTCGTTGAGGTAGTAAGCGTACTGACTGTCCTCCCCCCGTTGCGGGTAAAACTTGCCGTTAGTTTTCCAGAAGAAGTCCTTGCCTCGCAGAACAGCCAGGACTAACTCTATTTCTGACTTAGTACCAGTCAATCTTAGGGCTGCTGTTGTTGGGATGTTTGGCTGTTTAGTCATTACTTTTCCCCCTCAAACTGATTGAGCAAATTTTGCAACTTGACCTTGCCTTCTGAGAATTTACGTCCTCCCATTTTGAGGACATTCTCAACAATCCAAGTCACAGACTTACCCGCTTCCCTCGACTTACAAACTTCCAAGTATATAGGGTAATCAGGAGAGTTGTAAGGGGAAGTTGTTTCCTGTAAGTCACTGCTGTATATAGCTTCCAGCGCTTGACGGCTGGCTTCCACGTCAACGCCAGGGGAAGTCAGGATAAGTTCTACTTCCTGCTGTCTTTGTTGCTGTGAAACGTAGACGCTGGCACTGATTTCGTCCTCTACATCTGCCTTAATTGCTCTCAGTTTCAATTCCTCAATTTCTCCCTCGTCTGCTAGTTGACGGGCGATATTTCCAGCGGAAACTGCACAAGCAATTGCAGCACACAAACTGACACCTTGCAGTGCTTTGTGAGTGTCTAGCTTTTTGTCTAGTGCTGCTAGTGGAGTCAGCCAGAGGACAACAGAGGACGCACTCAAAACGAACAGTTTTAGCTGCACGGTTTACCTCCTTCAATCAATTCGTCTAAGTGTCTGTCAATTTCCTCAGATGCAGCGTCCCAGTCTATCCCCTCACCCTTGTCAACGGCTTCCCAGATTAGATTCCAGCACCAAGTTTCAAACTCATAAAAGAGGTCTGTCGGGTCAGTATTGACCAACAGGTCTAACTCTTTTTTGCGTTTAGCTCGTACAAACTCTTCTGCGCTCTCTTCCTTTTTTTGAGCTACAAAAATTTTCAGCAATTCTTGTTTGTCAACTAGCAGATACAGTTTTCCATCTACGTTTAGCTGCATAGAAACACCCCCAAACCAATCAGCAACATCGCTAAACCACCAATTAAAACAGCCTGTAAGTCAGCCACTGAAATCTTAAGCAACTTACTCAGAGAGTAATCGAGCAACCAGCTCAAACCCCACGCAATCGCAATCGCTGCTAACAAGAATGAGACGGCTTTCATCGCCATTGGATGCAGACTCGCTATCCACCCTAAAAGGGAGAAAGCGACGCATCCGGCAACGAAGTAATTTGCCAGATACATCGCTTTCATTTAGTTAGTCCCTCCCGTGAGTTTGGCTTTAATTTCATCAATCCGAGTACGGGCATCGCTGTCAGCCTTATCAATTCCTAAACCCAGTCGGGCATATCCGGGACGCAAGCTGTGCAAGTGCTTAGCCAGTCGAGTGTCTGAGCGTTTTTTACCCAGTTCATTATCAGCCACAGCACCCTCATATTTGCGGTGATGCCGGTGAACTTTAGCATCGGCTTCTTCAACTTTTGCCAGTGCTTCATAGGCGCGTTTAGACTGTTTTGCACCGTCTGTTTGGTCTTTGGCTAAATCCTTCATTGCGTCCGCTTCTTCCTTGGTAAAGTAGCGCGGTGCTGGCACAACTGGCACACTACGGATGCTGGAAAAATTACCAGGATTTAGCGGTGTGATAACGCTTGTGTCAGTGCTTGCCAAAACTTTTGATTTGTCGATTGCGTGTCCGCCGTCGTTGCTGGCAGTGAGTTTTCCAGCATCAGAATTACCACCAAACAGTCGCAGTTGTAAGCTCATATTTTTGTCCCAATTTGAATGTTGATGCGAACAGGAGAGGGAAATAAGTTCAGGGGATTGATTTGTCGCCACATAGACATTGCCAGCACAAGCAGTCCCGCCGATGCGAGTGCGAGTGCGATGAGTTGCCCAAGGTCAACCCAGTCTAAAAAGCTGGTGGAAGTCTGGCGGGTGAAACCGCACACAGGGAACGAACCGTCGTTAGTCCAATCTAGGGTGTCTACACTTTCTAGAACTGTGTCTAGTGGTGCAGTCAAGGTATACAAGCAGTCGAACTGCTTGCGACTACTTGCGACTGTTTCACTTGTGTCTAGTGGTATGTCTAGCACTGCGTCTACACTGTCTACAATCGCTGTGTCAAGCAGTTCAGACACTGCGTCTACACTTCCTAGAAATGTGTCTAGTGGTGCAGTCAAGGTATACAAGCAGTCGAACTGCTTGCGACTACTTGCGACTGTTTCACTTGTGTCTAGTGGTATGTCTAGCATTGTGTCTACACTGTCTACAATCGCTGTGTCAAGCAGTTCAGACACTGCGTCTACACTTCCTAGAAATGTGTCTAGTGGTGCAGTCAAGGTATACAAGCAGTCGAACTGCTTGCGACTACTTGCGACTGTTTCACTTGTGTCTAGTGGTATGTCTAGCGCTGTGTCTACACTGTCTACAATCGCTGTGTCAAGCAGTTCAGACACTGCGTCTACACTTCCTAGAAATGTGTCTAGTGGTATATCTAGCACTGCGTCTACACTGTCTACACTCGCTGTGTCAAGCAGTTCGCCGTCAACCAGGTACAGTTCTAGCAGCGCTTCCCACGTAGCAGTTTTGCTGAGTTTCCCGAACTGTCTGGCGTCTTCATTGGTGAAGCCACGGTCATAGGCGATAGCCTTTAATTGGTCAATGCGACGGTAGCTGACGGTAGGTTTAGTCATGGCAAAACCCCGTCAACTCAATCATTAAGAGTTGCGATCGTCCGCAAAGACAACCGTCTAAAAATGTCATAATTTATCGGCTCCAACCGTTGTACCTGAACGTTTGGGGAAGTCGTGGTTTGGCTAGCATTGCAAGTGCTCGTCAACCGCGCATCAATCTTCCTTAGTTACTCACGATTGCAGACTTCCACTTCCTTGTCAACACAGAAAGTGTAAAGTTTTATATCCCAAAAGTTGCCCCTAGAATCAACATCCTAACAGCATCAAAGCGGGCGTAAATGCTCCAAAATCTTGCCGTCTAAATACACAGCATTAATTACCCTTTCCGACGTATCACACCATTTAGCAACAACCGCACTCGGTACACCCTTGCCAACCTGTTCGCTAATAAAAGTATCCCGGCAAGAGTAGGGGGTAGTTGTCTTAGAACCCTGTTCATGTTGCCTGGTTTTTTCAGTAATCGGGTCAACCAATTTATGCCATACCTGTTTACTGAAATTGTTGTAATTAATCGCCCCGCCCTTAATAGGTGATGGAAATACCAACCTATCCTTGTCAGTCAGATTTTGTGGCTTGATACCTTTCAACAACCGAACCAGTTCTTGATTGCAAGGAAATTTACGTCGCTTATTGTTTTTACTGCCGTCAACCCTTGTCTCCTTACCGCTTGGGTGCTGTATACTCCCATTGAACACAATGTGAGAAAAGTCAGTAGCAATGTCAGACCACCTCAACCCAACAGCTTCAGATGGACGGCATCCAGTCAGCAGCCAGAACTGCACCATCGGGTAGTAAAAACAAAACTTTTGCCCCGTTTCTCCCCTCCCATTCCAAGTCCCTCTGTGATTCTTAAAAGCCTCCAATACCAGCTCTTTTTCTTCTGCCGTAAATGCGTTCGGTTCCGGGTCGCTTTCCCAGTTATGTTTAGGCAATTCTGCTGCTAGCCCCTCGAACGGGGATACAGTCAAGCTCTTGACAATCTTGAACTTAATTCCCTATTTAACCGCTGCATTTAGGTGAGTCAAAATCCTTTTGGTCATGCTGTTGGTCGTATCCTCCAATAGCCAAGCGCGTACCTGCAAAGCGCAGTCCTCTGATAGAGGCTGGTAGGGGCAACGGTCAACATAGCTTTGAATGCCTGTTACCAAGTAGTTAAAAGTTGTGGCCTTGAGTGCTGGTTTCTTGAATTCCAAGTATTTAGCAAACAGCTTAGTCAGTGTCAGTTCAGGCTTAGGCTTGACCGTCTCAATAACAGTCAGGTGAGTCTGTGACTTGTACTTTTTGAGTGTGGGGTCAAACCGCTCAAACTTGATATCAGATTCAATCAACTGTGCCTTAGCTTCTGCTAGTTCCCAGTTTTCAGGGGTATCTGCCAGATTTAGGTAAAAGTGTTTGCGTTCGCCGCCATAAAGATGTCTGGGTAGTTGCAACCTTAGTCTGCCACTGCGAGTCTGGATAACAACCGATCCTTTTTTTGCCCGATCGGGAGAGTCAACCATAATTTTGTCTCCAACTTCAATGCAACCAAGATACTACTTTTGGAGACAAATTGGAGACAAAATTAGAGACAAAGTATTTGTTAAACACACAACGCCTTACTACATAAGGGGCTTAGCGCTTACCCCCTAGCGCCTTCCAAGCTAACTATGCGGGTTCGATTCCCGCTGCCCGCTTATGTCTATAAAAACCTCAAACCAACGATAAATCAACGGTTTGAGGTTTTTTATTGCTCAGAATACGGCTAAGTCAGGGGTCTAATTGACTAGAAATTGACTACGATTTGACTACAATCTGCCTCGTTTGAATACAAATTGAATACAATCCATACCTAGACCAGGTTTGAGCCGTACTCTTCCGCCAGAAGCCCCAGAATAGCGTCGATATCAGCCAAGTCCGCCCTCGACTTTTTGCGCTGCGCTTTCAACTGATTGAGCAAGTCGGCCTGCTTTGGAAATAGGGATGAGCGTGCACAAAGAGGTAAGAAAATTGCAAAATGGGCGTTAGAGTTGCTGGAGAGTTCCTGGTTTGTAGTAAAAGTAGTAACTGAGATATTGCACTATTTTTATGAACAGGCAAGATGCCTGTTCCACAAAGAGTGAATTTTCTTGTGGGGAGTAGGGGTTGGGCCGGAGAACCCGCCCCTGAAAGGCTTATTGAAAATGGTGCAATATAGAAGTTACTACCAATTTTTTTACCACCTAAAATTTCAATCCTCAAAAATATCTAACTGTTGGCCATCAGACTCTTTTTTACCATCTTTTTTAACACCTTTCCGCAGCCCGATCGCAATTTTGCTATGTTTCTCAATCTGCTTCATCACCTGTCTAGCCCGGTCAATCACCGACGGCGGTAAACCGGCCAATCTGCCCGCTTCAATTCCGTAAGATTTGTCAGCACCTCCCGGCTGGACTTGGTGCAAAAACACGATTTGATCCGGCAATTCTTTCACTGTCACTTGATAATTTGCGACATTATCTAAAATAGAAGCTAACTCATTTAACTCGTGATAGTGAGTCGCAAAAATTGTCCGCGCCCGAATCTCAGTTGCTAAATATTCTGCCACAGACCAAGCAATCGAAAGTCCGTCAAACGTCGCCGTTCCCCTGCCAATTTCATCTAGCAAAACCAATGATTGCGGCGTCGCGTGATTGAGGATATTTGCAGTTTCGTTCATTTCCACCATAAAGGTAGACTGACCGGTTGCCAAATCATCGACGGCGCCGACGCGGGTAAAAATCCGATCGCAAATTCCCAAACTCGCAGCTTTCGCCGGCACAAAACTGCCCATCTGCGCCATTAACTGGATCAAACCCACCTGCCGCAAGTAGCAGCTTTTCCCGCTAGCATTCGGCCCGGTTAAAATAATTAAATCTGGGCGCTTTAGCGATTCTTCCCGACCCAAAAAAGCCGAATTAGGTACAAAAAATCCCGGCGGCAAAGACTTTTCCACCACAGGATGACAACCTTCAATAATTTTAATTTCCCGACTTTCTGTCATAGTCGGGCGGCAGTAATTCTGGTAAACTGCTACTTCTGCTAAACCGCACAAAACATCGGCCGCCGCCACGGCGCGGGAAACGTTGCGAATAATTTCGGCGTGTTCTCCTACCTCCGATCGCACTTTAGCAAAAATATCGTATTCCAATTGATTTAAATCTTCCCGCGCTGTCAGAATTCGCACTTCCCTTTCTTTTAATTCTTCAGTGCTATAGCGTTCTTCATTGGTGAGAGTTTGCTTGCGGGTGTAGTCCTTCGGCACTTGGTCTACTTTCGATTTGGTAATGCTGATGTAATAGCCGAAAGCTTTATTGTAGCCTACTTTTAGATTAGAAATTCCGGTGCGTTTTCTCTCAGTTGCTTCTAAATTGGCAATCCATTCTTGGTCGGCTGATGCAGTGTGGCGCATTTCATCTAGCATGGGATTGATTCCCGATCTAATCAAACCTCCTTCTTTTAAATGAATCGGCGGTTCATCAACTAAATGAGCGTGAATTTTACTTGCTAATTCTTCTAAAAGTGGCGGTACATTTTGCAGCGCTTTCAAATAGGGCGATCGCCCTTGGGCTGCGATCGAGGCTAATTGCGGCAGTTTCGAGAGAGAATCAGCTAAAGCGACCAAATCCCGCGCGCTAGCTGTTCCAGAACCCGCGCGGCCTGTCAGTCTTTCGATGTCGTAAATTTGGCGCAGCAACTGCTGCAAATCTTGGCGCAGGGCGTTATTTTCTACTAATTCTTGAATCGTGTCGTGTCGCGCGCAAATGCCTTTAATGTTGAGCAAAGGTTGCAGCACCCAGCGGCGCAAAGCGCGGCCTCCCATTGCGGTGCTGGTTTTGTCGATCGCCCACAGCAGCGAACCGTGAAAAACCCCATCTCTCACTGTTTGAGTAATTTCGAGATTGCGGCGGGTTTGGTAGTCGAGTATGAGAAAATCGGTGAGAGTGTAAGTGTGCAATCTTTGCAAAGAAACTGCTTTTTCTTTTTGAGTTTCTTCGAGATATTGCAACAAGCCGCCGGCGGCGCGCACTGCGAGGGAAAGGTGTCCGCATCCCATGCCTTCGAGCGATCGCACTTTGAACTTTTGTAGGATTCTCTGTTTTGCTTCGGACAAAGTAAACGGAATTTGCGATCGCAAAGAATAGCAAAACGAATTCGGCAAACAATCGGGCAAATGCTCGGATTTCTCTCCGGGCCTCAACATAGTCACCAAATCCGGCGCATTAGTCGGCACCAAGACTTCCGAAGGCTGCAAGCGCAGCAATTCGAGGGTTAATTGTTCTAAAGTGTCGGCTTGGGTAGTGACGAATTCTCCCGTAGAAATATCAGTATAAGCCAATCCCCAATGTTCCCCCGCTATCACAATTGCGGCTAAAAAATTATTTTGTCTGGGTTTGAGCATTCCGTCATCAGTCAAAGTTCCGGGAGTGAGAATGCGGGTAATTTCTCGCTTGACTTGACGACCTTCTTTAGCAGCAATCGAGGCATCTTCTACTTGGTCGCAAACTACTACAGCATAGCCTTTTTCTACTAACATTGAGGTGTAGCGGTCGAGGGCGTGGTGCGGCACTCCTGTCATCGGCACTCTGCCAATTTCCTTGCCGCTTTCTTTACTCGTACAAACAAGTTCTAATTCCCGCGAAATTGTAACTGCATCTTGGAAAAAACACTCAAAAAAATCTCCGACTCGAAACAATAAAAGTGCGTGGGGATACTGTTCTTTCACTTCCACATACCGCTGCATCATCGGCGTCAGCTTGGTGAATTCTAGTAAGCGGTGGTCGGCATTGCGGATGTTGGGTTGATGGGGGTCTGTTGGGGTAGATGCAGTGTAAGGCATAAAAGGCGATCGATAAATTTTAATCTTTAACAACTTTAGCGCAAGCTCGGCTTTTAGCTATAACTAATATACAATATTTGACGATTATTCCTCCTTAAGCAGGGTGCGTGATTGTCAATATTGGTGAAGAGTGTTGAGCTATACAAAAGTCACGCACCCTACTTAATAATCGATAAACTTGCTTTTAGTTGAGAATTTTTATGTCGCTACTTATCTAATGTGAGTCCAAGCAGCCGCTACAGTGAGACTTAGGGCGGATATTTTATCTATTGTGAGAGGATAGGGATCGGCGAGTCACAAAAACAACCTCATCCATCTCGTTATTAACTGTTATAGCAGATGTTGAAAGCCTTTCAAGTTCGCTCAGGGTAAAAAGAAAGAAGAAGCAATCTTCCGCAATGATTTCAGCAATTAGGAACGTCTTAACCGTCGAGCGTGCTTGCTATAAAGGTTGGGCGTTAACACAATAAAGTCAAAATTTCCGCATTTTTGGGGCATAAACTTTACATTTTTGTTATTTTAAACAGCCGAAAGATAGATTTTTAAATTATACCTCGGATAGAGAGATAAAATATTTTATATGCTTACAATTAAAAACATCGAAGCGAGTAATTTATCGGCTTAGTAAAGGTAAGATTTAGAATCAAAAATCTGCTAGCTAGTAGTTAAATAGAGGAAAAAAAATAATGAAAGCTCTTTGCTGGCACGGAGCAAATGATGTGCGAGTTGATAATGTACCAGACCCAACAATTATCAATCCGCGCGATGCGATAGTTAAAATCACGTCTACAGCAATCTGCGGCTCGGATTTGCACCTCTACAATGGCTTCATCCCGACAATGCAATCGGGCGATATCATGGGGCACGAATTCATGGGGGAAGTAGTCGAACTCGGCAGCCAAGTCAAGAACTTAAAAAAGGGCGATCGCGTCGTCATTCCTTTTACTATTTCTTGCGGCAGTTGCTTCTTTTGCAACCGCGATTTGTGGTCGCTGTGCGACAACTCCAACCCCAATGCAGGGCTGGCTGAAAAAATGTTCGGTCATTCGCCGGCGGGACTGTTTGGCTACTCGCATTTAACGGGCGGCTATGCAGGAGGTCAAGCAGAATACGCGCGGGTTCCGTTTGCAGATGTCGGCCCTTTAAAAATTCCCGACGGACTTTCGGACGAACAAGTATTGTTCCTCACGGATATCTTTCCGACGGGTTACATGGCGGCAGAAAACTGCGACATTCAGCCGGGGGATACGGTAGCAGTTTGGGGATGCGGGCCGGTCGGACAATTTGCGATCAGAAGCGCGTTTATGCTGGGGGCCGATCGAGTAATTGCGATCGACCGCGTACCGGAACGCTTGCAAATGGCGGCCGCGGCCAAAGCTGAAATCATCAATTATGAAGAAATGGACGCCGGGGAAGCCGTCACCGAAATGACGGGGGGACGCGGGCCCGACTCTTGCATCGACGCGGTGGGAATGGAAGCCCACGGCACCGGTCTCGACGCTTTGTACGACAAAGCAAAGCAAGCCGTGCGGTTGGAGAGCGATCGACCTACGGCCCTGCGACAAGTGATCCTCGCCTGTCGCAAGGGCGGTACAGTGTCAATTCCGGGCGTTTACGGCGGCTTCGTTGACAAAGTGCCATTAGGTGCAGCTTTCAACAAAGGCTTGACCCTGAAAATGGGACAGACGCACGTTCACCGCTATTTGCGGCCTTTGCTCGATCGCGTTCAAAAAGGCGAAATTGACCCGTCATTCGTAATTACGCACCGAATGAAATTGGATGAAGCGCCCCACGCTTACGAGATTTTCAAACAGAAAAAAGACAACTGCATCAAAGTTGTCCTCAAACCCTAACTCGCATTTACCCTTCAAGGAGAAACTATGCTTTTACAAGAAAAAGAATCAGGCGACTTGATTGAAATCCTCGATGTAGATGCTTTAATCAGCCCTACAAAACAAGAAGTGTCGGGAAAAAATCAAGCTGGTCAAGAAGAGCAAGAGAAAGCAACTTTTCCAAAAAGTAATTTAGTCTTTCCTTCCGGTGAAAATCTGCCGCGCTGCTGGACTGAGGAAAATTATCAAACTCATTGATATCAAGGGAAACCCCAAACCTAATATCCAGAACCCCGACTTCTTTAAGAAGTCGGGGTTCTAACAGTTTGAGGTAAAAAGGGAGATTAATTGTTAACGATCCACTCGACTTGATGGGCTTCTGTGATGTCTGGAATATCCAGCCGCGCAGCTAATTTGCGAATGACTGCTTGCGGTACTGTTGCTGTGCGCGATCGATTCCGCTGCAATATTTCTTCTAGAGGTACTTCTAGATAAACAATCCGAATGCGCGCTTGATAATCGGCAAAAAAATTAATTAATTGCTGGCGCATTTGTTTAGTTGTATTCGTGGCGTTCCACACAAAAGAACGCCCCTCATTTATGTATTCGCGCGCTCTTTGTTTGGCGGCTGTGACCACATTTCCAGGGGTTTCGTCGGGAGGGACATTCATCTCTTTTCGCAGTGCATCCAGCGAGATTACTGGCAAATCTGGGAGATTTTTACGAATCCAATAATCTTTACCGCTTCCTGGCAATCCCGACATCAAAATTACTTCGCATTTAGTGTCGTCAAATGCTTCGTAATCCGGGTGGCCGTTCTCTTTGCGGAAGTAGATAAATCGGCTGTGTGCTGAGGGGAATTGTCGGGGAGAATCCAAACAATTATTTTCTTGACAAAACTCCCGAAATAGTTCTATTTTATCGAGCAATTCTTGTCTGTCGCTACACTGTCGGCCGCGCACGTCTGCTTCGGCTAAAAGTGCGAGGAAATCGCAGCGGACAACTTGACTAACTTTAATTACCGACTGCTGCGGGTTGGGTTTGTCGATTAGCCAGATGGGTAAACTGCCGAATTGGACGATCGCCACCACGGTTTCCCGAATCTCAAACTGCACAGGCGGCTCGAATTGAGATAAAATTTGTCTAACCATTCTCGCACCTTGGCGGGCGTGACCTTTTGAGCTAATTCTGCCATCGGCTTCGATTTTTGTAAAGGTTGGTTTGGCGACATCGTGCAGCAAAGCGGCCGCAAAAAGTATCGATCGTTCTTGCACGGGTAATTGACGCCAATTTGGGGAAGATATTAATGCTTCGCAGACCATTCTGGTATGAATTAAAACGTCTCCTTCGGCGTGATAAATCGGGTCTTGCTGACATCCTTTTAAGTTTTGAATCCAATCGAAATGATTTTGAATGCTGTCCCAGTCCAGAAACCAATCGGGCGGTTGGGGACAAAAGGGAAAAGTCCAAGTGACCGAGGGCGATAACAGTCCATTCATAAATTCACCTGCGGGTTAACTAAAATTAAATAAATTCACATCGGGACGCAGAATATTCGGTATAATTGGGCGATTTAGCCAATGTCCTTCTGCATTTTTTATAGCAGTCAAAAAGCTGGCACGCACGTATTTGTAACGCGCCTTGACTATGCCATCTTCTTCAACTTTAATGTACAGCCCCTCCATGCGATCGCTCTTGTCAGTCTCTTTAAAACATCGTTCTTCATCTAATCCCAATTCCCGACAGGACAAACGCAACCGATCCAAATGTCCCGGTTGAATAAAATTAGATTTTTCCACAAACTGCATCATTTGCTTGGGAGATTTTACAACTCCAGAAAACAGCACGGGAACGGAGGCTAACGGCAGTCCGCTTAACAACTTGCGGCGGGATTCTGTACTCAGAAATTGACTGGTTTCTAAGTCCAGCACATCGTATTCCATAAAATAGTGCGGCAAAAAATCATAAAAAACAGTGTGTTTCGCATACAGCCATTCGCCGTAAAGAATGTAGCGATTTCCCAGCACTTCTCCCAGGGTTCCGCTGAGACTGAAAGCCCACTGCTTGAATAAGTTAAAATGTTTTTCCCTCGGCCCGCCGGTGAGATAGTGGCCGCGACTTTGCAGCAGCATTTGTCCGTCTGGTGCGAAGCTGATGCCTGTATTTGCGCCGTCTACCTTTTCTTCTATAATTAGAGGGCGATCGAGCAAAGCGCTAAATGGCACGCTGTCGAGGTCTTCATCACCCGGTTGGAAACGCGAACCTTCGATGTGATAAGTTCTAGGATATTTAACAATTTTGAGCATCAGCCAATCCATTTTAGATTTGAGAGGCGACCCATCCATTTTAGATTTGAGATTTGAGACTTGAGAGGCGACCGAATCTATTTAACCATTATAATGGAATAATCACAAAGGAGCGTGTAAGTTGAAAAGTCAAAGTTTCCAGAGCATATCATCAGCATTCGCTGGGATTCTATTAGTAGGCGCGCTACTCCTGGGATTAAACTCTTTTGTCGTCATCAATCCAGGTGAAGCAGGGGTGGTTAGCGTTTTAGGAAAAGCCACAGATGGAGCATTGTTAGAGGGGTTTCACCTCAGACCCCCGCTGATCTCCAAGGTAGATGTGTACGATGTAACAGTGCAAAAATTTGAAGTTCCCGCCCAGAGTGCTACTAAAGACCTTCAGGATTTAAATGCTAGTTTTGCAATAAACTTTCGCCTCGATCCTGCGAGAATAGTTGATGTCCGAAGGACTCAAGGAACCTTGGAGAATATAGTCTCAAAAATAATTGCTCCTCAGACGCAAGAAGCCTTTAAAACAGCGGCTGCACTGAGAACCGCCGAACAATCGATTACTCAAAGAAGTGAACTGAAGCGAGACTTTGATACTGCGCTGAAGGAAAGGCTATCCAAGTATGATGTAATCGTACTCGATACGAGCGTTGTTAATATTCGATTCTCCACAGATTTTGCGAAAGCGGTTGAGGAGAAACAGGTTGCTGAACAGCGGGCGCAAAGGGCTGTTTATGTGGCTCAAGAAGCAGAACAACAGGCTCAAGCTGATATTAACCGCGCTCAAGGTAGGGCTGAAGCTCAAAGACTTTTGGCTGAAACTTTGAAGGCTCAGGGCGGCGATTTAGTGCTGCAAAAAGAGGCGATCGAAGCTTGGAGAAGCGGCGGCGCTCAGATGCCAAAAGTGCTGGTTATGGGCGCAGGTTCGAGTCGGGTTCCTTTCATTTTTAATATGAACGATATTCAGGAAGAACCCGATCGCCCGCCAGTGACCAACGATTAAAATATGGCTGAGGGTAACAAGCCCGGTGTCTCCGAAAATATTGGCTTTGCTAACCACAAATCTCGGAATAAACCGGGTTTCCTCAGAAAGCGCACATAAGTCCTATGAGAGTTGCCGGAATATGCTACACTTCTGAAAGCCACAATATAACGACAGTTTGAATCTGTCGTTATAAAAGCGAAGTCCGCAATTAACACGCAGGCAACACACTCATTTTAGGAACCAGGAGAAATCATGACCCGCGCTATTATGGAAACCGACAAAGGCACAATCAATTTGGAATTGTTTGATGCGGATGCGCCTAACACAGTGAAGAATTTTGTTGACTTGGCGGAAAAAGGTTTTTACGATGGATTGTCCTTTCACCGAGTCATTCCTAACTTTATGATTCAAGGTGGCTGTCCAAAAGGCAATGGAACGGGCGGCCCCGGCTACAAAATCAAGTGCGAAATCAACTCGAACAAACATGAGGCAGGAACTTTATCGATGGCTCACGCAGGTAAAGATACGGGTGGTAGCCAATTCTTTATTTGCCATTCTCCCCAGTCTCATCTAGATGGAGTGCACACAACTTTTGGCAAAACTGAGGATATGTCAGTCGTCAATGCTATCCGCCAAGGTGACAAGATTATTTCGCTCAAAATTGAGCATTAATTTCCTCTAATTAGTGGCGTTTGTAGTAAGGACTTTAGTCCTTATTGCAAACAAAACGTGTGAAAGTTAAGAGTTTTAAAATCTACAATTTATGACCAATAATTTCTTGATGGTACCCGCCACGTGATTTATCCGTGGAATCAATCCAAAATCCAAAATCATTGCATCCTCAAGCCCCCAGATTTATCCGTGGTGTCAATCTAAAATCTAAAATCTAAAATCTAAAATCGAATGACTGTTATCAATGATAATACTGTGGTGACTGAGTTAACTGAACTATATTTAAAATACGAAAAAGCTCTTTGTACGAATGATATTGAAACTCTCGATAATTTGTTCTGGGATGCGCCGGAAGTCGTGCGGTTTGGGGTGACTGAGAACCTGTACGGGAGTGATGAGGTGAGGGCTTTTCGCAAAGGACGATCGCCTGTAAATGTCGATCGAGAAATGTTCAACCTCAAAGTCGTGACTTTCGATGCAGACACGGCGGCTGTGACGCTGGAATTTCGCCGTGTAATCGATGGAGTGGTACGGCTGGGGCGGCAGAGTCAGATGTGGCGGAAGTTTCCTGAAGGGTGGAAGATTGTTTCCGCTCACGTTTCTTTTTTGCCGATGGAGGGATGAGCGGTGACATACCTCAGATCAAGGTGAAATAATTTCCCCAGTCGGTATTTGAATTTGATTATTGTTGAGCCATGTAATTCGGCAGATATTCTTTTTTTCCTTTACTATTAGTACCTCTCTCTGCGTTGTCACCTCTCTTCTCCTTTCTTGGTTCTACACTTTTGCAGTAGCTTCCTCATTACCGCTGTTTTCCCTGCTCCGATCCCCTAATACAGTTCATATTTGAGCAAAGTACACGGAATCGAGCCATTATAAACAGGAATCCGCCGGGATGTCCTGAGTCCCACCTTTTTACCCAACTCCTTATTCCCAGTCAAAATAAAAGCATTCCAACCTTTAAAACGATGCTTGAAAATATCCCCCAACATCTTGTACAAATCTCCTAATTCGCTAGCATCTCCCAGGCGCTCTCCGTAGGGAGGATTGCAAATCAAAACGCCTCTGTCTGCGGGTGCTTCCAACTGAGATAACTCGGTTTGAGCAAACTGAATCTTACCGGAAATACCAGCTTGCTGCGCGTTCGTGCGAGCTTGAGTTAACATATCAGAATCGCGATCGCACCCTGCAATCACCTCTTTAAGTTCCGGTAACTCACTATTTTCCGCTTCCGCCCACAATTCATCCCACAAAGGTTCGTCAAAATCCCGCCAACTCATAAATCCAAACTTTTCTCTAAACAATCCCGGTGCAATATTCAATCCCTTTAAAGTCGCTTCCAAAGGCAAAGTTCCAGAACCGCACATCGGGTCTAAAAACGGCAAATCAGGCGTCCATTCTGCCATCTCCAACAAAGCCGCAGCTAGGGTTTCTTTGAGGGGAGCAAGCCCCATCGCCGGTCGATATCCCCGGCGGTGCAAACTGCCGCCAGAACTGTCTAAACTTAAAATAGCTCTATCTTGATGAATGTGAATGTTAATTTGCAAATCGGGATGCTCTACATCGACATTAGAACGCTTGTTAAATTGCAGGCGCTGTTGGTCGGCGATCGCATTTTTGACCTGCAAAGCTGTAAAGTGAGTGTGGTTCAACTTTTCGTTGCCGCCGGTGCAGTTTACTGCTAAAGTATTTTCGGGGTATAAGTATTCGTCCCAAGGGATTTTCTGCACTTCGCGGTAGAGCATATCCGAGTTGTAACACCGGAATTCGGCGATCGGCATTAGCACTCGAAAAATTGTTCTCGACCAAAGATTGACGCGGTACAATAAAGCCCGATCGCCCGCAAAGTAAACCCCTGTAAAATCTGGCTTGACATCCTGGGCCCCTAAACGTTCTAATTCTTGGGCGGCAATTGTTTCTAAACCGCGCGCAACTGTAGCAAAATATTGATTCATTGATAATTGGTAATTGGGAATTGGGAATTGTTACTAACAACAGACTCCAGACTGATGACTATAATAGCTGGTTTTAATCCTAACTATCAAAATAAATACTCTACCTTTACGATAAATCACTCGCATTAATCTGGGTGGGGGCGGGTTTGAGAGATTGTTCTTTGTTGGCTGTGATTGTTTGTGAAACCCGCCCCTACAGATTGTTAGAAATGTGCGAGTCACAAACTGTCAGTAATACTCGTGAAATTAAAAGCTTTCACGCGCACTCCGGGCACGACACTACCGCCGTAACGCTTCACCGCACTAACTGCATCCACATCGCGCAACATATCAGGTAAAACTTGATTGAAACGCAGGTTTTTAATCGGGTAAGCAATTTTGCCATCCTCAATCCAAAAAGTACCGTCGCGAGTCATTCCCGTTACTTCCAAAGTTTTCGGATTCACGTAGCGCACGTACCAAGCTCGACTGACGAAAATTCCTCGCTCGGTTTGAGCAACTAAATCTGCTAAACTTTGGTCGGAACCTGTCATCACGATCGGGTAAAAAGCACCTTTTGCCTCTTTGCCTTTTTGTGCGGCCCAGTAGCGGGAATAAGACAAACTTTGAGGCACGCCATCTCTGATGATTTCCAAATAGTTATTGCTCAATCCGTCGCCGAAAAAAGTATTCGATCGCAACAAAGGATGAGCCGGATCGCGCTGCACTTGCACTAACGGGCTGAAAAGTTGTTCCCCCGCGCGGTTTCCAGCGGGTTTTCCCTCTGCATCGGCGATCGACATAAACGATCGCCCCTCATCCGCCGCCCTCGCATCCAGCCCCCAAATTACCCACGGTAGCAAGCCCGCAAAAGCAGCGCCGTCAAAGATTACCGGATAAACGCCGGGGGTGATGGGGCGCGGGTTGCGGGAGGATTTCGCCCGATCGAGCACTTGTTCTGCTAATTGGGCGATCGGCAATTCGTTGATACTCCAAGCAGTGCTCTTCGCCCAACTAGAACCGTCTTCAACGCGAGCAGTAAAGCTGAAATCCGCATCTGTAGACTGGTTGCAGGCGCGGAGTCCGGTTGACGAGGCGATCGCGTACAGCGACGCCTCAGTGCTCAAAGTACCCGAACCATGAGCGCCCCCCTGGGAGGATCTGGCGCACGCTTGCTGCACCATTTCGGCCCGCGCTAGAGGCGATACAGTTGCCGTTGCTGCGTCGAATGCGGGCGATCGCAAATCGTAGGTTTGAGGCGGCAGCAGCGGCATCCATTCGGGGTCTGCCGGCGCAATTCGGGCCAATTCTTCCGATCGCTTGACTGCAGAGGCGATCGCATCTTCATCAAATTCTGTAACAGCAGCAGAGGCGCTTTTGTTACCGAAATAGCTAGTAATGTTCAGGCTAAATACAGTTTTGCTGATATTTTGGCTGATTTGATTTTCCGAAAATCGGGAAAGAGATTCCTCGCCAGTAGAGAGACTGACAAATACTTCCTCTGCTTTGGATAGTTTGACTGCTTTTTCTACTACAGATAAGGCTTGGTCTTCACTTAAAATTGCGGGCGATGTTGTTACAATCATGATTGGTAATTAGGCATTGCGAATTGGACATTGCGAATTGGGCATTGCGAATTGGGCATTGCGAATTGGGCATTGTTAGCAATTAACTAATAACTAAGAACCGATGCCCCATGCCCCATGCCCTATTACCCAATTTGAATATCCCTCACTCGCACCGGCACACAAGCGTGAGTCATCTGAGCAACCTGCATCGGCTCGCCCTTTCCGCATATATGAGTACCGCACTGAACCAGCTCCGAAGCCGGCCCGATCGCATCTATTTGATTCCAGAAATCAGTAGTCATCGCCTGATAAGTTACATCCTTCAACATACCGACAACTTTACCTTTTTCCACCTTCCAAAAAGCATCGCCACCGAATTGAAAATTGCGCCGCTGCTGGTCGATCGAATAACTACCCATACCGTCGATTAAAATCCCGTCTTCCGTATCCGCAATCATCTGTGCCAAAGTAGCAGTATGGCTGCCGCCATCCGGGCCCGGCTCCAATCCCAAATTGGGAATTCTCACCATCGGCACGCTCGACCAACTGTCAGCGTAAGCAGAACCGTTGCTGCTACCGCGTCCGAGGCGATAAGCCGTCTCTCTGTCAGTGAGATAATCAACTAAAATTCCATCCTTGACAACGTACCAATCTTGTGATTTTACGCCCTCATCATCGTAACCCATTGTACCGCGACCACCTGATTGAGTGCGATCGCACTTAAAATTCACCCAAGGTGCAGCATATTGCAGTTTATTTAACTTATCAGTAGTAGCAAAGCTCGTGCCAGCAAAATTAGATTCGTAGCCGTAAACCCGGTCTAATTCAGTTGGATGTCCGACCGATTCGTGAATAGTTAAGAACAAATTTGTCGGCTTGAGAATCAGGGATTTGCAAATACCAGCCGGGATTTTAGGAGCGCGGACTTTCTCAATAGCTTCAGCGGCAACTCTTTCGACTTGACTCAACAAATCATCGGGATTAATATGTTCGTAACCGATATTAAGCGGCGGGCGATCGTAACTGCGACTTTGGGCATCGCCGCCCGCAATTGCCGTACAGCTAAAACCCGGATAGCAGCGGTAGATTGTTTGTTCGATTAGCGAGCCTTCTGTAGAAGCAAAAACCTTGTCTTCGCGGCTAAACTGCAAAAAAGAAGAAGCTTTTTTGATGCCTTGTGCGCCGTGTGCTAGTAGCTTCTCGTTGATAGTTAGCAGCAGTTCGGCTTTCTCAGCAACGGGTACAGAAAAAGGGTCAATGGCGATGGGAGTAATGTAGGTATCGACATATTTTTCGACAGGCACTAACCGCACCGGTTCCTTTTGAGTCAAGCGGCTGCCTTTAGCGATTTCTACAGCCAAAGCGACTATTCTTGCAACCTCTGCCGGCGTTTTGCTGTGACTGGCGGCAAACCCCCAAGCGCCGTCTAGAAGCACGCGCACGCCAAAACCGGAACTTACATTATCTGACAGTTGACTTAAAGATCGATCGCGCGCGTAAAGATTCTGCCTTCGGTAACTGCAAAAACGTACATCACCGTACTCGCAACCTGTTTTCCGAATCAAATCTACAGCCAAATTTGCTAACTCGTTAGCAGAGATTTTTGCAGTTAATTGCACCATAGTTATTCGTCATTCGTCGTTAGTTGTCAATTATTATAACATATTGGAATAAACCGCGAAGATGCGTTCGGCGAAGCCGTTCCCGAAGGGTAGAGCGCGAAGGAAGGAAATAGAGAGGTCTTTCTCATATCGTTTACGGTTTTTTCGGAATGATTAAACCGCAGAGGCCGCAGAGACCGCAGAGGAAGAAAAGAGAGAGATAAATAATTCCGATGACAACGAATTTGATGTCATTTCTAAGTAGAGTTTTTACCTGAAAACATCTTCTTCTTTCTCTTCCTTCTTCGCGCCGCTTCGCTAACGCGCCGCTTCGCTAACGCGTCTTCGCGGTTCGTTTAATCTCACTCCATCTCCTGCAAAACCCCTGTCAAAATTTCCACAATTTTATCGATATGTTCTTTCTCAATAATCAGCGGCGGCGACAAAGCAATAATATCACCAGTCGTGCGAATTAGCAACCCTTTTTCATAGCACTGCAAGAAACAATCAAAAGCCCGTTTCCCAGGCTTCCCAGCAATAGATTCCAACTCAATCCCCGCCACCAGTCCCAGATTGCGGACATCAATTACGTGCCGCACTCCCTTCAAAGAATGCACCGCATCTTCCCAGTAACCAGCCATCTTATCTGCTCGTTCAAATAACCTTTCTTCCTCATAAATATCCAGCGTCGCCAAAGCAGCCGCACAAGCCAGAGGATGACCAGAATAAGTATAACCGTGAAAAAGCTCGATCGCATTTTCAGGAGCATTCATAAAAGCATCATAAATGCCTTCTTTCACAAACACCGCCCCCATCGGCACCGTACCGTTAGTTATCCCTTTCGCCGCCGTCACAATATCGGGAACCACCCCAAAATATTCCGTAGCAAAACTAGAGCCTAGCCGCCCGAATCCGGTAATTACCTCATCAAAAATTAGCAGGATTCCGTATTTGTCGCAAATCGCCCGCAGTCGCTCCAAATAACCTTTCGGCGGAATCAAAACCCCAGTCGAACCAGCCACCGGTTCGACAATTACTGCTGCAATATTAGACGCATCGTGCAAAGCGACAATCCGCTCCAATTCATCCGCCAAATGCGCTCCCCATTCCGGTTGTTTGCGGCTGAAAGCATTGTGTTCGAGATTGTGAGTGTGAGGCAAATGATCGACTCCCGTGAGCAAACTGCCAAAAAACTTGCGGTTTGTACCGATACCCCCGACAGAAATTCCCCCAAAACCAACGCCGTGATAGCCACGTTCCCTACCGATTAATCGTTGACGAGTTCCTTCACCTTTCACCCGGTGATAAGCAATCGCAATTTTCAAAGCAGTTTCTACTGATTCCGAACCCGAATTAGTAAAGAAAACGCGATCGAAATTGCCCGGAATCATCTTTACCAAACGCTCCGCTAATTCAAAAGCACCCGGATGTCCCATCTGAAAAGCCGGAGAGTAATCCAAACGCAAAACCTGCTGTTTAACTGCTTCGGCAATTGTCTCGCGGGCGTGCCCTGCATTGACGCACCACAGCCCCGCAGTACCATCTAAAATTGAGCGGTTATCATCGCTTGTAAAGTGCATATCTTTGGCAGAAACCAACATTCGCGGATTCGCTTTAAACTGTCGGTTGGCGGTGAACGGCATCCAGTAAGCGTCCATATTTGTCATGTTTTTTTATCCTTTTATATTGATGCTTCTGCATCCAAACTATAACTTGCTACCGATTGCCGATCGCCAGACGCTTATTATAATTTTACAAAACACCTCTATCCCTCTTTCTATCTTTTCTATCTCCTCTGCGCCCTCTGCGTCCTCTGCGGTTAGTAAAAAAAATATCATTCACAAATGAAATAAAATCACCGCCACAATCCTAAATCTTGGCGATGGCTTTCCTAGCGGCAGAGATATCAGATTAAAAACCCGGTTCATTAATTAACATAAAAAACCGGGTTTTTAAGGAACATTAAAACTTGATGTTTAATGACAAAAACTAGCTAATTAACGATCGCCTCTACAGACTCATGCTGCAACAAACCGGTCAGCATTTTCACAGGTCTTTCTTCGTAGGGCCACGCGAAAGCATGGCGGAAAGCGGCCTCTTGACACGCTTGCAACTGCCGAAAATCAATGATATCCAAAGTTAACAAATTCTCGTACTCGAAAGGCAATCGCACGTTGTGCAATCCCGCGTTGTCGGTACAAATGGCAATATCGACACCAGCTTCAAAACATCGATCGAACACAACCTTCAATTCGCGCATATCCTGCAACGTCCCCGTTTTGAGATAGGTAGTCGGGCAAACCTCCAAGCATTGACCCCTGCGCGCGACTTCTGGCAGCAGTTCGGGATATTTTAACGGAATTTGAATCCCGTGGCCGATACGCATCAGATAGGGCAAAAGTTCGGGATAACAGCCAGAGGTAGTTTCGTAGAGGTGGCCGGTAGTTTTGATGCCGATCGACCTCGCGTACTGGTACAATCCGACAAACTCCTCCAAACGATCGCCAATACAATCATCGCCCCCAGCTATATCGATCGCACAAACATATTCCCCCATTTGCGCCGCCAAATCTACGATCGCCCGATTCACCTCATAGGGTAAACGCGAGTGCATACACAAAATTTGGCTAGTAACAATCGGACAATCGCTAATTTGACTTGCCTTGCCCACAACTTGTACAATTTCTGCCATCAAATCAATGCGTTCTGACTGATTCAAATGTTCTGGAGTCCGCAAATAAGGCGTATAGCGCAACTCCAAATAAGCCAGATTTTCAAACACGTAAGCGCCCCGCATCAACCGATAGATGAAATAAGGCAACGTCTCAACAGTTTGAACGCTTTCTACCAGCGTGTGCAGTTCCAAATACTCATTGAGAGTATTGCGCGGACGAGTGTAAAACTCCTCAAATTCCGAGTATTTCGGAAATCGATTAACCATCTCAGCATTGTGGCGATCGAAATACCGCCACAGCACCCTAGGAACGACGGAACCACCCAGATGGCGGTGCAACTCAGCGTGTAAACTCATGGCAACAAAGCCTCTATTTTCTCAATCTTAACAAAAATTAATTAGTCAGTAGTCATTAGTCAGTAGTCAGTAGTCATTAGTCATTGGTTATTTGTTAGTTCCAATGCCTAATGCCCAATAGACATCTCCCATAATTCTTGTGGAACAGGCATCTTGCCTGTTCAAAATAGGCTTTTTGGGAGATGCCCCATGCCCCATGCCCCATGCCCCATGCCCCATGCCCCATGCCCCATGCCCCATGCCCGTATCTAAAATCCCAAATCTAAAATCTAAAATCTAAAATTGATTGACATTTCGGACGCATTCATACATAATCGGAGATTGTGTCAACCTGAACAGAACGCGAGAAACCCTTGGCTAACGTAGTTGTAATCGGCGCCCAGTGGGGCGATGAAGGAAAAGGCAAAATTACCGATTTGCTCAGCAAATCCGCAGATATCGTTGTCCGCTACCAAGGGGGCGTCAACGCGGGTCACACCGTGGTAGTCAACGGTCAGACTTTCAAGCTGCACTTAATTCCGTCTGGGATTCTCTACCCTGATAAAGAGTGTATTATCGGCTGCGGCACGGTCATCGACCCTAAAGTTTTAATTGCAGAGTTAGATCAGCTAGAGGCACTGAATATTTCGACAACCTCGCTGATGATTTCGGAGACGGCTCACGTCACGATGCCCTATCATCGATTAATTGATGTAGCATCGGAAACGCAGCGGGGAAATTATAAAATCGGGACGACGGGACGCGGCATTGGCCCTACTTACGCCGACAAGTCGGAACGCACTGGCATTCGGATGCTAGATTTAATGGACTTGGACGGGTTGCAAGAACAATTGGAATGGACGATTAATTGTAAAAATGTCCTTCTCGAAAAACTCTACAATTTGCCGCCTTTAAATCCGCAAGACGTAATTGATGAATATCGAGTTTATGCGGAACGTTTGCGCCCGCACGTAGTAGATAGTTCCCTGAAGATTTATGAGGGACTTCACAAGCGGAAAAATATTCTGTTTGAAGGCGCGCAAGGCACTTTATTAGACTTAGACCACGGCACTTATCCTTACGTTACTTCGAGCAATCCCATCGCTGGCGGTGCTTGTGTGGGAACCGGAGTCGGCCCAACAGCGATCGATCGCGTAATTGGCGTAGCAAAAGCTTATACAACCCGCGTCGGAGAAGGCCCCTTCCCTACCGAAATGGTAGATGGAATTGGCGCAATTTTGGGCGATCGAGGTGCAGAATTCGGCACGACAACCGGCCGCAAACGCCGCTGCGGTTGGTTCGACGCAGTAATCGGCCGCTACGCAGTCCGCATCAACGGCCTTGACTGTCTGGCAATTACCAAACTAGATGTTTTGGATGAATTAGAAGAAATAAAAGTTTGCGTTGCTTACGAAATTGACGGCGAAAAATGTGTTGATTTCCCGAAAAGTTCCCGGATATTTGCTCGGTGCCAACCTATTTACGAAACCCTTCCCGGTTGGAAACAGTCTACGGAAGAGTGCCGGAATTTGGAAGATTTACCGCCGCAAGCTTTGAATTATCTGAAGTTTTTGGCAGATTTGATGGAAGTGCCGATCGCGATCGTTTCTCTCGGTGCGAGCCGCGACCAAACTATTATTGTAGAAGACCCGATTCACGGCCCGAAACGCGCTTTGCTTTCTGCAGACGGTACGCCAGTAGCAGCACAATCATAACAGGTTTAGTTATAATAGACAAAAAGGGTCTATCTCATGTGTGACGAGGCTCCAATGACCGATGAAGATCGTCTGATATACCAACTAACCCTTCATCGAGATTTGGTTGGCTGGGTAATCGGAAAGTTAGCTGAAGATGGCATTGCATCCCAGAGAACTACTGGCAACGATCCGAAAGGAGACATTTTGATTGTCGCTCCCAATGAGGCCTCGCAAGTAAAAGAAATAATTCGGGATCTTCATAATCAATACACGAGAGAAAATATCAAAGATTCACAGTCAACCTTAGAGGAAAGAAAAACAAACTTACCGCATATAGAAATCAAAACCACATACCTTTCAGGAAAAGCAGTTAATGAAATTATTGATACTGCTACTGTCATTGCAGTTGTAAGTGCCGATAGAATTTCTGAACCGGGCAAGGCAAAATTTATAAAAGCAGGTATAGCTTATGCCGAAAATATTCCTTTGGACGAGTTTCTAGATGTTTAGTAGCAGGAGTAATCCCAATGTTTGACATCAGTTTTTATTCAGCAAATGGAGAACCGTCCGATAGTGTAAGAATAACAGCAGCTACTTACGAATGGTTAGCAAAATCAGCATTTTCAAAAATAGGTGGCGAATCAGTCGAAACCCAAATTTACCTAGATGAAGAAAATGTAATTCTGCCTCTAGTTGAATTAAATCAAGATATTCGCCAGCAGTTCAAGAAAATTTTCAGCGAAGCAATCATCAGTGAAAGCGATGCAGTTCTTACTAAGCTGGGTGATTCCCCTTCAAAAGAAGAGTATCAATCAGGAACGTACCGTCTCAGAAAAATGCTGGAATTGCTCAAGTGTGTGGAAAACGAAAATTATCAATACCTTCAGCGAATTTAATCGGAACTTACGCAACTGGTTCAATTCGTAGGGTGCGTCAGTTGATAAGACCTAAATTTTTTGTCATAAACTCAATACTGACGCACCATACAAGCTAGTTAAAGTGTGACCGTTGACCTGAGTCTGATTAATGTTCGATCGCAATATCACAATTCTGGTAAAATGTAAAAACAATTAGCAGAAAGTCAGAAAATGGAACTCGCAGTAGAATGTCAAAAGCGGGCAGAAGGCAGTAAACCTAACGCCCTGCGCCGCTCTGGATTGATTCCCGCCGTCCTCTACGGGCACAAAGGCTCTGAATCCATTTCCCTTACCATCAAAGCCAAAACAGTTGAACACCTGCTCAAAAAGCACGTAGTCAACAATACCCTAATTGACCTCAGCATTCCCGACCTCTCTTGGAGCGGAAAAACCTTGCTCCGGGAAGTTCAAGTTCATCCTTGGAAGGGCTATCCTTACCACCTGAGCTTTTTCTCCGTGGCAACTCAAGACAGTCTGGAAGTTGAAGTGTCGCTGAATTTTGTCGGCGAACCCGTCGGCGTCAAGTTAGAAGGCGGCATTTTGGATACTGTACTGACGCAACTCGCAGTTAAGTGCAAACCTGACAGCATTCCTGAAGCAATTGAAGTAGATATTTCTCATTTAAAGGTTGGGGATGCGCTGCACATTCACGAATTAGTTTTGCCTGCAGGAGTGGTAGCTCTCGGCGAACCAGATCAGGTGGTTGTTAGCGTGCTGGGAATTCAAGCAGGTTCTGAAGCAGAAGACGCAGAAGAAGACGCAGCCGCAGCAGCTTAATTAGTAATTGCTAATAGTTGTTAACTAATTAATTGTTGAAAAAAAAGGGCGATCGCTTTCTCCCAAAAGGGCGATCGTTTTTTGCTAAAAAGGCTATTCTAATTTGGGTTCGATCGCACTTACTCTACTGGGCCTTGAATCTGCTGTCGCACCCATTGACTAAAATCAATCTGTGCGGCAACTTCATCGATGAAAGCCACTTCTAGAAACTGGTATAAATCCGTTTTTTCAATAATGGGAAAAGTCGGAGATCGATCGCGCTCAACATAAGCCCCATCGACTAATTGCAGAATCCGCCATACCCGCCCGTTAAACCGCCAAAATTCCGGCACGCCTATACTGGCATAGAGTGTATTTTTATTGATATCGGTATGGGTAATATCTACTTCCACGACTAAATCCGGGGCGGGATCGACATTCAAATTAACCAGGCGATCCGCCACTAAGGCATAATTCTGGATGTAATACCCATTGTCAGGCTCGGCGCTCTTGAGGAGGTCTTCGCGATCGAGCGTAGTCGATCCCATCGTCTTGATTTTCATGCCCATCTCCACCACAAGGACTCTAATAAAGAGTTCAATCAAGCGAGCAGAGCGTTCGTGTTCTTCGAGGGGCATGGTGATTTCTAATACTCCGTTATCGTAGCTAAAACGGGCGCGGGTGCGCTCCATCAGCAAACTTTGAATTTGCTTGAAGGCTTGCCAATCGATATCGCGAAAGGTGAGGCGCTTTTCACCGACAAGTTGAGGTGGTGGCTCTAACAACATCAAAATTACCGCAATTTAAGCGAAAGTTGACAAAACATTTGCTGTTAATTATTTTAATATATTTCTTCAATAAGTCTTGTGGTGCAGGCATCCTGCCTGGGATCGATTTTGGTGCGTGAGGAACTATTGCCGCTGGAACTTCGTCTGCTGCACTATCGACTTTCTCAAGTTTCTAGAGGTACAAACCAAACCTCGAAAATCCTGACATCCGCCGAATCAGGCATCCCTCATGGGGGGTGAAAACCTGTATCTGCGGTGCAAGCACTAGAATGCCGGGAAAAAACCGAGGCGGAGGTGGTCGATCGCTTTTTTGCCGGAGTTGCGCGCTCGCGATCGTATTCTGCTATTGTTGAAGCTTTGCATCACATTCTCGACAGCTTTGGTAAAACGGCAATTGTTGGCGTCAAACCGCTGTATAATTGTGAAACATTTTGAATCCTATAATTTACTTGCTACTTGTGGAGCCGCCGCCCCTATGCCATCAACAGTCAGTACAGAATCAACAGCGGTTCAATTTAACCAACAGGGAGAAACATACTTATCCCAAGGAAAAATAGAAGAAGCCATCGCCTCCTGCGAGCAAGCTTTGAAGATTCACCCCAATTTTGCACCGGCTTACAAGACTTTGGGCAACGCGCTGCAAGCTCAAGGCAGGATGGAAGAGGCACGGCACTGGTACGCTAAAGCGATTGAAATAGAACCGAATTTTGCGGAAGTATACGCGAATTTGGGCAGCCTGGGCGCGCAGCAGCAAAAATGGCAGGAGGCGATCGGATTTTATCAAAAGGCGCTCGCGATTAAGCCGAATTTCGCGGGAGTGTACCGGAATTTAGCAAAAGTATTCGGACAAATTGGCAAACCGGAAGAAGCCCAGCAGTGCTGGTATCAAGCATTTAGTTTGGAACCGGAAAAAGTAGCGCCGGGGGAACACTTGAATATGGGCGACGCTTTTTTTCGGCAGGAAAAATTCCCCGAAGCGATCGCCTGTTACGATCGCGCCATAAAATTAAATCCTAATGTGGCGACGGCTTACCAAAATTTGGGCGAAGCGCTCAAAAAACAAGGCAAGTTAGAGGAAGCGACAGCATATTATCGCAAAGCTATTGAACTGAACGCAGCTAATGCGAGAAACGGCAGCGAGGGAAAGGAAACTTTGGCGGGTGCAAATGGAACAAACGGTGCAGTTAAGCAACAGCCCGCAGCAACCGCAGTTAAGCCACCAGTGCAGCAGGCAGTTCAGCAGGCAGTTAATCCGCCAGTTCAGCAGGCAGTTAATTCTACAATTAATATAGAAGATCCAGAAGCATACAAAATACTAGCAGAAGGCTATTTTGCTCAGGGCAAATTGGAACAGGCGATCGCAGCTTGCAAGAAGGCGCTGCAAATTAAGCCGGAAGCGCCGCTTTACAAAATGCTGGGCAACGCGCTGCAAGCTGGCGGAAAAATTGATGAAGCTAAAAGTTGCTATGTCAAAGCAATAGAAATCAACCCAAATTTTGCCGAAGCTTACGCTAACTACGGCAGCATTTGCGCGCAGCAAGAACAGTGGCAGCAAGCGGTTTCTGCTTACGAAAAGGCGATCGCCCTGAAACCGGATTTTGCAGGTGCTTTCCGCAATTTTGCGAAACTGTTGACGCAGTTAGGCAAGCCGGAGGCTGCTGCTGAGGCTTGGTATCGAGCATTTGCGATCGACCCGAAGTCTGGCACCGCTGAGGAACACGAGAATTTAGCCAAAACTTTGATCGAGCAAGGTAAGGTAGATAAGGGAATTGACTGTTACCGGCGCGCGGTTGAGTTGAACCCAAATGCTGGCGCAGCTTATCACGAATTGGGCGAAATTCTTAAGGGTCAAGAACAGTGGGAAGCGGCGGTAGATGCTTACAGCAATGCTATTAGAAACAATCCCGATCTTTCTTGGTCGCACAACAATTTAGCTGAGTCGCTGGTTAAGTTGGAACGGTGGGAGGAAGCTGTAAATGCTTACCGCAAGGCGATCGAATTAAATCCTGATTTTAGCTGGTCTCACAACAATTTAGCAGATGTATTGCTGAAGTTGGAACGGTGGGAAGAAGCTGTAGAGTCTTACCGGAAAGCAACAGAATTAAATCCAGATTTCAGTTGGTCGCACAACTATTTAGCAGACGCGCTGATTAAACTGGGAAGGTGGGATGAGGCAATTTCGGCTTACCAAAGGTCGATCGAACTCAATCCCGACCATTTTTGGGCGCACAACAATTTAGCAGAAGCGCTGGTGAATTTGGAACGGTGGGATGAGGCAGTTGTTGCGTACCGGCGTGCTAACGAAGTTAATCCGAATTTCTTCTGGTCGCAGAGCAAGTTGGGCGACGTGCTGCTAGAAATGGAAAGCTGGGAGGAAGCGATCGATGTTTACCGACGCGCGGCCGAGTTGAATCCTGATTTTCCGTGGACTTATTACAACATGGGAACGGCTTTTGAGAACCTGGAACGGTGGGATGAGTCGATCGCCGCTTACCGCCGCGCTGCGGAAATTCAGGCGGATTTGCCGTGGCTTTCGCAAAAGTTGGCTGATGCTTTGAGGATGCGATCGCAGTGGGATTTGCGGGATGCGATGGGTTTGTACAGAAAGGCGATTCAGGGGAATCCTGATGACGTGCAGTTGTATCACAAGGCGCTGGAGATTGCGCCGAATGATGCTGACCTTTATGTTGAGTTGGCTAATGCTTTGGTGCGGCACAGTTGGCCGGATGGGGCGATCGTCTTTTATCAGATGGCGTTGCAGATTCGGCCTGAATCTCCGGAAATCCGCCAGCAGTTAGATCGGGTATTGGCCACAAAAGAGCCAATTAAAAACCAGTCGCCCGTGGAGGTATTGAGTACGCCTAAAAGCCATGAACCAGTGAGTACAGGCGGTATGATCGTTAGTGAGCGCGTAGAAGATAGACATGTTGAGAAGGACGTGCGTCTTATTGCTTTTTATCTGCCTCAGTTCCATCCGATCCCAGAAAATGATTTGTGGTGGGGTAAAGGTTTTACAGAGTGGACTAAAGTTACAAAAGCTCAACCTTTATATCAAGGGCATTATCAACCTCATCTTCCAGCAGATCTAGGATTCTATGATTTACGCCTGTCGGAAGCCAGAGAAGCACAGGCAGCACTAGCAAAAGAGTATGGGATTTTTGGCTTTTGCTATTATTATTATTGGTTCGCCGGCAAGCGCCTGCTTCACCGCCCTCTAGATGGAATCTTGGAAACAAAGAAACCGGATTTTCCATTCTGCGTTTGTTGGGCGAATGAAAACTGGACAAGACGCTGGGATGGAGCCGAACACGATATTTTGATCGCGCAAGACCATGCTCCAGACCAAAATAAAGCTTTTGCCGAAAGTTTAATTCACATTTTGCTTGATGAGCGATATATTCGCATCAATGGCGAACCCTTACTCATTGTCTATCGCAGTGATATTTTGCCAGATCCTATCCGCCTAACAGAGCAGTGGAGAGAGGTTTTCAGAAGAAATGGTGTCGGAGAAGTTCACCTTTGCCTCGCAATTACTTGTTTTTCTGGTTATGTAGACCCAGTTAGTGTCGGCTTTGATTCTTCGTTGCAGTTTCCACCGCACGGAGTCCCGGCTCGGGAAATTCCCCCCTCAGAACTTGTTGGAATGCGAGGTGATTTTACCGGAAAAATGTATGACTATCAAGACGCTGCTATCAATATGGTGTCGTCAAAGCTTCCAGATTTTAAAATGTTTCCCGGAGCAATGACTGCATGGGACAATACTGCTCGCAGAGGAAGTTCAGCTCATGCTTATATTAATTCTAGCCCCGACGCTTACGAGTTTTGGCTGCGCGGTTCGATCGAGAAAACCAAACAAAGGTATTCAGGCGATGAACGACTGGTCTTTATTAATGCTTGGAATGAATGGGCCGAGGGCGCTCATCTAGAACCCGATCAGAAATACGGACACAGCTATCTTTTAGCAACTCGCAACGCTCTTGCTGGTACGCACAGTTGGCAAACAACTATCAAATTGTTGCGTTGTCTTCCCCCAGAATATCTACATCCATCGCTGGAAGAGTTGGAGAAGAGAATCGCAGCCAAAGACCGATCGCTCGAAGCCATGTACAACCTTCTTAAACAGACAACAGTACACGAACTTTTCGATCCCAAAGCAGAAATATGGACGTGGCTGTAGATCCAGACAAGCTGGACATGGCTAAATTTTGGCAAACTGTAAAACTATTGCTGGTACTCACTGGTGCAAAACAATCACCTTAATATTTCTGGATTGCCTCTAGTCTCGATCGTTATTCCCTGTTACAAACACAAAGATTTTATCAAGAGGTGTCTGGATTCAGTTGCTGCTCAAACCTATGAAAATTTAGAGGTGGTAATTATTGATGACTGTTCTCCCGACGGTTCATCAGATGAAATAGCACGTTTAATTCAAAGTGTTAGTTGGGAGTCTAGGTTTCCCAACCGCACACAATTTTATCCATTCACCCAGAATCAGGGTGCTCATGCTGCTATTAATTACGGCATAACGCAAGCAAAGGGAAATATTATTGCAATATTAAATTCGGATGATACATATCATCCGCAGCGCATCCAATTGATTGTTAAGGAAATGCAGGCTAAAGGGTGCGAATTTGCATTTAGTCGGGTGCAGTATATTGATGCCGATGACAGGATTGTCACCGAATCTCATCCTCAAGCTCGCAGTTATTTCGCCGCTCAAGAAACAATCAGGCAGTTTCCCTCAGTGGGATTTGCGTGTTTCACATACAATGTAAGTATATCAACAGGAAATTTTGTTTTCACTAAAGAGCTTTTTAACCGCGTCGGTCACTTTAGTAATTATCTGTACTGTCACGATTGGGACTTTCTCCTTCGGTCGATCGTACATACGGAACCGCTGTTTTTAGAGCAAGACCTGTATTACTATCGCTTTCACGGGAAAAACTCTTTTGAATCTTTAGGATCGATTGGCTCTCAAGAAACCCACAAAATTCTTACGGCTTTTATCGCGCAGATACGCAATAGTTTGCCGCCAAATCGCTTGGCTCCTTCTCCATTCAATTGGCCTGACTTATTTGAATTATTCATTCATTGGTATGGCTACGATAAATTAAACACCTCTGGGTGAGTAGTTGGCTAATATGCCCACAGTGTCCGACACTGTGAGCATATTAGTATCAGCGATCGCCCAGATGTTTTTGCATAACTATCAGTGATTGCGGGATGACCGTTGGATCGTAGGTGAAATCGCAGAAATCAAGATATTTAGTCCACTCTCGCTCAATATACTTCTGGGGAATTACAGCTTCTCCGTAGAAAGATGCGTCGCGAGGGCCTCCGCCCCCTGTGGGACTATATAAAAACTTACCGCTGTCGTAGTCGGCAAAAGCAGCCTCAGTGTCCACAAATGAGTGAGCTAAGGCATGATGCCAATTATTAGAACTATTGCTCTGGTTTCGGAGCGTGCGACAAAGTTCTATAAAACTGCGCGCCTGAGTAGTGGCGACGAGGATACCTCCTGGTTTTAGTATCCTTGAGAACTCTTCAATCCACTGAATGTGAACCGATTCCGCCAAGTGAGAGAAGACGGAGTAGGCGTAAACAATGTCGAAACTGCCCTCAGAAAATTCCAAAGGAGGCAGCGGTTTGATGGCGCTGTAGTGTCCGTGTCCGACTGTTTTGAGACAGAGGTCAGTCATCTCTGAATCGACATCAATGCCATAGAGATTGTCTGCGGTGACATCTTTTAGGAAAAAACGAATTATCCGCCCCCATCCACAGCCAAAATCTAGAACTCGACTATCCCGCCCTAATTTCCGCCCCAATTTCCCTGCATACCGTTTGATTTCAGAATAGAAATTAAACGCTTCATTAAGAGCCTGTGACCCCGACATTCCAACAAACTGACGCTGAAGTTCTTCGGGCGGAAATCCCGGCATTTCAATGCCGTCTACGATACCGTGATCGAGGCTTTTAAGCAGTACCTCCAACCATTCGCTATCGCTCATGCCAGACGTATAAGTTAAGATCGCAGCGTTAGTGCTTCCCGATGCAACAACCTCCGGTTTTGAAGGAGCGATTGTTACCAGCGGATGTCTGATAGACGCTTCGGATAAATTCGTCGTCGATACCACCTGTAACTGCTGCCCTGTCTGGTAATCTTGAGACTCGAAGCGTTGAGATTGCTCTTGAACTTGATGTCGCAAAGACTGGTATTGCTCCAAATCTGCCTGAATCTGCTGCAATCGAGCCTGAGAAAGCTTTATCTCTGCCTGAATCTGCTTTAAACGTGGCAGATTCTGCCGAAATCTCACCCCTGCTATCGGCACACTGTTTCCATCTGAGAAGACAGCTTCAATAAGTAACTCAGCTTCCTCTGGCAGTTCGCTCACTCCTACTTCTGTCGAAAAGCCACAGCTTTCTGAACGGGCTACATTGGAATAAATTTTAGCTACATCCGGGCGAGGATTATTAGCAGCCAGTTTTTGGATGAGTGTGCCACTGCTGATTACTTTAACGGCAACTACTGGGCACTTTTTACCCAATACCCAACCATAAACAAAAATCTTGTCTGTCTCACTCTGTAACTGCTTCCGTGGGCTGTCTATATTAAAGCCCCACAGCAATTCGGAATCTTCTACGGATAACAGGACAACATCCAGAATTTCAATTGAAGCTGATTCAGTCATTTTATTTCTCGCTTGTAACTTCGTTAGGAGCTAGGAATTAATCCTTGATTTTAATTGAAAAGTGCGACTTTTTTAGAGATCACAGACTGCTTTCGCTCAAGCCCCACCTGAATCTGTTGCAGCTTCTGCTGCGATAACTTCAAATCTAGCTCGTACTGTTCCCAGGAATTAGATAGATTTTTACGCTTAGCTCTCAGATACAAGGCTGTTTGATAAAGTTCTAGATCGGATCGGTTCATAGCTATTAGCTTATTCAGCAGCTTTTTGTCCTCCAATGCTTCTTTTAAATGCTCTAGATAGTTAGGATACTTGTTTTTATTAAAAACCTCCATTTTAAAATCCGCCCAACCTAGCATCTGGTTCAGTTCGGCTAAATCATCTTGAAAAAATTCTTGAACACCAACAAAGTAGAAATCAGTTAAATCCACATCACGGCAATAGAAATCAGCTAAAGGACTGACGAAGTTTCTAGCCCTCATTTCTGCAAATTCCAACAGACCGATGTTTTTTCAACCATATACTTATGTTCTTCACTAAAAAAAACATTTTTTTCGGGCTGAGACTTCCAAAAAAAATAACCTGAAATGAATTGAATAATTGGATTTCTCAGCCAAATTATTCTTTTTGCTGACGAGAAGTATCCCTTGTATTTTCTTGCAGCAAAATGACCATGAATCACCTTAACTTGCGGTTGAACAAACAATTTCGCCAGACTACTTTCTAAATTTTCCCCTTGATAGTCAGAAAAAACTTGCAGCTCGCCGTAAACCTGTTTTAAAGCTCTCCCAAACGTTCCTCCCGCTGTTTTGTGTACGTGGACTGAGATGATTTCAATTTGAGAATCCAATGATAAATTCTTCATTATAACATTGCAAATGGGGTTCTGGTTTCTGGCTGCTGGACAGGTGTTTTATTAATTAGCAACAACAGATCTAAGAGCAGTTATACTCCGTATAAGCCGTATCCACTCCGCTGAGTTAGTCAGGGAGTAGGTATTAAATTCACAACCTTTTTCTGACGATAACTTCGTAAAAGTTTCTAGCCAGTTTACCACTGTTTCGGTGCGCGATAAAGGCGTACATTTCAAAGATTGCTGCAAGCACTGAGCCATAGCAGTCATATCACCTTTGCCGTAAGCATACCAGGCATCCCACAACAGGAGTCTATACTGGACATGGGTCTGTGGTTCGGTCTGACTCGCTAGAGCTTGCTGAAATCCTTCCCGATCTAATACTGACTGAGCTTGACGCAGTTGAGAGTAAGATTGTTCCAATACTGCCTGAGTCTGATGCAGTTGAGAATGAGATTGTTCCAATACTGCCTGAGTCTGATGGAGTTGAGAGCAAGTCTGTGCTAGTTCGGCTTTAGCTTGAGCCAGTTGAGAGTGAAATTGTTCTAGTTCCGCCTGAGTCTGGTGCAGTTGTGACTGAGATTGTTCCAATTCTGTCTGAGTCTGTACTCGTTGAGCTTCAGCTTGAGCTAGTTGAGAATGAGATTGTTCCAATTCTGTCTGAGTCTGGTGCAGTTGTGACTGAGATTGTTCCAACACTGCCTCAGTCTCATGGAGTTGTGACTGAGATTGTTCCCATAGCCCGTGAGTCTCATGCAGTTGTGACTGAGATTGTTCCAACACTGCCTCAGTCTCATGCAGTTGTGACTGAGATTGTTCCAACACTCCCTGAGTCTCATGCAGTTGTGACTGAGATTGTTCCAATTCTGCCTCAGTATCGTGCAGTTGGGATTGAGATTGTTCCAACACTCCCTGAGTCTCATGCAGTTGTGACTGAGATTGTTCCAACACTCCCTGAGTCTCATGCAGTTGTGACTGAGATTGTTCCAACACTGCTTCAGTCTGGTGCAGTTGAGACTGAGATTGTTCCAACACTCCCTGAGTCTCATGCAGTTGTGACTGAGATTGTTCCAATTCTGCCTCAGTCTGGTGCAGTTGAGACTGAGATTGTTCCAACACTGCCTCAGTCTGGTGCAGTTGGGATTGAGATTGTTCTAACACTGCCTCAGTCTGGTGCAGTTGGGATTGAGATTGTTCTAACACTGCCTCAGTCTCGTGCAGTTGAGACTGGCATTGCATTAAACTTACCTCAGTCTGATGCAGTTGAGACTGAAAATTTGATAAGAAAGCCTGAAGTTGATAAACCTCAGATTGTAATTCTGAGCATCTGATATCCTTCAACTCTAAATTAGAATTCCATTGATTTAATTGAGCTTGCGTCTCCTTTTCAAGTTCTATTAAAACATCATCCCGATCGTCAATAAAAATTGAATCTAACTGTTTTTGTGTATTATTTATTTCATCCGAACATACGGCCACAAAATAGATGGGTTCCTGTAAAGAACAAAATTCTCTTGTGAGTTCATCTTTTTTGCTTGTGTAAGAGCTAATAGTTGAGGGAAGATTATTGGGTGACAATGGAAAGACAAAAGAGCCTATTGCTAGCCTCTGCCCATATAGCTTAACGTTTTTGAAATAACGACTTAGTAAACTTACGAATTGATATTCGTAGGGTTCTTTTACATGAAATTGATTATTAGGATTAGCGGAGGCTGATTGGGGATTTTCGGAATAAGTCAAACGATTAGGGGCGGAAATCACTAAAACCCCTCCCGGCTTCAAGACTCGTTTAATTTCTCGCATCATTTCATCATGCTTGTCGTGATGCTCAAGGGTTTCAAAAGATGTTACTATATCAAGAGATTCACTAGAAAGAGGAATAGCATCGCAAGAGCCGACAACAAACTCTAAATTGGCAATATCTCCGTATTTATTACGAGAGAAGTTGACACATTCTCTGTCAATATCTACACCGATAACCGAGTTGGCAACTTGAGATAAATAAGCACTTCCATATCCCTCTCCCGATGCTATATCAAGAACTGATTTGCCTTGAACAAACTCTAGTGCTAAAGCATAGCGATGTAAATGCTCATACCGGATACGACCCTGTACTGTAGGAACGTATCTTTCTCCTGTAAATCCCATTTCCATCATCGGATATACCTCTTTAAACTTTTAGTTCTAGCTAATTCATTGATTTTACGCCAACCAGTGCTTGAGCGGCGGGATATTCTAAGGAATAAATTCTGCATTCGTCGAATCCTGCTTGCACAAGCTGTTTCCAAGCATCTGCTCCATATTCAGTATAAACTAAAAGATCGGATTTGTTTGACCCACTCTCACCATGATAGCTAGGGAGTAAGCCTTCCCTTGTTCTGGTTAGTCTGCCTACTACTATAGGTATGGTAAAACAGCAAAAACCACCGGGCTTCAATACTCGCAGGCACTCCGACAAGGCTTGAATCGGATGGCGCACGTGTTCTAATGTATCTGAATGTACCACTAGATCATAGGACATATCGGGGAAAGATAAGCACATTAAGTCAACTTGCGGATAGGATGCCAAAGTATGATTAGGGTTCAGAGATAAGTATTGCGTTAAACTACCTGCTTCATTAATCTCAAGTATTTTCAACTGCTGAATCCTAGGAAGCTTAACAAAGTATTTAAATAAACCACCATAATTAAAGCACTTCATAATTGCTTTAGCCAGAGCCATAGACCGTAAGTTAGCATGACACTTAATACAGTGTAGACCTTGCTGGCGATTGATATATTCAACTTCGTAGCTTGAGAGACCCCACTCATTAATCAGTGAATCCCATAAAACAGAGGAATGTGTCATTTCCCCAGAGCCACAACAACTGCATATCTTTACTGGCTGTAGTAAGGTCATCTGGGTTCTTAAAACTTAATATTCTTGAATGTACGAGTATGTCCAGGTATTTTTATTTAATACCTACCAAAATAGCTCTATCTACTTTGTTATATTGAAATTCTTGAACTTGATTGTTGGGGTAAAGTTGAATAACACTTTTAAATCCAAGTTTTCTAAGGATTTTAATAACAGCAGATAGGTTAGGTATTAAGCTAAAAACATTGCCAGTAGAAGCTAATGGATTTGTTTCTTGCTGTTCATCGTAAACCACAAAGTATTCTTCTCCTTCTAAGTATTTTCCGGGAACTCCCCATCCAAAAGATATTGCTTTTTGTTGACTTTGACATAATTGTGTTTCCACAATCAAAAACTTTGAAGTCAGGTCTGCTGATTTTCTGAGCAACCCAATTGGATTTTCAACATGATAAATAATTCCCAATAAAAAAACTAATTCATAAGTATCACGAGTCTCAAATTCAAAGATATCAGCTTCTCTAAACTCGCAATTTTGGTACTGTAAAGCACGCTGGATAAACAAAGCCTTTTCTATATTTTCTTTTCTAACATCTAAGCCTAAAGCAAACTTACAGCCGTGTTTTAATGCTTCAAAGGCAAAATATCCTTCATTGCAGGCAATATCTAAAACAGAAGCAGATTTGTAATCAAAGGAAACACTGTCTAAAAATGAAAATATCATTGAATGTCTAACTTTATGGACTTGGTTTATAACATCTGTATAGACAGGGGTTTTTATCCCATTACCCAAATCAAATTCATACATCCACTGACCATACTTCGTCAGTTCATTTTCTAGCAAATTTATACCTCCCGCTAATTGCCATTTCTCAAAACGCCGTCGCTGTCGCGCCAACTTTATCATCGCCTTACCCGCATTTCCCCGACCCACAGCAATCTCCGTCGGTCGATAAAGACTCCCATTGATCGCGCTATGTTCCCACCAATGTAGCCCAGAACAAGCAAACGCCTGGGCTACAAAATGGGATACACTATAGTGTACCCTAGTCATGATCGCGCTTTTGCGTCGGTGGCAATGGTATAAAACCGTTAGTGTCACGACTATACCAGACGTCAAGCCACTTGACAAGGTGTTAGCAAAATTATATTATAAGCAGGTTGGTGCTGGAGTAATTACCCGATTAAGTATGGCATTATATTATATAACGAAAAAGTAATTTAGCAAAATGAACGAGCAAAACGCTGTGACCGAATTCGACAAGGGCAATCAACTTCTCCAAGAGGGAGAACTAGAAGATGCGATCGCAGCTTATTGCCGTGCCATTGAGTTAAATCCCGCCAACTCATGGTTTCACCAGCAGTTAGGGGAAGCTCTAGCCAAACTGGGACGATGGGAGGAAGCAGTCACAGCTTTTCGCTGCGCTATAGAACTCAAGCCGGATTTTTCTTGGTCTTACCACCATTTAGGAGATTCCCTCGCTCAACAGCAAAAATGGGAAGAATCGGCTGTAGCCTTCCGCAAAGCGATTGAACTCAATCCCGCACATTTTGGGACTTTTGTGGGCCTAGGTAATACTTTAGCAAAACTGGGTCAATTTGATGAAGCGATCGCCGCTTACCGCCGTGCAAGTGAACTGAACCCTGATGCTGATTGGATTCATCATGCCTTGGCAAATGCACTGGAAGAGCGAACTCAGTTGGATTTAGCAGAAGCGCTCGCCTCCTACCGCCACATGATAGAACTCAATCCAGACAACGTGGAAGGCTATCACCATCTTTTGCAGATCCAACCAGATAACTTAGGAGCCTGGTTGCAGTTGGCCCAAGCTTTTGTAAGACAGGAACAGATGGAGGAAGCGATCGCAGCTTACCGTCGCGCGCTCGAACTCAACCCAAAATCTTTTTTATTGCACCAGCAGTTGGGGAAAGTTCTGGCAAATCAGGGGGATGTAGCAGAAGCGATAGTCTCCTACCGCCACATGATAGAACTCAATCCAGACAACGTGGAAGGCTATCACAATCTTTTGCAGATCCAACCAGATAACTTAGAAGCCTGGTTGCAGTTGGCCCAAGCTTTTGTAAGACAGGAACAGATCGAGGAAGCGATCGCAGCTTACCGCTGTGCTGTCGATCGGAACCCAAGCTCTGGGAAAGTTTATCACCAGTTGGGTTCTCTTCTCGCTCGTGAGGAAAAATGGGAAGAGGCGATTGTTGTTTACCAGCAGGCAGTTGAATTTTCCCAAGATTTGCCACAGACTTACTACTTGTTAGGAGAATCACAGGCAAAACTTGGCGATCGAGAAGAAGCAAGTCGTTGTTACCGCCGCACCGCAGAACTGTTAGAAGGAGAAGGGAAGATTGACGAAGCGATCGCCGCTTATCAGCAGGTAGTTCTTCAGCAGCCAAGTGTAGCGGACTACTTGAATTTGGGGATGCTTTTATGTCAAAAATACCGCCTAGAGGAATCATTAAAATGCTACCAAAAAGCCTTAGATATTCAACCCGAAGAACGAGATAGTTGCTTTAATTTAGCCAAGCTCTTAATTCAGGAAGGTTTCCTTAATGAGGTGATGGCTTGCTACCATCAAGTATCTAACAGCGATTCCAGCCATGCGGGTGTTTACCATCAGTTAAGTATAAATTTGGCTAAACAAGGTTTGATAAATGAAGCTTTAGTTTGTTTCCAACAGACTCCGCAAAGACACCCTAGTGCTGGTGAAGTTTGCGAGTATATATGGAAGGGATTGAATCAATTAGGCCCACTGGATGAGACCAGTGTTTATTGTCAAACGGAAATTCAACTAGCGACAGCAGAAACCCACTTTAGAGAAACCAGCCAATGTACTGTGTTCGCGATCGACTTTTTAGCCGACTCCGCTAAGATATTTCTTGAAAAATCTGGGTTTTCCATCTCCAACCTAGAATTAATGAGCCGGGATGATATAAATTTGGAAGAAATATACATTAACAATTTTCATCAAAATCAGAGGGGCCATCTCGCCAGAAAAGTTGAAAAAAAACTTTGGGAAGGATTAGGACATCCCGATGTTACACAAGGTCTTGATTTTCAACAGAGCATGGTAGAAACCGGTTATATTTATTCAATTTGCCCTATTAGCGGAAGAATTGTTAGATCGAATCAATCATTTAATTTTGGCGATACTAATATTGTTTATCGTTTTATAGGAGTCAATGTTTTCTATTTAATCGTTGGCGGATGGGGGGGCAGCAAGCGTTCTATTTATTTTCCCCATTTGGAGATAATCTTGATCCGGGGAAAGGATTGGTGGGCTTTACAAACGAGTCAAAACACTATAAACACCTTGAAAAGCTGTGTTGCTAGTTATTGGGTGTTGTTTAAATCTTATATTAATAGCCAACAAAAAAAAGAAACTGTAGCTTTGTCTGGATTTATCGCTAATATTGGACATTTTTTTTGGAATGATATGTCTGGCCTTCAAAACCTATATGAAAACGGAATACTGGAAAAAATAGATAAGTTTTCAGTAGGACTTTATGAGTATTTCAGTATTGCTAATATTTTCCCGGAAATCCCTCTAGAAAAATTTATTCATCCTGCTAAAACTGGCATCGATATTTTCAAAACTATCATGTCAAATAATTATTTTTGCATCAGACCGACTGATTTAGTGGTCACAGAAAAGTTAGCAAACCGACTTATTCAGGCTTCTTTGAAAAGATGTTCTTCAGCTTTCTTGCAAGAGCTCGAAAGAGTAAGACAACATTTCCCGATTATATGGGTTGGCTGTCGCTATCGTAGTAGAATATGGGTATCCCAAGTAGAGGGAACAGCAAATCTTATTAAGAGTTTGTACTCTGAATTTCCCAATTTAGCAGTTGTCTTTGGAGGCTGGTCTCCCAAAGAAAGTGAAGAAGCGACCCCCGAGGAAATTTCTCATTTAAAAGCACCTATTAAAACTTTTGTTGAGGAGGTTTTAGATATTCTTCCTACCTACATTCAAACTTACAATGCTTTCGGTCGTCCCAATTATGAAAATATTTTGTTATGTAACGCCATAGACTTATATATTGCTACATTAGGTAGCGAAACTTGTTATCTATCCATGATTTCCAACAAGCCAGGTATAATTCATGCCAATACAGGTTTTCCTGGGTATGTGGTGGAACCTCTATATGTAGAAGCAAGAGAAAACTGTATACCACCTGTAGTGATTGACAGCAAATACATTGTCGATCAGGATAAGTCCAATCACATGACTCGCAACTATGATTGCGACTGGCAAGTGATTTACAATGAAGCTATTAAAATTATATATAACTCCATTATAAGTCAAGCCGAAGGCCACAGGAGATAAGCTTCTCGACAAAGAGGTAGATAAAGTTTACTCCGATGAGTAACTATCTCAGATCCAAGGAGAAATGCACGACTAATTTCTTTGTTGTTTAAAACATTATCAATAGCTACAACTCCAGAGCAATATGCAACTGTTTTTATAGCTGTTAAGCAGGTGTCATAGCTATCCAAGCTGTCAAGAAAAGCGAAGCAAAATTCCAAATTTTTTATTAAGTGGATAACCTCTTCAGTTAATGCGCCTAAGCATATAATTGACACCACATCGGCGTAGGGTTCAATATCAGCTAATAAGGTTTCTTCTAAATTAGGGGAAATATTTTTGGTCTCAGCTTTTTCTGCTAAACCCACAATAAATAATCGCCGATTATATTTTTGGGCAACTTGGGCTAGTTTTTTTGTAGCCTCTGTTCTCGGAAAACCAAGCTGAATCAAATCACCACTCCATTCCTGAGTACAGTATTGAGCGATTCGGAAAATTCTTTCACTTTGGTAAACAGTGCCGAACTCCGGTTTCTCTTTAGTGGTTTCTCCTAGGATATTTAATAATATATTTACTCGGGCACCATAGCAAGAATTTAGAGAGGGCTTTTCTAATAAATAGTAATCACTGCGAAGAGCAAACTTAATACGTTTAGCTAAGTCTGAGAACTTAACCCCTTCATAATTGATTAGCCTTGATGATGCCAACTCCAAGACAGCATTATCTCGATATCTTAGTAAAAGCTCTCGATCTATTTCGTGGACAACTTCAATTGAAGAGATTCTATTTTTCCAAAAAAGAGGTAAATCTTCTAGACAATATCTAGAATCTACACCATATACAGCATCATGTGCATAGTAATCTTTTATTTTAGGATTAAAATGAACATAACCTGGCTTTCTTTCGTCGGCACAATACAATATTTTAATGTCATTTTCAAAGAAACCCTCAGGAACGTATAATGGCGGACATAAATTTAAACCAATATTTACATGAGTATAAGCATCAAAATGTCTGAATAATTCCCGATATGGCACGATAGTAGTAGTAGGTACTCTCCTCACCCCTGGCACCCAATCAGGTTGGACAAGATGAGTATCTCCATAATCTACTTCACACCATAGATATTTCAGCCAGTTCTTATTAACAATATATATGCTATCATTAACGCTCCACTCTTTAATTACACAGTATTGTTCGGTATCTTCTATGATTATTCCGTTATGAGGATCGGGGGGGAAAATATTATAACTCGGTTTAGCACTATAAGCTAAAAACTCTGGCCAATGAGAAAGTGCACAACCCACATAAGGATGGTCTTGGGACAAAGATGTAAGTTTAACTCCCAACTTATAAATTAAATCAGTATCATAGTCAATAAAAACGTGATTGTCCTTACAACAAAATAAAACTAAATCATCATCTTCAAAACTAAAGACTTCTTCCATAGCTTCTCGCCATTCAGACTGATGAGTTAGGGGGAATTCATAAACTGTAGGATTTTTAAATAAAGAGTTAATCCATGATTTTATTTCTTCACGACGGCTTTGATAGCTAACATCCAAACCATAGTAAATAATTACATGACTCCATTCTATAACTGAGTAACTTGCTAAAGTGTATTTAAACACAGTGAGTCTGTCATAGGAATCACCATAATGACCTCGATGGTATTTGACTCGATTATCTGTAATAAAAACATTGAGAAATAAGATCACTTGAGTTGCTCCTCTTTATATACACCTAAAACAGTTAGTTAGCCAAATACACGGTCAGAGTTAAAATTGTTTAATTTTTACAATCACGATTAAGTGCCTGCTGTCTCAACTCCATCCAAAAACAACAATCGCCTCCCCGATCGCTAAAGAAGCTGTAGCCGCAGGCGAAGGAGCATTACAAACATGAATTGCTTTCTCACCTCTGACTAACAAAAAATCATCCACTAATCCACCATCTTTTGTCAAGGCTTGGGCTCTAACGCCTGCATGGGTGGGAACCAAATCATCAGCTTGCACTTCAGGAATCAACTTTTGTAGACTCCTCACAAAAGCAGCTTTACTGAAAGAGCGAACCATTTCTTCCAGACCAACTCCCGCATATTTAGCGGCTAATTTCCAGAAACCAGGGTAGGTGAAAACTTCAGCTAAGTCGCGCAGATTGATGTCCGTTTTCTGGTAGCCTTCTCGCTTAAGGCTGAGGACAGCGTTAGGGCCTGCATGGATGCTACCGTCAATCATGCGCGTAAAGTGAACTCCCAAAAAAGGAAAATTGGGATTGGGGACTGGATAAATCAAGTGCTTGACCAGGTAACGCTTTTCTGGTCTCAATTCATAATACTCTCCCCGGAAAGGTACGATCTGAACTTGCGGGTCAACTCGACCGAGTTTGGCCACGCGATCGCTAAACAGTCCGGCACAATTAACTATAAACTTAGCTGGGAAGGAACCTTGACTCGTTTCGAGTACATAACCCTGCGAAGTAGGCACGATTGCGATTACTTTAGTAGATAGCCGAAGTTCACCACCCCTACTCGCAACCAGTTCTGCATACTTTTGGCAAACTTGCCTATAATTCACAATTCCTGTACTTGCAACTCGGATACCTCCTAAACAACTGATATGAGGTTCAATTTCCTTAACTTCTTCAGTAGTAACTTTCTGAATATTCAACCCATTAGCTAAACCCCGTTCGTAAAGGTTCTCTAAAAGAGGCAATTCTTCCGAACTTGTTGCTACAATCACCTTTCCGCAGATTTCATAATCAATCCCATGCTTTTGACAGAATTCACTCAGTAAATGATTTCCCTCCCGGCACAATTTCGCTTTTAAACTACCCGGTTTGTAGTAAATGCCGGAGTGAATCACCCCACTATTATTTCCAGTTTGGTGTGCCGCCCAAGTTGACTCTTTTTCTATCACTAAAATTCGGGCATCGGGATTGCGATGACCTAAAGCCATTGCTGTCGATAATCCGACAATTCCGCCACCAATCACGGCGAAATCATATTGCTCGGTACTAGAAAAATCAGAAGATACCATAACGATAATTATTTAAAAATATTGACAGGTTTAAACCTATCACTACCCGATCCAACTCCGGCTGCACAGACTACAAGTTTTAGGGTCAATTACCTCATCTCCCCAAAGAAGATGAGGTAATTGAGCAAACTATAGCGGTTCTCAGATAAATGAGGTATACAGAAACCCTGTATTGTCAAGCTTTCCAGGGCAAAATTCGTACCTCACCTTTTTGAGAAAGGCTATATCTAAACAGTCACTAATAGTTTCCGTTCTAGTTTGTGAGAAGCCATCTCCCGAATATGTGCAGCCGTTTCTGGCCCAAACTTCTGAGTAATCATCTCCAGATACTTCGGACTACTAAAATATATCTGGAAGGCATTATCTCGGAAGCGCAAAACTTCAGATGCAGGCAAATACTTAGTAGGTAGCGGTAAGGTATCTACAGAATGCTGAGAATAGCCACTCCAACTTTCCGGCAACTGCCACCCTTCCTTAAGAGCCATATTGTACAATTGGGAACCCGGATAAGCCATCGTCGAGTAAAAATTAGCAAACTCGCAATTGAGATCGAGAGCTAAATCTAGCGTCTCCTGCATCGTCTCCAAGTCATCTTCTGGCAAGCCAAAAATGTAATTACCAATTACATTTATGCCAGCCTCCCTAACTTTTTTAATGGTTTTGTAAATATCCTCTTGACCAACACCTTTCTGTACGTCGTCCCGCACGCGATCGCTCGCAGCTTCAATCCCAAAAGCCAGCCAATTAAAACCAGCCCGTTTCAGCTTGTCCAGCATCTCATCCCTGACGGTATCTACCCGCGCGTAAGCCCAGATATTAAGGTCGTAACCCCGCTCAATAATCAAGTCACAGATACCCAAAACGTGCTTGGGATTAAGCACGAACATTTCATCCGCAAACTTGATATTCCGGACCCCATATTTATTCACCAGAATCTCAATTTGGGAAATGACGTGTTCTGGACTCCAAAAGCGATAACTATTGGTAATGTCCCTATATCCCAACTCTTTCTCACCAGTCTTAAACGGTGCTTGGATGCAGCAGAAACTACAATGGAAAGGACAGCCCAAAGTTGTGTAAATAGCCGCGTAAGGTTCGCGGACGAGACCGTCAAAACAGTGCCAATTGTGCGCCCGATACTTCTCCATCGGCAGCAAATCCCAGGCAATTCCGGGCATTTTTTCTTCTACATCCATCAGCAGGGGTGCGGGAGGATTTGCTTTAACTTCCTTGCCTTCCCAATACAACAAACCGCGCACTTTGCTGTAATCTGGCGCGTCTGATTTTAGGGCTGCCAGCAGTTCCAGCATTGTATAAAGCCCTTCCCCGGCTGCAACAAAATCAGTTTCTTCCTCCCGCAGCGATCGCTCCGGCAAAGCTGCGACGTGACCACCAACTAAAAGTACCTTTAAATCCGGTGAAATATGCTTGATTGCGGTGCAAACTGCACTAGCTCCCGGCATTACTTGGGTAGATGCTGAGGGTTGTTGGCCGTATACAACTACAGCCGTCAAAACAGGGTTTAACTCAGCTATTTTCTCTGCCGTTTCCTGCGGACTTAACTCCTCGGCAGTAGCATCGATAATATTAACTGAAAAGCCGTGATTCCGAACGAAAGTTGCCATTAAGCCAGCCCAAACAGGCGGCTCGACGGCAGCTAGGGTAGAGCTGAGAGACTGGTAGATTTTGGCTCGATTCCCAGGGTTGACGAGTACCAAATCCAACTTATTTTCGATAGTCATTATTGCCTCCAATTTTTGCTTTACTAAGACTACTGTTTGTTTAAAAGAGAACACAATTCCATAATTTTCTCTTTTTCCAATCCCGGATAATTGCCAATGTAAAAGCCGTAAAAATGGACGTGATCTACTTTAGTAAAGTTAGCCAAATCAGCCTCACCAAAAAGCTTTTTCAAATAAGGCTGGCGCAACTGATTGCCTCCCCCCGCTGTCCCCCTGCGGAACTCAACGCCTTGTTCGCGAAGTGCCTGCATCACCTTGTCGCGGAGCGCGGTGTCTGGCTGTTTCAATATCAGCGTAAAGGCGTAATTACAACTACCTTCGGTTTCAAAATCAGTCTCGTACTTGTCAGGGTCTAAGTTTTGCAGGAACAGTAACAAGTTCTCAGTTCTAATTTTATTGTTGTCATCCAGCCGCTTGAGTTGCGATCGCCCAATCACCGCATTAATTTCTGTACTCCTGACATTATAGGCAGGAAAAGCAAAAATAAAGTCGGGATTGAGGTCAGGATGCTTATCATAATATGACTGTTTCAACTCATCGGAAGTTGACTCCCGTACCATGCCGTGAGAGCGGAACATCCGCAGCATTTGGTACAGGTTGCTGTCATTGGTACAAATCATGCCCCCTTCTATTGTACTCATGTGATGAGCGTAATAAAAAGAGAAATTAGACATCAGCCCAAACGCTCCCAATTTCCGCCCCTGAAAAGTTGCCCCGTAGGACTCGCAGACATCTTCAATCAGGGGAATGTTCCGCGCCTCTAACTCATCTAACAAGCTTTGATTTAGGGCATTGTAACCGAGGACGTGGGTTAAAAAGACGGCTTTCGTCTGCGGGGTAATTTTCTCAATTACCTGGTCAATATCCATGCCCAGCGTGCGGGGGTTGATGTCAACAAATACAGGCTTTAAACCCGCTTGAATTACTGAGGCGATATCGGATACCCACGTCAGTGTCGGTACGATGACTTCCCCTACGCCGTAAGTCTCTCGCAGGGCGCACATTGTCACCTGGTTAGCTGAGGAACCAGAATTGACAAATACGCTATACTTGACTCCGAGCCATTCTGACCATTCTTTTTCAAAGGCTTGCACCTGCTTAGATTGGGTTAAAATCGGGTCATCTTGCTGGAGAAAGGCGATCGCCGCATCTAAATCAGCCCTTGTGATGTTATTTTGCATCAAAGGCATTTTCAGGTTTTTGTCAGACATCATTGGTGTTTTCTGCATCGTTAAAAAGGCCCCTTAAATTCAATATCTTTCAAATCTGCCCGCTCTACAGGCAACCAATCATTATTGCCTTTTACTAACTCGTAAGCCGCACCAGCAATCGTGCGACCATTAGGATAGAAATGCGCCTCCAAACTAGGAGTTGTCGGACAAGTAACGGGGGCAAACCCCATGCGACGCACCCGCACATCGCACACCCCTTGCAACCGTTCCGTTACCTGGGCAATAATTTCAGCACTCGCCCCGCAAGCTGTCCAATCACTATCTACGACGCAAAGTTTGCCAGTTTTACGGACTGATTCAGCAATAGTATCAATATCCAAAGGACTTAACCAAATCGGGTCAATTACCTCAGCACTAATACCCACTTCTTCCAAATAGCGTTGGGCCCGCAGGCACTCAATTTGCATATAAGAAATGCCAACTAAGGTGATATCTTTGCCGACAGCAGTGATCCGGGCTTTTCCCGGAAGTACCGTATAAGCCGACTCCGGCACCGGCCCTTTTTGGAAGTGCAGGATGCGGTGTTCAACATAGATCACTGGGTTGCCGTCGCGGATGGCGGCAATTAAACAGCCTTTAGCATCATAGGGCGTTGTTGGTGCCACGACTTTGAGACCGGGAACGTGCATAAAAAAGGAGTAAAGTCCTTGAGAATGCTGTGCTCCCTGCCCCCAGCTTTTGCCAATCATCGCCCGCACTACCAGTGGTACAGATACTTGTCCCCCGTACATATAGTGCATCTTGGCGGCCATGTTAACTAACTGGTTCATGGACAACATTAAGAAGTCCATGCGGATGTGAACGTGAATGGGTTTCAAACCGGCTAAAGCCATGCCGATCGCCGCACCAGTCATGGCATCTTCTGACAACGGTGTGCCAAATACTCGTTCGTGTCCGTACTTTGCCGGCAACCCTTTCACTGTTCCCTGAATTGCTTTCGGATCGTCTACATCTAATCCAAATAAAATTACAGAAGCATCGCGATCCATTTCTAAGTCTGTTGCTTCTCGCACTGCTTCTACATAGCTAATTTCGCGATCGCCAATGGTGACTGTTTCTGTTACAGATAGCGGCTTGACTTCTGATTCAGCTACAGCATCACTGGCGACCTTTTCCTTGAAAACATCCTTGTATAATTCAGGGATTTCTGGGAAAGGACTAGCTTCAGCAAACTCAAAGGCAGCTTTAATTTCTACTTCTATTTCCGCTTCTATTTTCTGGCGTTCTTCTGGTTCAACCAGTTCTGCTAAACGCTTTACTTGGTCATTTTTAATCCAAGGTTCTGCCTCTTCTTTCGTGCGGTAGCCTAAGTGATAATCTTCATTCGGCCCGACGTGCTCTTTCCAGCGGTAGGTCATGCACTCAAAGAAAAATGGGCCCGGTTCGCCGTTTCGCAAAGCTTTAGCAGCAGCGCCAATTTTTTCATAGATAGTCAGAGTGTCATTGCCTTCTATTTTTTCTGCCGGGATGCCGTAACTGCGGGCGCGATCGCAGATATTGTCCAACTTCTGCCGTTCACGCTGGTGCGTATGAATTGCATAGCCATTATTTTCGCATACAAAAATCATCGGCAATTTTTTGAGAGCCGCCCAGTTCATGCTTTCAGCAAACACACCTTCATCTACTGCGCCGTCGCCGAAAATACTGACAACAATAGAGTCTTGTGGCTGATGTTTTAGTGCGTAAGCATAGCCGATGGCGTTCGCGATTGTTGTCCCGACAACCGCTGACGATCCCATCACATTTGCCGCCAGGTCTATCATGTGCATAGAGCCGCCTTTGCCCTTCGCACAACCTGTTGCTTTTCCGTACAATTCAGCAATCATTTTATTTAAGTCGCCGCCCTTAGCTAGATACAGGGCGTGGCTTCGGTAAGTGCCAAAAACTACATCATCCGGTTGCAAAGCTTCGCAAATGCCAACGGATACCGCCTCTTGACCAATAGAAAGATGAACGGGACTTTTGATTTTATCCGTTGGATAAACTTTGGCAACTTCTTCTTCTACTCGGCGGATGCGGTACAGCGATCTGTAAAACTGACTGTACATGAGATACTCCATAATTTTACAGGCGGTATTTTGTTAAGGATTCCAGCCTACAAGTGTTTGCAGGATGCGTGCTAGAAATGTCAGGCAAACTTGTTCGCGCGCTACCAACGACGACAGTTGAACAATGTTTGATTCGTTGGGAAATTTTTCAATCCGTTTGGGAAAGAGCGATTCCCCAAAAGCGTGATCGAACATAAATAATATTTCTTCCCAGCGAAACACTTCTTTTCGAGATGAAGTGATAGCTAATAAGTGATTCCGGTGGTTTTGAAGCGCCTGAGCCACTAGGTAGCAAGCTTGACAGTTATCTATTACTGCGATCGAATCTGTCGGAATCCCGCGCGAGAACAAAGTCTCTAAAGCCGGAGCCAAAGGTCGAGCAAATACCAGATAATTACCTTGGAGCGGTGCTTGCTCTGCGGTGTATAGCGTCGCCTCCGGGTTTATTTTGAGGCAACCCCGGATCAAATTTGCAAACGGTTCGTCTCCTACCAGCGTCCAGTTCGTATAATCTGTTTCCCACAGCCGAACAAGTCCGCGCCCCATCTCCTGAAAGGTTTGATAGCAGTCTTTTGCTTCCAGACTGACTGTTTCTGGTCGACTAATTGTTCCGTAAAGAATTCGGTCTTTGTGAACGGGTGCTTCCAAAATTCCGAGGCGCAAGAGCGTTGTTGCCATAACTTGCACCCCGAAATGAATTAAGCCGCCTCGCTCCTGGGAATCAAAATCGTGGAACAATACTTGGGCACCCGGTTTAAGAAAAGGAACCCAGGATTTAAAATCTTCAAAGACGTGCTGGAGAGCGTGGCTGCCATCTATAAACAGTAAGTCGATCGGTTTATTAACTGTTTCTTGCCAACTTTGAGCACCTTCTACTGAGGGTTGAGCATGAATGGTAACGTTTGTATTTTTTAATCGTTCATAAGCTTCTGCGGAGGGAGCAATATCGTAGGAGTGAATTTTAGCTCCCCTGGTGCCGGCAATCGCTTGGAAGATAGTAGCCGAACCACCTTGAGCAGTACCAATTTCAACAATTATGCCGTTGTCGGGAACTAAAGCCGCCCGCTCTGCAAGAGTTTCTTGTTCAGTATCCCAAAGCTGTGAAAAACTGGATAACTGCAATTTTAGCTGTTCAATTACACTCATTTTTTTGATGTTTCCCTATTGAACTCCAGTCGCAATGCTGGCTTGACAATTACTTAAGAACCAATCGTAAGTCAGCGATACAGCAGCATAAAAAGACGTTTTCGGCTGCCATCCCATTGAACTCAGTTTACTAGAATCAAGAGCTTTCAGCGGCATTCCGTCTGGCTTCCTAGTATCAAAGCGCAAAAGCCCTCGATAACCAACTGCGTCTTTAATCAACTCAGCGAGTTCTTTGATAGATAAATCCAACCCACCGCCTATATTAATCGGCTTTTTTTCGTCATATTTGTCCATAATAAAAAGACAAGCATCTGCTAAATCGTCCGCTAAAATAAACTCCCGCCGAGGAGTACCAGTTCCCCAAATCTCTACAAATTCTGCATCTGCAATTTTTGCTTCGTGCATTTTGCGGATCAGCGCTGGTATGACATGAGACTCCTCCAAACTGAAGTCATCCCCAATGCCAAAAGCATTGGCTGGTATCCCGCTAATGAAATTTGCACCGTATTGCTGGCAATAGGCTTGACATAGCTTAATGCCAGCAATCTTAGCCACAGCATAAGCTTCGTTAGTAGGTTCCAAATTGCCTGTCATTAGTGACTCTACTTGCATTGGCTGCGGGCTGTGTTTGGGATAACTACACGAAGAAGCCAGGTAGAGCAGTTTCTTGACACCGCAGCGATAGGCACAGTCGATGACATTGCATACTACCAACAAATTGTCAAGCATCAAGTCAGCGGGATATTTTTGGTTGGCGCTGATGCCTCCCGATTTCCCCGCTGCCAGAAACACATAGTCTGGCTTGTTGCTAGCGAAAAAGTCGCTCACCTGTTCCCTGTCGGTAAGATCCGGCTCTGCTGGGGGAAGGCCTGCCAGGTGCTTGTAGCCCTGTTGTTCTAGTTGCCGTAACAGGGCGGCTCCGATCAGAGTTTGCCCCCCTGCCACATAGATGTTGGCGTTTTTGTCCACGGCGTCTCTCCTACGGCGAAGTTTGAGTTAATTCTCGAAAAGCGTCTACTGTTTGGTTGGCGCGAAGTTTCTCTAGGGCTGAGTAATCTTCTTGGGGGTCAAAAAAGATAATTTGACTCCCAGAAAATTCAAATTTGAACGGTACGTGGAGCAACTTGTTGAGCTTTTCTCTGACTTCTGGCTGGCGATCGGGAGGGACAAACAGCAACAAGAAGCCACCGCCGCCAGCTCCAGTCAACTTGCCACCGGCGGCACCGGCAGAGCGAGCCATTTCGTAAAGTTCGTCTACCTGGGGATTGGAAACTTTTTCACTCAAAGAACGTTTTGCCTGCCACGTTTCGTGGAGCAGTTCCCCAAAGCTAGTTAAGTCGCGATCGCTTTTTAAAACCCCAATGCTCTCTTCTACTAAATCTTTCATAATCCTTAACTGCCGCCTTTTGGCATCTAGGTCGCTGACATAACTATCGGCAACGTCTGAAGCCGTACGCTTAATGCCCGTGTAAAACAGCATCAGGTGAGAGTTTAGTTCCGTGATGCGCTCTGGACTCAGCGTCATGGGCCTGACAGAAATTTCACCGTTCGGCAGAAAATTAACGTGATTGAGACCGCCATAGGCAGCCAGCACTTGATCTTGAGACCCAACTGTTTCTTTTAAAATTTCCTGCTCTACGTGAATGCTTTCTTTTGTTAGCTGTTGCTTGCTGGGCATTTGACCTTGCAGAGCATACAATGCGTGCAGCAAGCCCACAGTAAATGCGGAGCTTGACCCCATGCCACTCCGGGCTGGCAAATCGCCATCATGAAGAATAGAAATTCCTCGGTCTAGTTTCAAGTAGCCTAGGACGGCTCGAACTGCTGGATGCTCTATCTCATCAATAGTTTGACAAGTTTCAACTTTCGACCATAGTACCTGAATTCTATGTTCAAAGAATGGTGGGAGATAGCGACAGGTCAGATAGCAGTATTTGTTAATAGAAGCTGCGATGACAGCACCTCCGTGTTGGCGATACCAGGCTGGATAGTCTGTGCCACCACCAAAGAAAGAAATCCGATATGGCGTTCTGCTAATAATCATGTTGTCTCAGTTTTAACGGATCATCCCTGTCAGCCCTTGGAGGAAATCGTGAAGCGGCGTCCGAGCAGGCGGTACAATGTCTGGTGGCAAAGCATCGGGGTTGAAAAACTGCAATGCTTCGCTTTCACTACTTGGTTCGAGTTCGCCAGATATTATTTTTGCCTCTAGTATGATATCGACTAGCTGAACAACGTCGCCGTTATCCAAAAAGGTGACTATACGGAATTCGTCTGGTTCGGAATAAACGCCTAATAGCTGCGTAATTTCAATATCAAGTCCGGTTTCCTCTTTCACCTCTCGCACTGCTGCTTCCCTGACAGATTCTCCCGCCTCAATTCTGCCTCCAGGCAGCCCCCACAGACCGCAGTCGCTCCGTTTTTCAAGCAATATCCAGCCACGAGAGTCTCGGACGATCGCGGCGGCACCCACTCTGACGCGAGTATTTGCATCGGCTGCCTTCTGAGCATACATTTTTTCTGCGATGGGGTTCACGCAGTTGCTCCCCGCTCACTAAAGAGATGAGATTCGACTAAGCTACACAAGATGTGTTCCACTGCCAAATGTCCTTCTTGGATGTACGCGGTGTTGGTGCTGGGTACGGCAATGGTTACGTCTGCGATCGCAGCTAGTTTACCACCGGTACCAGTAAGGGCGATCGCCGCTATTCCCATTTTTTTAGCGGCGGCGATGGCGAGCACCACGTTGGGTGAACTACCGCTGGTGCTGATGCCGATCAATACGTCTCCGGGTTTTCCCAGGGTTTGTAATTGACGCTCAAAAACGCTTTCAAAACTGCTGTCATTGGCAAAGGCGGTTAAAAATGAGGTATCGGTTGTGAGTGCGATCGCAGGCAATCCGGGGCGCTGAAAGTCTTTACTCAGCCAGTTGACAAATTCAGCCGCTAAGTGCTGACAGTCCGCTGCGCTGCCACCGTTGCCACACAGCATTAATTTCCCACCAGTACGAAACGCTTCTGCAATTAGCTCAGCAGCATCGAGAATTGAATCCATACAGGCTGAGGCAATTTGGCGCTTAATGTCAGCACTTTCTTGCAAGTGCAGCGTGACAGCTTGCTCAAAGCCCAATCGGCTTGTTTGTTCTAAATCGGTAGCGGTTCTACTGCCAGGGGTTAACTCCTCGTTTGCGATCGCGCCACGCTTTTGCATTTTCTCACCCAATAGTTCAAAGTCTAGCTGCATTATTAACTATTTTCCTTGTTTCTAGAGCTATTAAGCGCTCAATAATCCGCGCCGCTTCGAGCAAATCATCTACCACGTAGTCAGGGGAAAGAGTTTGGCTAGCTGCCACCTCAGCACCGTAACCCGTTCGCACTAGGAAGGTTATTGCTCCTACCCTCTGCCCCAACTCGATATCGCAAGGCTTGTCACCGATGACAAAGGTATCTTGGGGGTTGAACCCGTATTTTTCTGCTGCCTGTTCTACTAAACCCGTTCGCGGTTTGCGACACTGACAGTCGTCTAGGGGAGTATGCGGGCAAAAGTAAATATCTTCTAGGTAGACACCTGCATGGGCTAGAAGTTCCCGCAGTCGTTGGTGAATTTTACCGAGACGAACCTCATCAAAGAAGCCTCTACCAATGCCAGATTGATTTGTGACTGCAACCAAACCCAGCCCCATTTCCTGCATCAGGCGCAAACCCTCAGCCGCCCGCGGCAGCAGTTCTACCCGGCACGGGTCAGATAGATAGTGGCACTCCTTAATAATTGTGCCGTCACGGTCTAGCAAAACAAAACGCCGCTGCATAGTCTTACATCGGAAGTTCAAATCTGTATTCATTTGACTTGTTCGCCCAAAAGCAAGTCTTGGTATTCTTTCATTTTTGAATGATCTCTTGCGGTCAAACTGTGATAATAATCGTTGAGAATCATCCTTCTTTTTTCGGGAACTAAACAATCCGCACTTTGATCTCGCTGATATATTAACTGAAGGTGATGATAATTATTTGCCACCAATGTTGACTGTTCGCAACTGACTACTTGCCATTTATCATCAAGATTAACATCAGCGGGTGACTGATACCCCAATGGGTCTAAACCGTGACAACTGTAAACAAAAAAGTAGCCGCCATCGCCTATGCTTTTCTCGACCCATTGCACATAGCTATCTACTACCTCGACAGTCATTTCTTGAAAACTAGCCAAGGCCAACACGACATTTGGCTTGATATCTAAACAATTTATTGCATTGCATTCTACGAGAGTAATATCTGCATCTTCAATGGCTACTCCTGTTCCTAAATCAGATTGGGCATCTTGACCTTTTAATAAATGCCCGATCCGAATATCGGGGAGAGCTTGTTTTAAAAAATGGTATTGCAATAATATACTTTCGGGAATGTCTACTATCACTACCTTGGATTTGGGGAATAACACTTTCCAGATATAGGATAGTAAACCGTATCCTCCTCCGATTTCTACTATGACATCCGGCTCTTTCTTGATATTGGCAAGCAACTTAAATGCAAAATAAGCCTGTCGCAGAAAATTTCCCGAAACATTTTGACTGCCGAGAGCAAACTTCTTAGGAGGGTTGCCAGCATCTGGTTCTGGGATCTGAATAATTTTTTGATAAATTGATTCTCCCTGATATAGCTCGTAAGAGAGAGGGAGAGAATCGTCAGTTGTCCTTCCATAAAATCCATAGGTCAGCCCAGATGTGGGATTAGCTAAATTATCTAAGCGTTCAACAGATATATCCTGCATAGACTTGATCTCCAAGTATTTTCTCCATTCCGAAGAGACCATTTCATTTTTGTTTGAAGAAGCTACTTGGATTCTCTTTAAAAGGAATTCTTCATCGCCAGCATTCAAAATTCTGTAGCTTGGGTTCATAATCTAGCTCCTTAAGTTAGTCAACAGTCAATTTAATTTGATTTCATTCCCCGAAAAAAGTTCTCTGCTACAGCATATGATTCAGGCGTACCAATGTCTAGAAATCGACCTTGATTGCCGTAGCCGTAAAGCCCTCGCTCCATCCAAGCGGGAAACATCTCTCGCTCCAAGGATACAGGAATGCCTTCGGGAATAGTTAAAAGCAGGGAGCGATCGAGCAAGTAGATGCCAGCATTAATCCAGCCAGACCCCTCAGTAGCGCCCTTTTCTTCAAACTTCAGCACTCGCCCGTCCGCGTCCACTTGCACTCGACCGTAACGCCTAGTGTCGGACACTTGGGTGAGCAGTAGCGCTACCTCTGCGCCTTTGCCGGCCCGCCACGCCCAAAACTCGCCCAAATTCGCATCACAAAAAGAGTCTCCGTTCATCACCAACACAGAACTAGACTGAATCAGTGGCAGCGCCAAGCGCAAGGCTCCGGCAGTGTCTAGTTGGGAGGTTTCTTGAGAATATAAGAGGCGCATACTGCCACAGGCATCACCGAAGGCAATTTTTACCTGTTCGCCCATGTAGCCTGTACACAAGACAGCTTTTTTGATGCCCGATCGGGCTAACTGTTGCAAGAGGTATGCTAAGAAGGGGCGATCTTGAACTTCAGCTAGGACTTTAGGGCGGTCACGAACGACCGATCGCAGCCTCGTTCCCAATCCGCCCGCAAGAATAACTGCCGTACAAGCTTGGGGGTCAGACAAACTGAAACTTTTCTTAGATTCAGACATTTTTAAAAGCCGACCTTCCGAGCATTTGGTATCCTTTGAGCAGTTCTTTGATGCCATCATCTATGGATCGTTTAGCTTCAAAGCCAGCCTCTCGCAACCGCTGGTTGGAAACGATGTAATTTCGCTTGTCAGGGTCGCTACCTATAGGTGCAAAGTGAATGTAGAAGTTGGGCACGTACTCCTTGACTTTTAGCGCTAATTCAGCTTTTGATAAGTTAGCTGCATCCAGCCCGACGTTGTAGGGTTTTCCTACCATCCGATCGGAGTTTTTAATGCAGTGAATCATGCAGTCTGCTACATCTCGAATGTGTATGTAATTGCGCTTGAAGTCTTTTTCAAAAATTACCAGGTAGCCGTCCGTAATGGCGGTGTAAACAAAGTGGTTTACCAGCAAATCCAGTCGCATTCGGGGGGCCATGCCGAATACTGTAGCTAAGCGGAGGGTGACGACGTTGGGGGTTTCCAACAGTTCTAATTCGGCCTGAACTTTGGTTTGACCGTACAGAGAAATTGGATCTAGTGGCGTATCTTCGGTACAGTAGGTGTCGCCGCTCTTAGTGCCGTAACCGCTGTTAGTATTGGGGTAAATAACTAGCTGTTGCGGGCTGCGAAGGCGGTTGATGAGCTGTATGGCCTCCAGATTAGTTGATTTGGTTAGGCTGAGGTCGCGTTTGCAAGCTGAGGCTCCGACAACTGCGGCTAGAGGTATAATGACATCTGCATTTTTAATCGAGCGCTGCATCAATTCTTCATCCCGTACATCGCCGAGGATAAAATCAAAGGCGGGGTTGGCACAAAGATGGAAGAGGGTATTTTGATTGTAGATAAGGTTGTCGATTGCGGTGACTCGGTATCCAGCGTTGAGTAGATGCTCACACAAAACTGAACCTAAATAGCCAGCGCCTCCAGTAACAAGTACATTCACAGTCATTTTTTTGTTTACTCCAACACCTGTCAAGTCATCATAAAGCGTCCGGTTCATAAAATCAACACCTGTGATCAGCTAAACGAGAAAGCTTGTTCGCGTCCCACCCCGTTTCATTGACTTAAAGCCTAATTTATTTATCAGAGGATGAACAATACTTTAGTGAAACTAACTCTCTCAACTAGGTTCTTTTTTACAGTATTTAGAGCTTAACAGACCGCTCGCTCATCTTCCCAGCTTCCTCCCTTATGCCCACACCTTCCAAGGAGCCTCCCCATTATCCCACAATTCGTTCAAATACTTATACTCCCGGTAAGTATCCATCACGAAAAAGAAACCGTCGTGACGGTATGCCATCAACTTCCCTTCCTCAGCCAAACGCTGCAGTGGTTCTTGTTCTAAAACACAGTCATCTCCCCCCAAATAATCAAAAATGCGACGGTTGAGTACCATATATCCCGCACTTGCCACCCCATCTAACAGAGGTTTTTCGATAAATTTCTTGACGATCCCCTCACCGTCTAGTTGTAAAATTCCGTAGCGAGAAACTGGTTGCACCGCAGTTATAGTTGCTAACCTGTTGTGCATTTAAATTGAATGTCAAAAAATAATCTAAGTCTTGTGGGGAGTAGGGGTTGGGCGTCTCGCCCGCCCTGAATATGCAATTTAAATGCGTGACAGCTTAGCTTCCTGTGAGAATTGTGAAAATCAACTAGCTGATTAATATCTACATCAGCTAGGCCATCTCCATATGTTACCATAAAATTATCGCTGTCGATATATTTTTCGATACGCTTGACGCGCCCTCCAGTCATGCTTTCCCAGGCAGTTTCCGCCAGGCTTACTTGAAAATATTGCTCCTGGTGTTCTTCGTGATAGGTAATCTGATTTTGGCGGCCCAGGCTAATAGTAAAATCATTATTCATCGCTTCATAATTCAGGAAATACTCCTTAATCATGTTGCCTTTGTAGCCCAAGCATACAATAAAGTTCAGGAATCCGTAGTGGGCATAGGTCTTCATAATGTGCGAGAGAATCGGTCGCCCGCCCACATCAACTAGGGGCTTGGGACGAAATTCTATTTCTTCTCGGAGACGTGTCCCCAAACCGCCGGCTAGTATAACTACTTGCATTTTTTCACCGTTGTAAACCTCATCAACTCTCTAGTTACAACAGTGGAATCCTGGGAAGCGAACAGGCTCAATAAACTCGCTTTCAAATATGCGATCGAGCAAATAACCCAATTTAGGTATATCAGCCGGAATCCCGTCCTTCATCTTTCGATAATCCCGATCGCAACTAATCACCCCTCGGTTAGTATAAGCGATCCACTGACCCCGATATTTCTTCAACTCCCGGCGATTAGCTTTATACCACTCCTTAGCTGTTGCATATTCTCCTTCCATATTTTCACCTCATAATTTTCCCTCAACTCATCCTCGCATCTACCATCATCCGCACCACATCATGCATCTTATACTTCGCCTCCCAGCCCAATTTTTCTTTGGCCTTACCCGGATTTCCCCTCCCAACTGCAATCTCCGTCGGTCTGTAAAGACTCGCATCCGTTACCAAATGTTCCTGCCAATCCAAACCCGCAGCAATAAACGCTGTCTGCACAAACTCCTCCAAAGGATAACTTACACCCGTCGCAATTACATAATCGTCCGGTTCTTCCTGCTGCAACATTAAATACATCGCCTCCACATATTCCGGCGCCCAACCCCAGTCTCGCTGCACTGAAATATTTCCCAAATGCAGTTTTTCGGAACTACCTGCAGCAATTCGGCAGACAACAGATACAATTTTTTGGGTGACGAACCTCTCCGGCCGCAGCGGCGACTCGTGATTGAACAAAATACCAGAACACGCAAACAAATTGTACGCTTCTCGATAATTCGCTACTTCCCAAAATGCCGTTGCTTTCGCTACCGCGTAAGGACTTCTGGGGCGAAAAGGCGTATTTTCATCCGCTGCACTGCCTCCGGTATCCCCAAAACATTCGCTGGAACTGGCATTGTAAAGTTTAATTTTTCCGCCTGTAAACCGAATTGCTTCTAACAGATTCAATGTGCCTGTGGCAATGCTTTCGAGGGTTTCTACGGGTTGTTCAAAAGACAGAGCGACGGAACTTTGACCTGCTAGATTGTACACCTCATCTGGCTCTATTTTGGCAAGCACTTGCAAAACGCTGCGAAAATCGTTGAGAGACATGGATTCTAGTTTTACTCTGTCTCGGATGCCCAAACGGGCCAGGTTTCCGAAACTAGACATTTGGGCGTCCCTGGATGTGCCGCAAACTTCATAACCTCGATCGAGCAGCAGTTTAGCTAAATAAGCTCCGTCCTGACCTGAGATACCACAAATCAGTGCTTTTTTCATATAAACTATTTACTTTGATGATTCGGCGGTTGAAACCGATCCTACACAAACAAAATCTGCCTCCGCAGACTAAGAAGTAGGTTGGGTTTGCTATCGTTCAACCCAACTTACATATTTTGGATTTTACTTAAGCTGACTGTCGGCCACTCCCTAGTCCGCCAGGGAATGAATTCCCTGTCTAATAGCTAAAGTCCTCTTAAGAGGACTAATGAGTTTAAAAGTCTTCTTCTGACTTTTTTTAAGAAGACTAATAAGTTTAAAAGTCTTCTTCTCAGTCCTCTTAAGAGGACTTTAGCTTTGAGGCAGGGGTTTCAACCCCTGCCGGACGGCTGGACTGCCGGAAAGAAGTCAGGGATCTAACCTTCCCAACGTTCGGCGACCAATTCAGCCAAGTCAACCACCCGCTGACTGTAGCCCCACTCATTGTCGTACCAAGCCAAAACCTTCACCATGTCGCCATCCATCACCAGCGTCAAGCTGGAATCCAGAATCGAAGAAGCATCACTTCCGCGATAGTCGCATGAAACTAAAGGCAAATCGTTGTACTCCAAAATCCCTTTCATGGAGCCTTCGGCGGCTTCTTTGAAAACTTGATTTACTTGCTCGGTAAAAGTCTTTTTCTCTACCTGAGCCACAAAATCAACTACCGACACATTAGGAGTCGGGACGCGCATGGCGATACCATTTAACTTGCCCTTCAATTCTGGAATCACCAAAGCCACAGCTTGTGCTGCTCCGGTAGAAGTCGGCACAATATTCATTGCTGCCGCCCGGGCCCGCCGCAAGTCGCGGTGGCTAGCATCCAGCAAGCGCTGGTCGCCAGTATAGCTGTGGGTAGTGGTCATCATGCCTTTGACGATGCCAAAATTTTCGTGCAGCACTTTCAGTACAGGAGCCAGACAGTTGGTAGTACAGCTAGCATTGCTGATGACTGTGTAGTCACTGTGCTTGTAGTTGTGGTGGTTGACTCCCATCACATAAGTGCCAACTTCAGAACCCTTGCCGGGAGCGGTAATTAGCACTTTTTTAGCGCCGGCAGTGATATGCTTCGATGCACCAGCTTGGTCAACGAAGACGCCGGTTGATTCAATAATCAGATCAATACCCCAATCTTTCCAAGGCAAGTTTAGCGGGTTGCGATCGCTCACGCATTTAACTGTCTTCCCATTTAGGGTAATGGAATTTTCATCCGCACTGATGTCCACATTCTTCAACGTTCCCATCATGGAATCGTATCTGAGCAAGTGAGCATTACTTCTGGGATCGGAAGTGTCATTAATAGCTACCAACTCTAGCTGGCTGTTTTCTCTGCCCAGCCAGCAGCGCGCAAAACTGCGCCCGATACGTCCAAAACCATTGATCGCGACTCGAATCACTTTAGTACCTCCTAACGATGGCAGCCCCTAGCTCAGGCTTAAATTTTGGAAAAATTTAAGAATTGACTTTTGACATTCTCACCGGACTAAAGCCACGGTGATTCCCAAACCTCACGATTTGAGTTTCTGCTTCATCGCAACTGCCTCCACCCACAAGGAGTTTTCTGGTCTTATGTTCGCTCCACAGACTAACCCCGCTAGCCCAGCGGTTTTTATGCGTCGAATACCTAAAAGGAATTCTTATCTGTTGTTTTGATTCCAGGGATGTTTACCATTGCCCTATCCTCTTTTCCCGGTCTACCGATTTGTCTGCGCCGCCAGTTGTACTGGACTTCGCTCGTTAGGCTGTCTGAATCCATCGTCGCGGGTGGGTCATTGACCAAACTATAGTTTAATATAAAGCGGTCTTAAAACGACGGGGTTTCCGCCCACCTTTCTGATGACACCAGATCATATCGCAAAGCTCGATCCTTTCTAACTTTTTGTGTTTATCAAAAAACCTGAACTTTTCTAGAAGGCTGAAATTGCAAGGCAGAAGGCATTAGGCTTTCTGCTGCTGCTTACTGATGTTACAAAGTAAACGATTTCTTAGAATATTCGGGTAAATCATTGTAGAACCTGGTAATATGGTTGGAAAACGCAAAAATACCCCCTAGCGATGACCAGATATGTCACACCACGAGAAGCTTGCAAAATCTTGCAAGTCTCAGACAAAACCCTTAGAAACTGGGAACTTGTCGGCAAAATATCAGCAATCAGAACTCCCTCTAACCAGCGACGCTATGATATCGACAGCGTTCTCGGAACCGGACATGACCGAGTTACAGCCATCTACGCCAGGGTCAGCAGCTACAAACAGCGCGAAGACCTTGATAGGCAAGTCAGTTACCTCCAAAGCCTCTATCCGCAAGCTAAAGTCTTTAAAGACATCGGAGGCGGACTCAACTTCAAAAGAAAAGCGCTTCTTGCCCTTCTGGGACAAGTCATGTCAGGAGATATCTCAGCAGTTGTGGTCGGACACCAAGACAGACTGTGCCGGTTTGGTGGCGACCTTATCAAATGGATCTGCGAGCAAAACAATTGCCAACTCATGGTTCTCAGCAGAAACGAGTTGTCTCCAGAACGAGAAATGGTTGAAGATGTGCGACATGAAGTCGTGCGATTAGTGGAATCTGTTCCACAAGAACTGAGGAGCCTTCTTCTCCAGGAAATTCTTTCTTCCTGTTCCCATGTAAAAGGGTCATAGAGACCCCGCCAGTGTTCAGAGTAAGTAATGAAATGGGCATTAAGCAAGGCACAGAAGCTTAATATACTCTTAGCCTAAAAGGGTAAATCAAGCGAGGGAAAGTCTCATGAGGGTTAACGAAAGTGAATCTTCCTAAGTTCCGTTATCCATTAAGATGTGAAATCAGGCTGATACACATCAACCAAAAGGTAAGTAGAGCGGTAGTTAGATGTCTTCAATAACTACGGAAGAACTAAGCCTCTACCGGAATATAGAAGGAACCCAAATGAGACGGATGTTCAACGCACGAAACATGGTAAGCCCTATGGGTTCTCATCCTTATGAGTAAACCAACCGCAAGGAAGGTGAAAACCTAGAGGGTAAAGGAGGTTGGAGAAAGCAAACGCTCTTGTGTAATGCAAGAGATAAGGGTTCAAAATTTGCCCCGAATCGAAAGATTGCAAACTTCCAACTGGTCTTAAACGATAAAACACTGTAAAGAATCCAAACCAAGATGGAAGATAGAACCAGTAATGGTATCGGAATCACGGAACTCAATTCAGAATGGGCAAACCTTAACTGGAAGTCCATTAAGAAGAATGTTAGGAAACTAAGACAGCGAATTTATCGGGCAACCCAGAACAAAGAGTGGAATAAGGTTAGAAACCTTATGAAACTTATGCTACGGAGTTATTCTAACCTGCAATTGTCTGTAAGACGAGTTACTCAGGAGAATCGGGGGAAGGGAACGCCAGGTATTGATGACCAGACAATTCTTAACCCAGCACAAAGAATACAACTAATCCAAGAAATGGGAAATTATACTCCTTGGAAGGCAATTCCAACCAAAAGAGTTTACATACCTAAATCCGACGGTAAGAAAAGACCTTTGGGCATTCCGACTATCAAAGACCGAGTATTACAGGCAATAGTTAAAAACTCTTACGAGCCGCATTTTGAATCTAAGTTTGAAGCTAATTCGTATGGCTTTAGACCAGGTAGAAGTACCAATGACGCAATAGAGCAATGCTTCAGTCGTCTACAAAAAGGTAAAGACACATGGGTTCTTGATGCCGATATCAAAGGAGCTTTTGACAACATTAACCACGACTTCATCCTCGACGCAATCAAAGAGCTTCCAGGAAAAGAGCTAATTAAACAATGGTTAAAGGCAGGTTACGTTGAAGCTGAGGTATTCAACCCTACAACTAGCGGAACCCCCCAAGGTGGCATAATAAGCCCCCTACTGGCGAACATTGCACTAGACGGATTGGATAAGCTTCTTACGAAGTACACAAAAATATCCACCCAAATCCGAAAAAGTGGTAAGAGACAGGGGCAGCAAGAGAACGTAAAATCACCAAAATACGGATTTATCCGATATGCTGATGATTTTCTAATCACCGCTAGAACCGAGGAAGATATTAAAGCAGTAGTGCCTATAGTCGAGGACTGGTTGAAAGAAAGAGGACTGACTTTAAACCAAGACAAAACCACTATCGCCGAGATAGGTACAGGAATTAACTTTCTTGGGTTTAATCTACGACAGTATAAAGGAAAACTATTAACCAAGCCTCAAAAGGAAAAAGTTTTAGCATTCCTTCAAGAACTGCGTGACTGGTTGAGAGTAAATAAAAGCCTTCCACAAGATGTCGTAATAACACATCTCAATCAACAGCTAATCGGATGGGCTAACTACTACAGAGCGGGGGTGAGTAAAGAAACATTCTCTTACGTTGACCACATGGTTCACAAAATGCTGTGGGCATGGGCAATCAGGAGACACCTGAAAAAGGGTAAAGAGTGGGTGAAGAATAAATACTTCCGCGAATTAAAAGGGAAGGAATGGAACTTCACAACAGAGGTGCCAGACAGACATGGAAAACCCAAAATAGTATCTGTAAGAAAAATTTCTCAGATACCAATTATACGCCATATCAAAGTCAAAGACACCTCATCACCCGATGACCCCACCCTAGCCAAATACTGGGAACAACGGCGAACCTCCACCGGAAAAATTCGATGGGATAAAAAGTCCAAATACTTTAAAGTCGCTGAAAACCAGAAATGGAAATGCCCAGTATGTGGCGAAAATCTGTTCAACGGAGAAGAACTACATCTTCATCACATAACGAAAGTTAAAGATGGAGGTACAGAAGATGAGGTCAATCTCGTCCATGTACACAAAGCCTGTCATATACACATACACACAGGTAAGCAATCTGGAAAGCCATAGGCTTGAGCCCTATGATGCGTAAGTATCAAGTACGGTTCTTAGGGGAGGGGGATATGGTGACATATGCCTCCTTACCCGACATCCTTGCCATCATCCACGTCTTTAGCAGCCGACTCTATGGTTTGCGAAAATACAAATCTGCTATCAAAGAAGATTCGAGTTTACCCGGAAACCAAGCTAGCAGCGAAGTGGAGGAGTTGGATTGCAGCAAGTAGATGGTGTTACAATCAAGCAATTGCTATCCTGAAAGATGAAAAAATTGGTAAGTATGGCTTAAGGAAGAAAATAATGGACTCAGCCCCTAGTTGGGTGTCTGAACAACCTTACAATCCGCGTCAAATGGCAGTGTTCCAAGCTTTTGAAGCACACAAAGCAGCTAAAAAGACAAAAGGAACGGCAAAATTTAGAAGCCGTTTCGACGCATCTGAGACTATCCGATTTCAAACGTCCAATTGGAAACTAGGAACTTTTTACCCACTTTCTACTAAGGAACTAACATTCAAGTCATCGGAGCCCATTATCGAGGTAATGCAGCACGAACCGACACTTAGCTTGATTAACAGGCAATGGTTTATTTGCTATGCAATTGATGTACCAAAAATCAAGCCAATTGAGAGCGATTTAGTTATTGCTTTAGATCCGGGTGTCAGAACTTTTCTTACTGGTTTTGATGGTAGTGACTTCATCGAAATAGGAAAAAACGATATCGGTCGTATCTATCGCCTAGCAAGGCATCTAGACAAATTAATGTCCCGTATTGGAGTAAGTAAAGGGAGAGAGTTCAAGCGACTAAGGTATTGCCTGCGAAAATCAGCAGCCCCAATCAGGAGCAAGATTAAAAACTTGGTCAATGAACTACACAAGAAAGCTGCAAAATATTTGACAAGCAAGTACAAGTTAATTTTCTTGCCAACCTTTGAGACACAACAAATGGTCAAAAAAGGCAAACGCAGGTTGGCGACTAAAACGGCTAGAGCGATGGTTACGTTGAGCCATTATCGCTTTAAACAAACGTTGAAGCATCAAGCTACCAAGCATGGTGGTGTTGTAGTAGACGTGACAGAAGAGTACACATCGAAAATCTGTTCCAAATGTGGACACGTTCATTCTAAATTAGGCGGGTCTAAAATATTTAAATGTCCAAAGTGCGGACACACTCTGGACAGGGACAAAAATGGCGCTTTCAATATTTTATTGAAAGCTTTGAGAGATACCTCCTTGATAGGAGAGCTTGCTGCTTTTTCTATCTTGCCATACACGGTGATTCCTGGCTTAGTTCGGGATTTACCGGGTTAAATGTATCTGGTAAAGCTGATGGGCTGCAATATAAGTCCCGACAACTTCCGGGACTAAGTAGCGGAGGTCGAGCCTTTCGGCGCAGCAGCGGCGGATGTGGCTGGACGAAATCTCGATCGCACGCATGGACAGCACTTCCCAGCGAATTTCCACGTCCACAAGAGCCATTTGTTCGGCAACTCGTCGGCCCACAGCAGTCGCCTGAACCTGCATCCTGTCTCCCCCGGAATCGAGGGGTTTTCCACCCGGATAATCTCCCCACTCGGACAGTCCCCCACTCTCCTTGCTTTCTGCTGTCACTCGATCTCCGTGAGTCGGACGTGGGGCCACCAACCAGTCGCACAACCGGGCAATTTCGGCGCACCGGTGCCATTTGGGAAGAGTAAGGAGTGCGTCACTACCAATAATCCAGTACCAGCGATGATCGCCGGGATACAATTTTTGCAAATACAGCAGGGTGTCGATCGCAAAACAACTGCCTCTGGGATTGGCCGACCGCGGCGAAATTACGAAGTCTGGGCGATCGGCGATCGCCAGAGCAAGCATTTCCCGCCGCTGCTCAAAACTTGCCAAATCCGGGCGCTCTTTGTGAGGAGGAGAGCGATCCGGTACCCAAATGACTCGATCGAGAGCAAATTGACTCGCAGCCGTTTCGGCTACCAACACGTGACCCCAGTGAACCGGGTCAAAAGTCCCCCCCAAAACCGCTATTTTCCCCATATTTCCCCCAAATCAGGATTAATACAGACATCGCGCCAATTTTCTGTTTATACGCTTTTAACCATAAGCTCGTTTATGAGAAAACCCTCGCTTTACATCGGCGACAAACCCCTAGACGACCCTAGTTTCGACGATCGTCCTGGACGCTGAAACCGGTTTTTTCAACCCCCTTAATTCGTCCAAACCTTCAATAAGACTTAAAAAACCCGCTTCTGAGCGTCGGAGTGGTTTCGGGACTGGATGATTAACCTTGCCAATATTAATCCCAACTTGTTTCTCGTTTTGCGATCGACCGCCTGAGCATTCGTTTGTGGGCTACCGAAAAAGTTTTGACGGTAGATATACTTAGCGCACTGGTAAAAATTTTAAGGACTGCCAAGAGCGTCGATCGGCTTCTCGATCAAAACCAATGATTTGGTTTGATCTATGGCTTTGCGACTATTTCGACAAACTGCATAACTTGTATATATACAATAAAGTCAGAATATATACTATAGCTGCGATCGTGTCAATCTCTCACTTTCAAGAAAAAATGACCGTAGGAGTAGATAAATGACTACAAAATGAGCGAAATTTTGTTGTTCGTGGTAGTGTTTGTAAATCCTTATGGGTTTTACCCTCAATCTTGGTAGAAAGGTTGTGGGGCTTTTGCTGCCGTATCCCAGCACAGCAGGCGGATAGAAATAGAAAGAATGCAGGAGTATGCAACCACCCAAAATTAGTCTATTGGCCCCGACCCCAGACCCCGTTTTCTGTTACCTGCAATTTTCGAGCTGTGACTGTTCCGGAAAACTACTCGGTACTAAGTCATATAGGATACAAGACAAACATCTCTACAAGTCCCTCAAATCTAGGGACACGCAGAGAATTTTGTACAAAATCTCTAGCGAACTGTATCCTGAAAAAACAATTCTTGATATGATATCGCGTGTTATTGGCGTGGTGTGGTGTGTGAGGAGCAAAGATGCCGAGTTCTGTTGATTTTAGCGGTAGACCATTTCATTTCATCGGCATTGGTGGGATTGGGATGTCAGCCCTTGCCTACATTCTAGCTAAACGCAAGTTGCCTGTGTACGGCTCGGACATTAAATCGAGTCACATAACCGAGCGCTTGCAAGGAATGGGAGCTCATATTTTTTGGAGTCAAGACGCCAGCAATTTTGAATTATTTGAAACGGCCCTTAACGGTAGCAGTCCCGACTGCGGGCAACAGGAAAGAGCAGTATCCTCGATAGTCGCGGGTACGGTAGGAACTTCTGTCGCGACAGCCGAAGCTGTCCAATTTAACGGCAACGGTTCAAGCGCCCAAGCAATTCCGGGATTGCCTCAAGTAGTATGTTCGACGGCTATTCACCCAGCCAATGCCGAATATCGAGCTGCTTTAGATTTGGGCTGTCCGATTTTTCATCGATCGGATGTGTTGGCAGCGTTAATTCAAGATTACCAAAGCATAGCCGTAGCCGGGACTCACGGCAAAACTACTACTAGCAGCTTAATCGGCTTCATGCTGATGGCTGCGGGTCTAGACCCGACGATCGTAGTAGGAGGCGAGGTAAATGCTTGGGAAGGCAATGCCCGTTTGGGGGAAGGCCCCTACTTAGTGGCCGAGGCTGATGAATCCGACGGTTCTCTCGTTAAGCTAGTAGCCAAAATTGGCATAGTAACGAACGTGGAACTGGATCATCCAGACCATTACGATACCCTTGACCAGGTAATAGACACATTTAAGGTGTTTGCCCAAAACTGTCAAACCTTGGTGGGCTGCATTGACGACCAAATCGTCAAAGATTCCCTTCAGCCTAATGTCAGTTATAGCTTGCAGCCGGACAGCGGTGCTGACTACACGGCATCGGGCGTGGAGTACGGGGCCGAAAGTACCAAGGCCCGAATTTGGGAGCGAGGAGCTTTCCTGGGGGAAATGGAGTTGAAGTTGCTGGGTACACACAATCTCAGCAATGCACTAGCTGCGGTAGCAGTAGGCCGATTGTTGGGGTTAGAGTTTTCGGCGATTGCCAAAGCGATTGCTGGCTTTGAAGGAGCTCGTCGCCGTTTTGAGGTGCGGGGTTTTCACAATGACATCCTGTTTGTGGACGACTACGCTCACCATCCTAGCGAAATTCGTGTCACCTTGGCGGCCGCTCGCTTGCGTATCGAAGGTAGCGAAAAAAATCCCAAATCCCGAAGAGTGGTTGCAATTTTTCAACCCCACCGTTACAGCCGGACTCTGACATTTTTGCCAGAATTTGCTCAATCTTTTGGGGATGCTGATTTGGTTGTGGCTTGCGATATTTATAGTGCTGGGGAACCAAATTTAGGAGAGATTAGCGGGCAGCAGGTTGCTGATTTGATTGCTAAAGAAGGCCGAGAGGTTGAGTTTGCGCCTTCCCTAGAGTCAGTCACTCAGTTTTTAACCCAAAATCTGCAACCGGGGGATTTGGCTCTGTTTTTGGGCGCTGGTAATCTGAATCAGATTATTCCAGAGGTTATGGCTTTTTATCAAGAAGCCGATCGCCCCGATTAGCTCGCGAACAGAGTAGAGTCGATCGACATTATGGCGTTGCACTTTGTGTCGAAACTTCTGTCGGACGGCTCGCTCAAAGGGGCGACATAAGTTAGCTAAATGGATTTTCAACCCTGTCTTCGAGCGAAGGTATTTTTAAGGATTTTCAAGATGGTGACTATCTCGAATGACTCCTCTGTTAAGGACAATCGGCGAGTGTATTCTCCTATTTCTTTGCGGGGAACTGATTGCAAGATTAACTCCCAAGTTTCGCTGGCGGGCCTGACTTCCTTCCGAGTCGGTGGCCCCGCCGAGTGGTACGTTGCTCCCCGCAGTATGGAGGCTTTGCAAGCGAGTTTTGCCTGGGCACACGATGAAGGGGTGCCGGTGACTCTGCTGGGTGCGGGTTCTAATTTGTTGGTGAGCGATCGGGGTTTGTCCGGTTTGGTCGTCGGCACTCGCTACCTCAAACAGGTGAATTTTAACCCAGAAACAGGTCAAGTTACGGCGGGGGCGGGGGAGTCAATTCCCCGCCTTGCTTGGTTGGCGGCTAAACGGGGCTGGAAAGGTCTAGAATGGGCAGTCGGCATACCGGGTACGGTGGGAGGGGCTGTGGTGATGAATGCAGGCGCTCACAGAGGCTGTACTGCTGATATTCTAGTCAATGCTCGCGTCCTATCCCCCGGTGGTAAGGTGGAAATTCTGACTCCCCAAGAGTTGGAGTACCGCTACCGGACTTCGGTGCTGCAAGGGGGCGATCGGCTAGTAACAGAAGCGACTTTTCAGTTACAGCCGGGATTCGACCGATCGCAAGTAATGGCAGAAACTAATGACCATTTCAGCCAGCGGCGGACAACTCAACCTTACCACTTACCGAGCTGTGGCTCAGTCTTCCGTAACCCTGGCCCCAAGACGGCAGGTTGGTTCATCGAACAAGCGGGACTGAAGGGATATCAGATCGGCGGTGCACAAGTAGCTCAGCGCCATGCTAATTTTATTCTTAACTGCGGGTCGGCAACGGCCAATGATATTTTTCAAGTGATCCGCCACGTTCAACAGCAAGTCGAGCAGCGGTGGTCGCTGTTGTTGGAGCCAGAAGTTAGAATACTGGGAGAGTTTCCCTTCTAAGGCATCATTGAAGTAATACGGAAACGGCAGACTGCCAGCCCACACACCATCACAAAGTAGTTGTCAAGAACCTCAGCCCTGACGGCATGAGGCTTGAAAGAGAAATCTAACAAGCCATCTTGACCCGCCTAAGTCTTAACTGACTACGTTTTTTGAGTCACGACACCGGGCGAATGCGAAGCTAGTTCCCTGCTCTGTCGCTAGTAGTTAAACAGTTCTAAGGTAACAGGAACAGTGCTCCTAGCCCGCGCAAGCTCAGAAAACATTGGCAAAGCTAACTTTACCCCAGAAATGGGAGATTGAGGACAACCATATCCTCACGGGGGGCAACTACCCCCCTACCCCGCAAGGGGATTAAAATTAAATGTAAAGCCGTCCTGTAAGGACGGGGTTTCAGACCAGAGGAATTTTGATGACAAAATCAGGACAAGGATTTGGCTTCGGCCTGGGCAAAATGAAAGAACTGACTGAAGCTTTCAAAAAAGCTCAGCAGGTTCAAGAAGGAGCTAAAAAGCTCCAAGAAGAGTTGGATGTCATGGAAATTGAGGGAACTGCCGGCGGTGGCTTGGTCAAGGTTTTTCTCAGCGGCAACCAAGAACCCCGCCGCGTGGAAATCTCACCGGATGCCCTCGGTGAAGGTGCTGAGGTGGTTTCTGAACTCGTCACGGTGGCGATGCAGGATGCTTACGCTAAGTCTACGATGACGATGCGGGAGAAAATGGAAGAACTCACCGGGGGACTAAATCTCCCCGGTTTCGGTTAGTCATTAGTCATCAGTCATTAGTTGTTAGCTATCTGTGTTTAAAAACAAATCTATAGCTAATGACTGATTGATTTCTCTGAAGCACAAAACGTTGGGAAAAAGGGGAAAGTAAAAATTTTCTTTCTTCCCTTCCCATTAAAAATTACCAATTACTAATTATCAATTAAATGTCTTATAAATTATTGTTTGTATGCCTCGGAAATATCTGCCGATCGCCCTCAGCAGAAAATATTATGAATCACTTAATCGAACAAGCTGGTTTGAGCGATCGCATCACCTGCGATTCGGCTGGAACTGCTAGCTATCACATTGGCAGCCCCCCTGACAGGCGGATGGCATTGGCGGCGAAGAAGCGAGACATTGAATTGCTAGGCGAAGCCCGCCAATTTACCAGGAAAGATTTTGAAAATTTTGATTTGATTCTGGCTATGGATCGGGACAATTATCGCAATATTCTTGCCTTGGATGCGGCTGGAAAGTATAAAGATAAAGTGCGACTGATGTGCGATTTTTGCCAGAAATACGACCTTAAAGAAGTGCCAGATCCTTACTACGGTGGCCCGGAGGGATTCGATCGAGTAATTGATTTGCTGCACGATGCTGCCGAGGGTTTGTTGGAGTACGTTATCAATCAGGAAAAATTAACAATTACCAATTAACAGTTACCAATTACCAATTACCGACTAAATGGTGTTCCATCGCAAAGCGAACGAGTTCTGCACGGTTGTTGCTGTCAGTTTTTCTGAACAAGCTGCTGACGTGCTTTTCGACAGTTCGAGGGCTGAGGTGGAGTGTGGAGCCTATTTGAATATTAGAAAGACCTTCTGTCAGCAAATCTAGCACTTGTCGCTCTCGCTGAGTCAAAGTCGGAGCATTTTGGCTGGGAGATGCCCGTGAAGCGGAGCTATCTCGTAGGGAATCGCCTGTGTTTGACTTTTGAGTTAAAAAATCTGCTTCTGGCTTGTCATTGGCTCTGCTGCGTGCCTCTGTTGGCATTGGTTCGGGTTCCGGGGAACGAGAGGGGGCCTGAGCGATTAGAGCGTAGCGATCGAGCAAAGAGCGAATTACCGCCCCCAATTCTTGGAGTTCAAAAGGCTTAGCCAGATAATTGTCACACCCCATCTGATAGCCGCGAATCCGTTCCTCCGTGCTCGTGCGTTCGGTCAAAAAAATCACCGGCAGCAAGCGGAAAGCGGGACGAGTCCGAACTCGCCGTACAAATTCGTAGCCATCCATTTCGGGCATTGTAATGTCGGTAACAATCAAGTGGGGCCCAAATTCATCTACCAAGCCTAAAGCTTCTTTGCCGTTCTCAGCAGCGATTACAGAGTATCCGGTAATTTCTAGATAATCGGTAATCGACAAGCGAGTCGCGAAATCGTCGTCAGCAACCAGAATCGTTAATGGCATGGGGGAATTAAAAATTAAACATTAAAAGTGAAATTAGTCACTTTTAATGTTTAATTCTACTGTTTAATTCTCTTGATAGCTTGCAGTTAAAGTAGCCGGTTGTCCTAATTTGCCCTCCAAAGCTACGCCGCGCCCGTTGGCTGCCAAATGTCGCAGAGTTTTATAAATTGTCTCGATTTGCTCTGGTTTCCCTGCTTTTTTGGCTATTTCTGCTACAGACAGAGGTTTTTGGGCGTCTTTGAGCACTTGCAGTACCCGTTGCTGCAAATCCAATACAGCAGCGGCCGCTTTTTTGCCTGCTTCAACCCCTGGCTGGTGATAGGCATTGACATTCACCAAGGAACCGTAAAAACCTACTGCTCTTTCGTAGAGGGCGATTAATGCTCCTACTGTCTCCGGGTTGACTTGGGGAATTGTGACAGTAATGGAATCTCGGTGATTTTCGTACAAAGCTTGTCGAGTTCCCTGCAACAAACCCGACAAATAATCTCCTGAAGTGACGCCGGTTTCTACTTCTGGGGAAATGCCTTGCCTGTCTTGCAAAACTTCGATAAATGTTAGGAAGAAATTCGGCACGCCGTCTCGCAGTTGCTGGACGTAGGCGTGTTGGTCTGTGGTGCCTTTGTTGCCGTAAACTGCGATTCCTTGATGAACTGTGTTGCCGTCTAAATCTTCCTGTTTGCCGATCGATTCCATGACTAATTGCTGCAAGTAGCGGCTGAACAATAGCAGTGAATCTTTATACGGCAAAACTACCATATCTTTTTCGCCACGTCCGTTGCCAGCAAAATACCAGGACATTGCTAACAAGGCGGCGGGATTATGTTTGATTTCGGTGGTTCTGGTAGCTTCGTCCATGACTTTAGCGCCGTCGAGCATCGCCCGAATGTCGATGCCTTGCAAAGCTGCGGGCAAAAGTCCGACTGCTGACAATTCGGAAGTGCGTCCTCCCACCCAATCTGCCATTGGAAAAGTGGTAATCCAGCCTTCGGATTTGGCTAATTTGTCGAGTTGGCTGTCAACTCCGGTGATGGCAATTGCTTGTTTGGCAAAATCGAGTTTTTCGGCTGCGAAGACTTTTTGAACTTCGATCATCCCGTTGCGCGGTTCGGGGGTGCCGCCGGATTTGGAGATAGTAATTACTAGGGTGCTGGCGAGTTTGTCTTTGATTTTGTTGAGGACTCGATCGATCCCAGCCGGATCTGTGTTGTCGATAAAATGTATTGCTAGGGGCGGAATGTCTGGGGATAAAGCTTCGGCGACAAATTGGGGGCCGAGGGCCGAGCCGCCGATGCCGATCGAAATTATGTCGGTAAATTGCGGAGCAAAGGGCGGTTTAATATCGCGGTTTTGAACTTTCTTGACAAATGCTTCGACTTGTGATATTCCTTCGACTATTTCTTGTTTTAATTCTGGAGTGGGAGCTAAATCGGGGTTTCGCAGCCAGTAGTGGCCCACCATGCGGTGTTCGTCGGGATTGGCGATCGCACCTGCTTCTAAAGCTGCCATGTCTTTGAAAGCTTTGTCAAATTTGGGCTTCAGTGCTGCTGCGAAAGCGTCGTCGAATCCCATGCGGCTGATATCGAGGTAAAGTCCCAATCCCTCGTGATAGTAAAGCCAGTCTTGATAGCGTTGCCAGAGTGCTGCGGCGTCCATAGGAATTCTCTACAATTTTTTTAATGTTCGATCGGCGTCGTCAGGAATCAACCAATTGTAGTTTAAAACGATCTGATGTACGGCTTTTGCAGAATCCCAATAAATTTAAGCATTAATCGTCTGAAGGCAGCCGGAGCCGAAGGCAGTCAGAGCATTCGGCAGAATTAAACAATAAAAATATGACTTGGGCAACAGTCTTAGTAGGTAGATATCTCATTAATGGTCACACCCCATAGATAGATGGAAGCGGCACAGAAATTTAACTGTGGTCGGCGTTGGCGTTTGAGTCATGGTTTCACAATGTTCAAATTCGGGCGATCGGGTTCTGTAAAATAGGTATTGCGGTCAGGTTAAATATACTTTTAGCTGTCACTCAATAATCGGCTAAAAATATAATTAACAACTGTCAACTATCGGAAGTGTAGTATAATATACAGATATTAGAATTAAAGTGCGATCGACTATGCTTGCTCTATCTCCCGAATTAAAAGAAAGGTTAGCAACTCCGCTCAAAATCGGCGATTTTGAAGTTAAAAGCCGCGTCTTGCAATCGCCATTATCCGGCGTTACCGATTTGGTATTTCGCCGCCTGGTGCGCCGCTACGCGCCGGATTCGATGATGTACACGGAAATGGTGAACGCTACGGGTTTGCACTACGTGAAGCAACTGCCGAGAATTATGGAAGTTGACCCGAACGAGCGCCCGATTAGCATTCAATTGTTTGACTGCCGGCCGGATTTCTTGGCAGAAGCGGCCCAGAAAGCAGTGGCAGAAGGAGCGGATACTGTTGATATTAATATGGGCTGTCCGGTTAACAAAATTACTAAAAACGGCGGCGGTTCTTCCCTGCTGCGAGATCCGGAAACAGCCGAGGCAATTGTGCGGGCAGTTGTGGAAGCGGTAGATGTTCCTGTCACGGTTAAAACTAGGATTGGTTGGACTGACAAAGAAATTAATATTTTGGAATTTGCGAAGCGGATGGAAGATGCGGGTGCAAAAATGATTACCGTGCACGGCCGCACTCGATCGCAAGGTTACACCGGCCCGGCAAAATGGGAGTGGATTCGCCGAGTGAAAGAAGTTTTATCGATTCCAGTTATTGCTAACGGGGATATTTTTTCAGTGGAAGCAGCGATGCGATGTCTGGAAGAAACCGGCGCCGATGGAGTGATGTGTTCGCGGGGAACTTTGGGCTATCCTTTTTTGGTGGGAGAAGTTGATTATTTCTTGAAAACTGGTGTGGAAAAGATACCTCCGACACCAATTGAACGCCTCGAATGTGCTAAGGAACATTTGCGGGCTTTGTGGGAATATAAAGGTGAAAGCGGTGTCTGCCAAGCGCGCAAGCACTTAACCTGGTATGCTAAGGGTTTCCCCGGCGCTGGGGAATTGCGGGGCGTGTTGGCTGTGGTAGAAACGGTTGAACAAGGTTGCGATTCGATCGATCGCGCGATCGATCAATTGCCCGCAAGTTGAAATAAACTTAGATATTGCACCATTTTTAATAAGCCTTTCACGGGCGGGCAGGATGCCCAACCCCTACTCCCCACACTAAAATCTAATCTTTGTGGAACAGGCATCTTGCCTGTTCTTGAAAATGGTGCAAGCTGAAATAAACAAAACCCACCTCTGCGGGCTAAGATTTAACTAATGCGAATGGGAAGTCCCGCGCTCTACCGAAGGTGAGCGTCGGGATGAAAATGAGTCAGAAAATAAATTGAGCGACAGCGAATCAATATCGTTTTTGTGCACTATGATATTTTTACCGGTATTCTGCACTCCTGATAAATGTATAAAGCTTACAAGTACAGAATTTATCCCACAGATGAGCAAGATGTCTTGCTGGCAAAGTCTTTTGGCTGTGCGAGATGGTTCTGGAATTATGCTTTGAATCTGTGTCAAGAAACTTACAAGAATACCGGGAAAGGACTATCGAGAGCATACATACAAGGTTTGCTCCCTGCACTCAAGAAAGAATACGAATGGTTGAAAGAACCCTATTCTCAATGCTTGCAGGTCGTTGCATTGAATTTATCTACTGCCTACAAAAACTTCTTTGACAAGAGGGCGATGCCACCCAAATTCAAAGCCAAGCACGACAGGCAGTCGATCAGTTATCCTCAAAATGTCAAATTTGACGGTGACTATATCAATTTACCTAAAATTGGTTTAGTTTTCTGTCGGCGACACCGTGATTTCGAGGGCGACATCAAGACCGTTACCGTGTCTCGTAACCCAGACGGCAAACACTTTATTTCTGTTTTGACTGACGACGGGAAAGAAAAGCCTGAATCCGTCCCAGCAGGTAAAGCTATTGGCATTGATGTCGGGTTGACTCATTTTGCGATTACCAGTGATGGTTCTAAGTTTGGCAATCCCAAGCATTTTGTTAAACGTCAGCGGAACCTAAAACGTAAGCAGCAAAAGCTTGCTCGCAAAAAGAAAGGCAGTCAGAACCGGAAAAAGGCAAGATTGGCTGTGGCAAAAGTTCACTCCAAAATTGCCCGATGCCGTGAAGATTTTCTACAGAAGCTATCCCGCAAGATAGTTAACGAAAACCAAGTTATTGCAGTGGAAAATCTCAACATCAAAGGCATGGTAAAGAATCATAATCTAGCCAAAGCTATTAGTGATGCTGGCTGGGGTATGTTTTGTACCATGCTCAAGTACAAGTCCCAGAGCGAAGGAAAGCAATATGTCGAAATCGATAGATGGTTTCCTAGTTCTAAAACTTGCCATGTATGTCTAAATCGAGTTGAGAATCTCACTCTTGATATTAGAGCATGGAGTTGTCAGCATTGTGGTACTCACCACGATCGTGACGTAAACGCGGCAACCAATATTAGAAATGAAGCCTTGCGGATTTTGGCGTTAGGAACTAGCGCTTCTGCCTGTGGAGGGGATGTAAGTCGATCTGGTAAAACTTCGGTTTTGTTGGACGCCCCGCCCCGTTGAATCAGGAAGCCAGCGCTGTACCACTTAAGTGGTCAGCGTCTGGTAGTTCACGACAAAGTTAAAAATTTGTGTGTGGGGGAAAGCATGGATTCCTTAAAAGGGCGAGATTTATTAAGTCTGGCAGATTTAAGCATTGACGAATTAAATTATTTGCTGGATCTAGCAGCCAGTTTAAAATCGGGAATGGTCAAGCTGAAACGCAATAAAGTTCTCGGCTTGTTATTTTCCAAAGCTTCAACGCGAACGCGGGTAAGTTTTACGGTAGCAATGTATAAATTGGGAGGGCAAGTGATTGACCTCAATCCCAACGTTACACAAGTCAGCCGCGGGGAACCTTTGGTAGATACAGCCAGGGTTTTAGACAGATATTTAGACATTTTGGCGATTCGGACGTTCGAGCAAAAGGACTTAGCAACTTTTGCTAATTATGCGAAAATTCCTGTGATTAATGCGTTGACAGATGACGAACACCCATGTCAAGTTCTGGCGGATTTAATGACAGTAAAAGAGTGTTTTGGCAAGCTAGAAGGATTGACCCTGACTTATTTGGGCGATGGCAATAATATGGCTAATTCGCTGATGTTGGGCTGTGCAATGACGGGAATGAATGTAAGAATTGCTTGCCCTCAAGATTTCGGGCCCAATGCTGAGATAGTGGAAAAAGCTAAGAATATTGCTCAGGGAAAAACCGAAGTTACGGTGACGACGGACGCAGAAGCTGCTGTGAAGAATGCTCAAGTGATTTATACTGATGTTTGGGCGAGTATGGGACAGGAAGAGGAAGCAAAAATCAGAATTCCTTTGTTTGAACCCTATCAGGTAAATGAACAATTGCTGAAGTTAGCCGATAAGAATGCAATTGTATTGCACTGTTTGCCCGCACACCGGGATGAAGAGATTACCGATGCAGTGATAGAAGGCAGTCAATCGCGCGTTTGGGATCAGGCAGAAAATCGGATGCACGCTCAGCAAGCTTTGCTCGCAAGCATTCTGGAAAGCGATTAGGTTTGTAGTAACGACTTCAGTCCTTAAAGATGTTGTCAGTAAATATGTCGCCATTTCGCCAGTCCGCCAGGGGTTTAAACCCCTGGCTCAAAGCTTAAGTCGGTTTTAACCGACTGCGACTATTAGATTTATTGTATCGATTTTTTAGGCGAATAAAATTGCCGATGAATTCAAAATAGTTGGCGGTTTTACAAACAGATTAAATACTTGCCTCTCTCTCTTCTCTCTCTGCGCCCTCTGCGCCCTCTGCGGTTAATAAAAATTATTAAGTTCGCAGCGCGCACCTATGGCATAATTGGTGGCAACATTGCCTGAATTGCGATATTAAAAGTAGGAAATTCCAGCGGTGAAACGATCGCGCTTTCTCCCAGAATTAATTCGCTTTGATACCCATTTTCTGTAGGTTCTCGAAAAACGTGCAGTTGTCGATCGCCCACATTTAATACCCAATAATCGGCAATTCCCGATCGCGCGTAAGCTTTGGCTTTAATTTCGCGATCGAAAGTTAAGCTGCTGTCTGCCACTTCGATAATTAGATATACCTCTGAGGGCGTCGGATGGTGAGTCGCATAGTCAAAAGGATCGATTCTGACTACGGCAATATCTGGTTCGGGTTCAGAATTGTCATCAAGGGCGATCGGATCTTGCATACGTACCCAGGCAAGATTTCTAAAAAGGTATTGCAGCAAGCTATCTGTACGCCCTAAAGCGGAGGTGTGAGCAGTTCCTTTTGCACTCATTTTGATGATATTTCCTGAAAGTAGTTCGACTCGTTCCTCTGGGTGAAAAAATCCCATCTCTCCCAGCTTGTGATACTCTTTAACTGTCCATTTACGGAGCGTGAAAGCAGCTTCTGTTGTTAGCATATCTCGATTGATAAATTTATAATTTGATGTGGAATGATTTTATTTTAGCTTATGATATTAACTGGTTCCCAGGCAGAGCCTGGGAACCGATATCTAGAGGCTCTGCCTCGCAAGCTTTTATGGAAATTGGAGGCACAGCCTCCGGATCTGCGTTACCAGGCAGAGCCTGGTAACGAGTAAAGCAGTTAAGATGCTCCGAGATTGATTTTTGTTACGTCACCGGCGACAACATTAACTGTTTGTTGAATTTGACTTCCGTCAACTTTCAACTGATAAGTTCCCGGAGAAAGCTCGATCGCCCCAAACCATCCTTTACCATCGGCGCGCAGTTGACGCACCTTGCCAGCATCGATCGACTGCAATGTCAAGCTCGCACCGTCGCAAGTTTGAGCGCAGCGCTGCAAATTTCCGGCGATCGCACCTGTAGTCGGCCGCGACTTCCAAGGCATATCGGGAATCCCCACCGCAGTCGTCCACACAGGCTGAGTTTCAACAGTTTTACCCGTCGCGCCGTCAACGTATTGACTCGGCTGCGAGAGCGCGGTATAAAACCAATCATTGCTTTGAAGAACGTATTTCCAAGGCTGGCGGGGCAAATCACCGCTACCGCCCGATCGCAGTTCCACATTCGTGTAGACGTTGCTGCTAGCGTAGGAATACAGCACCGTACCCGCTAGGTTATTCCCTTTCGCAGAAGGCCCTTCGGCGCGGCGTACCTGCGCTAGAGTGTCTTCGATGTAGTTGAGGTAATTGCCGGGGCCGATCGCAATTTGGCGGTTATACTGGTGGTCTTTGGCGTACTCGATCCAGTTGTCATAAGCGAGTTTTTGCGATCGTTTGTACTCGCGCTGGTAAGTCATCGGCATCGCCATGTCTACAATCCCTTCTTCCAGCCAAGCGCGCCAATCCTGCAATACTTCTTTGTAAGGCTGTGTTTGATACCACCCTGCATCGTTTTTCGGGCCGTCTCCCCAGGCGATCGTGGCGGCGGTAATTTTAACGCGCGGTTTAATCGCAAGGCTTTCTACATAAAGCTTCCGCACTAAATTCGTCACCTGATCTCGCCGCCACTGCATCCAGGCGGGATCGGTGGGTGCGGGTTTGCCCGATCGACCTGTTTGCTGATTGAAACGGGCGATCGCAGTCGGATTGTAGCCCCAAGTCGGCCCGCCGTAGCGCACATAATCCAACTGTACGCCGTCCACATCGTAGCGCTTCAGCAAGTCCAAATAGACGGAAACAGTATAATCTACGGCGTCTGGATGGCCGGGATCGAGATAGCCTTGGGCTTGCCCACCGTAAGTCAGCATCGCCCAATTGTCGCTGCCGGGGGCAGAAGGCCCGTGTTGTTGCCAAACGTGACCGGCGGGAAGTTTGGTGCCCGAAACCACCGGCAGCGTCACCATCCAAGCGTGTACTTCAATGCCTGCGGCGTGGGCTTTGTCAATCAAATCTTGCAGGGGATCGAAACCCGCCGGAACGTTGGGATCGAGGGTGCGGGGTTCGATCGCACTCGTGTAAAAAGCATCGCCACGGCGGCGGACTTGGGCGACGATCGCGTTGGCATTTGCCCGCTGCGCGTCTGCGATCAATTTTGTGACTTCTTGAGGGGTTTTGAAGCCGGGGTTGAAGGCGTCCACCCAGAAGGCGCGAAATTCGGCGGTTTGGGTTTGTGGGGGCATAGTTGCGATCGCGCGGTTTGGGAACCAGTTTGATAACCAACCAGGAGTCAGCAGAAAACTAATTGTTAAGCCAATCAGGAACAAGCTTGACAAAAAGAATGTTTTGGTATTTCGCATCAGAAATGTGTGAGAGAGCGTTTAACAGTCCTTTACGGACTTTTGGTTTGAGCGTCCGCTTGACATTTTCGCACAAGGGTACATTCATTGGGTCGATCGGTAAATAGTTGAGTAATACCGCTGGGAGAGTCGAGAATGAGATTAAAATTGACCTTGGCAAAATGCGCGATATTTTCCGATCTTTCAATATAGCGGTTGAGCCCGTAAATTGAATCCGCTACACCACTTAACATAGTTTTACAGGCTAAATAGGGTTTTAATGATTTTCATTTTGGCTGTATCAAGGCCGGGTTCAAGTTTGGCAATTGGAGTTAGGCTTTTCCACTTGCCTTTATTTGCGTTGAAAATAGCATCTGCTGTTTTTTCGGCATCAATATTTTCAAAGCCGCCTATTTTATTAGTTGATAAGTAATTGAGGCGATCGAAAATTTCATCTCTTGATGCACGTTTCACACTAACCGCTTCAGGAGGTGGCGGTGGTGGTGGTGGTGGCGATATAGAAAACACTTTAGTAATACAATCTAATCTCGCCTTACTCAAACCACATGGTAGCTTAGTCAGAGGGATAAAATCTGACCATTGCTCCCGGTTAGAAGCTAAAATTTTATTGGCAGCTTCAACTGGTTTTACATTCTTCCACTTCTGTTCTTTAACTAAGTATTCAAGTGCAGCTATAATAGTATCTTTTGATGCTGTACTCAGATTGACTGTGGGATTTGCTTCTCGCGCTAGAATCTTCGCTTGTTCAATATTTGATGGTTTTGGGTCAATGACAATACACCATACTAAATCTAATTTGGCTTGTTGAGCTACAGCATAGACAAAGTGATTGCTCACAACTTGATACTGATAGTCGCCTGTTTCTTTAACGATAATCGGAATCCAATTGCGATTACCTGCTTGTAAGACGGCTTCGGCGGCTCCAGCAATGATAAACTCTGACTCAGAGCAGGGTTCTGCTGACTCAATTTTAGATAACTTCAAGTGCATTAACTTACCGATGTTCTCAGAATTACTCATACAAAAAATACTCCTTCGCTAATTTTAAGTAATATTCAGCGGCTTTTTTGTGTTGAAAAACCGCTGGTTTTCGAGAAAAAGCTGCAGTAGAAACAACTTCATATTCTGGAATACAGAATATAGTTGGGTCAATCACCGTTTTTGTAGATTTAGGCCAATAATAGGGTAACAAATTAGTATCTATAAGATAATTATCTCCTTTCTTAACTGTAAGAATTGCTTTAATTTCTGCATTGGCTCTTTTGAGTGAAGCCTCTGTTTCTTTATGTTTATTGAAAAATATCGGCAAGGCAATAGGGCCACCGTCCTTCCTAAGCTTCTTAACTTCAGGTAAGAATACTTTAATCACTTTAGCAGCATTTTTTAAAGATGAAAAGTTATTGTGTTCTGTTGGCATGAGGATTACATCAGAAGCTATTACACAGCTTTTACTAAAAAAAGTCCAGTTCGTAGGTGCATCAATTAAGATGTAATCATAATTACGAACAAAAATATCAAGTAAATCTCGTAGCCTTGCTGAACTTTTCTCAATTTTTGCTTCATACTCATAAGTCATGAACTTAGATAACCCTGAATCAGATGGGATTACATCAAACATCTTAACTAATTGACCAGCTTTATTCTTTAGATAAAATGGTTGAATAGTTTCTTTAACATTCAATGATTCATCAACCAGACAATCCGATAATTTGACTTTTCCCTCCTGTAAGCCTAATGAATCTGTTAAATCTCCTTGTTGTGGATCGAAGTCAACAACAAGCACTTTTTTCTGCTGTAGTCGAAGAATCGCAGCCAAGTTGATTGTCGTTGTAGTTTTTCCCACGCCTCCCTTATCATTATAGATGCAAATTGTTAAAGCTTGGGGTGGATTTTCCAGCAATTTCTTAAGTCTAGTAATAATCTCAATGATATTATCTTTGGTTATCCTCATGCAGTCAGTAGCAGGCAATACGATTTTACCATGTTTACGGAATAGCTGGATATCTGTTGAGTTAGTGATCATACCCCATTGAGATGTTTGGCACTTAGGATCAAGAAGATAACGTGTTATCTGTTCTTTAGTTTTTTTGTACGTGGGAGTACCTTCTGCTAAGTTATTGATTGACTTTCCTGATACTCTCCCTTTAACTTCAATGATTAAGTATGGGTTAATCTTAGAAACTGAAAATTTATCCTCATCGTGATTCTTGCGAGCAGCAAAATCAGCCTGACCCTTCCCTGTTTTAAACTGTTGTACCCACTCATCAGATGTGAATCCAAGTGCATTTAGAAGGCGTTTGACAAATCGATCTTCGACTTCTGGCTCTTCTGCATTCTCTGAAATACTATCTAAAACTTCATTCCAGTTGATAGTTGTCATGATTTAGGCCTAGATACTTAAGTAAAATCATAACGCTTGGTTTCAGTTTGTGTCATCGTTAGCTACCTCCCGATCTAGCTATATGAACAGTCAACATACTTTTGGATAAGTTATATATTTTCTAGGGCGCTTGACATTTTTGCACATCGGTGAAATTTTAGGCGAAAATAAACTGAACTGGCGATCCTCTTCGAGGGCTTCGCTAACGCACTTTTTGAACAAATGATAGTACCGCACTTTCAAACCCTAGCCCTTCCGGGTAACAGCTACTCAACTGCAAGCAATTTACTCGATCGAGTAGATGGCTGGCGCCAAGAAGCAACCCGAAAGTTGCAGCAAAGCCAGAGAGGAGAAAAGGGACAATTTTTAACACCTTCCTCCGTCGCAAGTTTGATGGCGGGAATGTTTGAATTTAACTGTCCCGATATATCGCTTTTAGATGCCGGCGCAGGAATTGGTTCCCTATTAACGGCCGTTGTTTGCGAGCTTTGTCAGCGCCCCAACAAACCGCGTAGCCTGCACGTTACAGCTTATGAAATCGACCTTATTCTGATTGAATACCTCAAGCAAACTTTAGAATTGTGCAGTATTGAATGTCAGCATTTTGGGATATCTTTTACCTGTGAGATTCGCGAAATAGATTTTATTCAAGACAGCGCCGATATGTTGCAGCCCAATCTCTTTAAACAACCAGTAAAACGGGAATTTACCCATGCAATTATCAATCCTCCCTATGCCAAAATAGACGCTAAATCCCAAGCCAGAACCTTGCTGCGTTCCATAGGAGTAGAAACTAGCAATCTCTACGCTGGTTTTATAGTTGCCGCCGCTCACTTACTCAAACCAAACGGTGAATTAGTGTCGATTACTCCCCGCAGTTGTTGCAACGGTTTATACTTTCGAGATTTCCGCAAAGTCTTCCTTCAAATGATGGCTTTACGCCAAGTACACATCTTTGAATCCCGACAGTTGCCATTTCGCGATGATGCGGTGCTGCAAGAAACTATTATTGTGCGCGCCACCAAACAAATAGAACAGCCAGATACTGTACTAATTACCTCAAGCAGCAGCGTGGGCGACGACCTAATTTTGTCTCACCAACTGCCCTATACCGCCCTAATTAATCCCAATGATTCCGAGCAATTTATTCGGATTTTACCGGATTCTGTCAGCCAGCAAGTAGTCGAGCAAATGGCTCAATTTACTTGCACCCTAGAGGAATTAGGCTTAACAGTTTCTACGGGAAAAGTTGTAGATTTTCGTGTTCGCTCTGACTTGCGCCTAAAACCTGAGAACGGTACAGTTCCGCTGATTTATCCCGCACACTTCTCGGCTGGCGGTGTTGAATATCCCACAGCCACGAGAAAGCATCAAGCTTTAGCTGTCACGGAAAAAACTGCTGCACTCCTCGTACCTAACGAACATTATGTTTTGAGCAAGCGCTTCTCGTCAAAGGAAGAGAAAAAGCGAATTGTTGCAGTTGTCTGGGATGCCACCAAAATTAATAGTTCTAGCGTTGGTTTTGAGAACCATTTGAATTACTTTCACCAACAGGGACGCGGATTAGACCTCACCCTGGCGCGGGGATTGGCCGTTTATCTAAATTCGAGTTTGGTAGATGCGTTTTTTCGACTGTTCAACGGACACACTCAAGTTAATGCTACGGATTTACGCAATTTGAAGTATCCTAATCTAGAGCAATTACTTTTACTTGGCGCTCAAATAGGAGAAATATTTCCTACACAGCGGGAGATTGATAAACTTGTCGAGAGACAACTGCTGAAGGCGACCAATCCGTTAGAAAATAGCCCAATGACAATCAAGAACCGTATTGATGAATCTCTAGAAATACTTGCAGCGCTGGGTTTTCCAAAAGGTCAGGTTAACGAACGTTCCGCCTTAACCCTTCTGGCTTTGCTTGACCTCAAGCCAAAGGATGCTTGGGAATTGGCAAAATCTCCACTTCGGGGAATCACACCAATTATGGAATTTATGGCTCAGCAATACGGTAAAAAGTATGCGCCAAATACGCGGGAAACTGTGCGCCGCCAGACTGTGCATCAGTTTCTAGATGCAGGTTTAATTGTTGTTAATCCTGACAGTCCCGAACGTCCGGTGAATAGTCCAAAAACTGCATATCAGATAGAAGAAAATGCTTTAGAAATGCTGCGAACTTATGAGAGTTCTGACTGGGACAAGAATGTTCGCGCTTACCTCGTTCATTTTAACTGAGATATTGCACCATTGTCAATTACTTGTTTAGGAACAGGCTTTTCGGCCTGTTCCACAAGAAATACACTCTTTGTGGAACAGGCCGAAAAGCCTGTTCTTGACAATGGTGCAAGATTTAAGTTTTAACGGAGAACATCTTTTGCAGGCTTATTCCAAAAATGAAAATATTTGTGAGTCTGAATGATGCTAAAATGCACTATTTATATGGCAGCCGCTGGCCTGGGAATGACATATACTGTGATGCAAGCGGTTTAGTTGACCGGAATTGTCGATCGCACTCAGTAAATCAAATAAGTAACTAGGTAAAATATCTCTGCAATGGAAAAAAAGCATAACGCTGGATTGTGGGTATCAGTATTATACTTCGCTCAAGGTCTCCCTTACACCGTCGTTAATTTAATGTCGGTGATTTTTTTGAAAGGTATGGGAACCAGCAACGAATTGATCGGATTGACAAGTCTTTTGTCTTTTCCTTGGGTTTTAAAAGGTTTGTGGGGGCCAGTTGTTGATTTGTATTCCACCAAACGCAAATGGATTTTAACAACCGAAATCATTTGTGCTTTTCTGTTTGCTTTCCTGGCTTTTGGTGTATTAACGCCGGCACCGATTATTATATCGCTTGTTATCTTTACCGCGATCGCATTTGTATCCGCTACTCACGACATCGCCATTGACGGATTTTATTTAAACACTCTAAATAAAGACCAGCAAGCCTTGTTTGTCGGGGTTCGCAACACGGCTTATAGAGGTGCTGTCATTGCCGGTAGCGGTTTATTGGTGTTCTTAGCGGGGAAACTGGCCGAACAGCATTTAGTCACTGGAAATACAGGCGACACAAAAACATATCAAAACATTCCACTGTCACTTTTCGGTTCGGATTTTAGCGTGTCGGCGCTTAACTACGGATGGGCGACAGCCTTTGGTATTTGTGCGATTATGTTTGTGCTGATATATCTTTTTCAGCGGTGGTATCTTCCCTATCCTAGAAATTACGATCTAGAATCCGGTGCACCCCAACAAACAACCAGCTTTGTCGAAGCATTCAAAACCTATTTTCAGCAAGATAAAATAGGTTGGATTGTGGCTTACGTCTTAATTTTTAGGTTAGGCGATGCCTTGACGTTTAAAATGGCTCCTCCCTTTTTAATGGATAAAGTTGAGAAAGGAGGATTAGCAGTTTCTACGTCGGATATGGGCTTATTATCCGGTACTTTAGGGGTAATGTTTCTGTTAATAGGAGGGTTGCTGGGCGGCTATTTGATTGCTAAACAAGGATTGAAAAAATGGATGTGGCCGACGGCAATTCTGCAAAATTCGACTAACGTGCTGTATTGGCTGTTGGCCATCAATCAACCGGGGATTGAATGGGCTTATGCTGTAAATTCGATCGAGCAATTTACTTACGGACTTGGCGTAGCTGCCTATACAGTGTTCTTGATGCGGACTGTCCGCCCTGAATACGAAGCATCTCACTATGCAATTACAACGGCTTTTATGGCCGCAGGAGTGCTGATTCCGGGGGTTTTTAGCGGCTACTTGCAGGCGAGTCTCGGCTATCAAAATTATTTTTTGATGAGCGCGCTGGCTGTGATTCCCGGTATGCTGACGATTTTCTTTCTGCCCCTAGACGATGAGAAAAAATTAGCATCGATGCCCCGGCCTGGACTGGACGATTTCGATTAAGATCAAGTCCGGTCGCTATAATTATTAGGTTCGGGCGGGGCTGGTTTACCAATGTCTGCACTTTTTTTTCAAGATTTCGGTGAACCCGCCCTTGGAGGAATATTGATGTTTTTAATCATGGAAGAGTATAAATTGTCGGTATTTGTTTTCCTAATATAAAATAAGGACACAACATTGTTGTGTCCCTACCCAATATCTGTATTGTCAGCAGCCAACTAAATCGCAATAAAATCGCTAGCTGTTAGCGGACTACTTGGAATGCCAGGAATACTGGCAAGAACTTCGCCGTTACTGGCAATTTCGATCGTCGTTATAAAATCGCCTGGAGTAACTCTCAATTGGTTGAAGGTCAAACCTCCGCTCAAACCGATTAAATCTTCACCTTTTTGAAAGTCTAAAAATGTATCTGTACCGGCACCTGCTCCTAACACCAATACGTCGCGTCCAGTGCCACCAATTAAGAGATCCGCACCCATTGCGCCAATGAGTGTATCGTCTCCTTCTCCACCGCTCAAATTGTCATCCCCTTTACCACCTAATAGTAGGTCGTTGCCGCTGCCACCGCTGATAATATCGTTGCCTTTGTTGCCGCTGAGAGTGTCGTTTCCCCCATTGCCAGTGATAATATCGTCCGCTGCAAAACCTGATGCTGTATTGTTGGCATCGTCGCCTACTAAATTGTTAATTTTGGAGACATCGAGAGCAGTTTGCATTGCCACAACGTTTGTTAAAAACGAGCTTCCCGGAGTGGTTCTTAATTGTTCTAAACTGCTGCGCGATTCCAGCGATGTTGCTAAGGTTGGCAGTGCAAAGTCTAAGCTAGCTAACAGTTCTAAATAATCTGAATCTGTGAAAGTGAAATCAGGGCGGTTCAACTGGTCTACAGAGATTTCTGTCTGAGTCAAGCCGGGAGGAGGAGAAGTTAACAAACCGTTTTGGGTGTGCTTTTCCAAGACAAGTAGCGGGTTGATAATCGGGTTAGTAAATGTTTGAAGAACTACTTTTCCCGGTAGGAAAGCTTCTCCTCCCAAACTCACAAAATCGCCGCTAACTATGTAGTGAGTTACATTTTTTCCTGGGCCGACTTTCTGCTTGAATGTATTGACTGTACTCTGAGCAACTCCGGGAGAATTGAAGGTGACAACATCTCCGATAGTAGATGTAAATTCGGTGGCGGCTAGTTGCGTTATGGCGCCGCCTAAGCTGTGTCCGAGAACATCTGGTGGCAAGCGGCTGGGGTTTTTGGCTGTATCTTGACTGATTTGTGTCAGCCAATTTCCTAATGCTTGTTTGTTGGCTTCAAATTGGTTGAAACCTGCGCCCCGCGGGTCTGCGTTGGCAATATCGTCTACGGGCGAGTCAGTGCCGCGAACTACCAAAACAGGCGGTTTGTCTGGGGTGGTGGAAATTAAGCCGATCGCGTGAAATCCAGTTCCGGGATCGTCAAAGGTGCGATCGATTTGGTAGCCAGCAGCACTCAAACCTGTTTGAACTAAAGTTTGAAACTGGGGCTGGTCATCTATGTAAACAAGTTGCTTGGCTATAGTTTCGTAAGCGGCGGGGGAGGAGGGCATATTTTTTTATTTCCTGTCGTTTGATGGGGAATTAGTTTTTAAGCTACTTAACTCAGTTTACTATAAACTTCGTTTATTAACCATATTAATGGGTCATTTTTAGTGGCTTTTTAGGGGCAAATTAATTGAGATTTTTTAACAAAAAAAACCTCTCGATACAAAACCCATGCGGGTTTCTCGCCACCACAAATACAAATTTTGCTCGCCCTAAAACTATACAAAATCTACCCGACTAATATCGCTGGCAACTACGCCTCTGAGAGTAGCAAGAATTTCCCCAGTAATCGGGATACTAATTAAAGCTCCGTCAACACCTTGGGTTACTGTAACTTGAGGAAAAGTTAGACCCCGCGACAGGGTAATTAAATCTTCACTATCTTGAAAATCTACAATCACATCTGCTCCGCCACCGGGTTCCAATACAAAGCGATCGCGCCCCGCACCACCAATTAAAAAATCGTTGCCCAACTCGCCGGAAACCAAATCATTTCCGTCGCCCCCCTCCAAATAATCGTTATCTCTGCCGCCGTACAAGAAATCGTCGCCATCACCACCGATGATGCTGTCATTACCTCGATTGCCTCTGAGAGTATCGTTACCGCCGTTGCCGGTAACTGTATCCTCTCCAGGGCCCCCCGTAGCAGTATTGTTGCGAGCGTCGCCTGATAAATAATTCGGTTGTAAGGGAGCTAAACCGTATTGCATTTGTCTGATCAACTGCACAAAAGAAAATTCTGGTGCGGTTCTCACACTCTCTGCACCGCCTCTGCTTCTGATGGCGACTGACACATTGGGCAAGGCCAAATTCATGGCAGCGATAAACTCGTTAAAATCTGAATCGTTGTTATAAGTAAATTCAGGACTGTTTAATTGTTCTACGGAAATTTGCCTCTGCAAAAAACCCACGGGCGGATTAGTTAACAAATTTTCAGTTCGATGTTTTGCCAAAACAGTTAAGGGATTAATACTCGGATCGGTAAAACTTTGGATAAATACTTTACCCGGAATAAATGCTTCACCAAACAAGCTGACGAAATCTCCGCTGACAATGTAGTGAGTGACATTTTTGTTGCCGACTCTGCCGAGATTTCTCCGAAAACTGGTGAATGTACTCGCTGATACTCCTGGAGAGTTGAAAGTAAAGATATCGCCGGTCAGAGTTGTGTATTCTGTTGCTACAATTTGAGCGACTGCTCCGCCCCAACTGTGTCCGATGACATCGGGCAATAATTTGTTGGGGTTTTTACCAGTATTTTGACCGATTTCTGTGAGCCAATTTTGGATATTATCTTTGTTTTTTTCAAATTCAGGTAAACCAATGTCCCGCGAGTCGGAAAAGATAGCGTCGCCGTCGATGAAGTCTGTACCTTTAAATACGAGGGCGGGCGGGTTTTCGGGATTGGATGAACCGAACCCGATCGCATAAAAGTTGGTTTCGGGGTCGTCAAATATGCGATCGATATAGTAGCCATTAGTATCTAGGAAAGTCGAAACTTCATTTTGCGCGCTCGGCTTTTGATTCAAAAAAACAATTGATTTAGCTAGAGCTTCATAAACAGCAGGCGAGGCACTCATAATATTAGATTTTCTGTTTGTTGGTATTTGCGATCGCTCTCTTCTTGAGCTAATTGTCCAATGGCAGCCATTATAGCTGACCAGATTTGTATGGTACACTTGATAATATCAACTCAAGAATTAAGTTTTTGCGGTTATGGGTATCATTCGTCAATACATTGCTCCATTAATAGCGGTATTAGTATTTTTCGCGGCTCTGGTAGCAGTCAGTGCTCGCATCTTTTTGCCTGGTGACATGGCTGCCCCGGCACCGATTGAGGAAGCGATTCCCCAAAAGCAAGCGGCAGTGGTGAATCCAATTTTCTTGGGGCTAAATTATGCCGCTTTCCGTGTCCGCTGAGCTGATGTCTGCTCAACTGATACCGGGCTACGGGCTGCGATCGGGATCGGGACTCGATCGAGCAAAACTGGTAAAGTTTATGCACCGGACTTACCGAGAGCTTTACCCGGATGGGGAATTGGGACATTTGGCTCAAACTGTCGAGCAGTATTTTTCTAACCAGACGCCGGTTTGGTGGGTAGAGTGCCAGAAAAACACTCAGGAAGAGGCAGAAATTTTGCCGGCGCTTCCCTCGCAGTATCTCAATCCTCAATCTCAAGTCCAAAATCTGACATCGGTTGTCGGATGTTTGTGGTTGGGAAATGCGATCGACCAAACCACCGGAGAACGCTACGCTCACATTTTTTTGCTGTACGTAGCACCGGAACATCGCCGTTTAGGACTCGGTGCAGCTTTAGTTATTCATGCTGAAAATTGGGCGCGGGAAAGGGGCGATCGGCAAATTGGTTTGCAAGTATTTCTGAGCAATCAGCCTGCGGTGAATCTCTATCAAAAATTAGGCTATCAAAGTCATTCCGTCTCGATGCTCAAATCTCTTTGAAATATAAATTCTACTGGTTTGGAATCAGGGCTAAAGTCCTGATTCATCCCAATTATGAGGACTGAAGTCGTCACTACCAACTTAGGTGACAGCAATTATGAGGACTGAAGTCCTCACTACAAACTTAGGTGACAGCAGAGGAATTTGTTTGTTGTAAGTCATATGTTGCACCATTCTCAATTAGCCTTTTAGGAACAGGCTTTCCGGCCTGTTCCACAAGAAAATTTATCTGTTGTGGAACAGGCCGGAAAGCCTGTTGCTGACAAGCGCCCCCTACAATTATTGACTGCTGAGTGCTGACTGCTGACTGAGTTGCTTAGGAGCATCCTCTGTGCGGTAAAGTTTTTTTATGAACAATAACGACTACCCCAACGCCCTTGATACTGACACGGAACTGGAAAGCCCTTTGGATCAATTTGACGAATCCGAACCCCCGCTGCCAGATCCCGATGAAATGCTGCCAATGCTTGCATCCCCGGAACCTCAGCACCGGATGATTGCGGCGCGGGCTTTTTGCGAACTGCAGGACGATCGAGCAATTTCGCATTTAATTAATTTATTGAGAGACGGTTGCCCCTTGGTGCGGGTAAGCGCGGCTTATGCTTTGGGGCGAAATCCGAGTCCCGATGCTGTGGAACCACTGATTCTTCAACTTAACCGCGACTGGAACGGTTACGTTCGCAAAGGGGTAGTTTGGGCCTTGGGAAATTGCAGGGATCACCGCGCTTTGCCATCTTTAATTGATTCTCTGAAAACTGATATTTCGGCGGTGCGTTTGTGGGCGGCGAGTTCTCTGGGTCAAATGGCAAAAGTTGGTTACTATGTGGTGATTGCGGCGATTCCGCCGTTGATTGAAGCGCTGCGGGGAGATTCTGTATCTGCTGTGCGGAGCAACTGCGCTTGGGCGATCGGGCAACTGGCTCGCGAATTGCCGAATAATATAGTGTACGCTGGGGCGATCGATGGTCTAATTGAAGCTTTAGAAGAAGATGAAGACATGGGCGTGCGGGAAGATGCTAAATCTTCACTTTTGCGAGTTGGCGACCCGCGCGGATTGCAGATAATTGAAGATTTAGAAATGGAAGGAATTTTGTGATATAATTATCACATTGAAACACCATTTACTAATTATCAATTATGAATTTCATCAACCCTAAGACAGATTTTGGTTTCAAAAAAATCTTTGCTTCGCCCCAGAGCAAAGAAGTTTTGATTAGCTTCCTCAATGCTATGCTCTACAACGCAGAGCCGACAATTAAAGACTTAGAAATCATCGATCCCTACGCCGCGCCTAGCGTTACTGGATTAAAAGACACTTACCTGGATGTCAAAGCAAAAATTACGGGCAACAAAACTGTAATTATCGAAATGCAGGTCATCAATGTAGAAGCTTTTACTAAGCGCGTCATATATAATGCAGCCAAAACCTACGCCACTCAACTCAAACGCAGAGAAGGCTACTCAAAATTAAATCCTCTCATTGCTCTCACAATTACGGATTTTATCCTGTTTGAAAATACCGAAAAGTTTCTCTCACATTTTGTATTTAAAGAAGTCGAAGAAAACTTCGAGTATTATAGAGAAATAGAGTTAGTTTTTGTTGAACTACCAAAGTTTAACAAAAAATTAGAACAAGTTGAAAATCTGATTCAAAGCTGGATTTATTTTATAAAAAATGCTCCTGAACTGGAGGAAATACCGGATAAATTGGCGTCAGTACCCGAAATTCAAACAGCTTTTAACATTGCTAACAGGTCTACCTTAAACCTTGACGAGTTAGCATCATTAGAAAAGCGGGAAATGTTCTTTGAAGACCAACGCGGTGCTGTTATTAAGGGGATGCAAGAAGGTCGCCAAGAAGGTCGCCAAGAAGGTCGCCAAGAAGGTCTAATTGAGGGGCAAACAGCATTAATCCTGCGTCAAGTCGCGCGGCGCACTGGTGAAATTGCGCCGGAAATTCAAACTCGCATCCAACAGTTATCTCTCGAACAATTAGAGGATTTAGGAGAAATATTGTTAGATTTTACCAGTCAAGAGGATTTGATAGCTTGGCTGGAATCCGTGTCAGCATGAATTTATAAATTTTGCACTCCTGATACTAAATCCGGCTTTAATACCTCGTTCATTCTTTATTCGCCGCAGGCGGACGGTGTTTGTGTACTAGCGGTTTCAACCGCCTAGTTCCTAATCTAATAAGTCAGGTTCCCGACGCACTATCATGTCATAAAGCGGTTGAAAGCTAAACCATCCCATGCGGTGAGACCCTACTTGTTGCTGTGTCAAACGCGCACATTCTGGCTTGATGAGAATTGGTTTTCCCGCTGCTTCGGCCATTAACTGCGCTTGACAAGAACGTTCCATTGCAATAAACCACCAAGCCGCTTCATCTACTGTTTGACCTACTGTTAACAGTCCGTGATTTTGTAAAATAATCGCTTTTTTCTCACCTAAAGTTTTGGCGATGCGTTTAGCTTCTTCGATTTCCAAAACAACTCCGGTGTAATCGTCAAATAAAGCTTGGTCTTCATAAAAAGAACAAGCATCTTGCGTCAGCGGGTCAAGCAGGCGGCCCAAACTCGACCAACTTTTGCCGTAGGGAGAATGGGCGTGGGCAGCTGCAATTACGTCGGGGCGGGCGCTGTGCACTTGGGAATGAATGGCAAATGCTGCTTCGTTGACGGGTTTATTTCCTTCAACAACTTCGCCTTTGTGGTTGACTAAAATTAGGTCGCTGACTCGAATTAAACTAAAGTGCATTCCAAAAGAATTGACCCAGAAATGGTCGAGGTGTTCGGGGTCGCGGACGGTGATGTGTCCGGCAATTCCTTCGCTGAATCCGAAGCGGGCAAATAATCGGAATGCGGCGGCTAAACGCTGTTTTCGGTGGCGGCGTTCTTCTTCAACTGAGTTGAATGTTGGGGGTTGAAAAGTGACTTTAGGGATTTTTATTGCAACCATAGATTTTATTTTGTAATGTAGAATTGGTAATTGCTAATTGTGGGGCAGGCATCTTGCCGGCCCTACTGACTGGCGACTTCACTAAGGCGCAAACCAGATATATTTTGGCAGTCGAAAGTGGCGTTGTTGCCGGGGCGACGTTCTATTAATTCGATGATTTGTCCGGCGGGGTTTTGCAGAAACCACTGGGTTAATGAGCCGTAGTCTAGAGGACGCTCTGATAGCGGTTTAAAGTTTTTATTTTGCCATATTTTAGCAGCATTCTGCACGTTTTCGACTCGAATCGCGACGTGGTGAACTGCTTCTAATCCTCTTTCTTGCTGAAAGCGGTTTTTTTGGTCGCCGGCTGCGTGGGGCGCATCTAATACTACTAAGCCGCCCGCTGGCATTAATAAAGTCATTAAATGCAGCCACAAGTCGGAGGGAACGTTAATGTTTTCCGCACAAAAGTTAATCGGGAACAAGTCGGGGCCTTCGACAATTTTGGCGCCGAAGGGGTAAAAAGATTCGGCGTAGTTTTCTAGTTCGGTGCGGCTAGGGAATGTGAGGACAAAGTGGTCGATCGCAACTTGTTCGCCGTACAGGTGTGTTTCAAACGTCCAGGTTGTTAAAAATTCGGGAGTGATAAATTTGGGGTTGAATTCCAGCAAGCCATTTTTTTCGATGAAAGGTGAGTCAAAATGGCCCTCAAGGTTGCGATCGAACTTTAGGGTTTTTAGATTCAAGTTTTTCATGTATCTCACCCAATGTTAAGTCCGCCAAACGGCGAATTTTGTCTACAAGCTGAAGTTGACACACATTTGGTGCGCCTTAATTCAAAAATAACACAAAATTTAATATAGGCGAGCCGATCGCAACTCCCAAACCTTTACAAAGCAAGTATTCCCCAATCTAAAATCTAAAATCGGATGGTTTGCCGATCGCGTTCCCGGCCAACCACGCCGTAGTCCAGGCACTTTGGAAGTTGAAACCGCCCGTCACTCCGTCGATATCCAAGATTTCGCCCGCAAAGAAAAGTCCGGGACAGCGGCGGCTTTCCATTGTCTTAAAATCGACTTCTTTGAGGTTGACACCGCCGCAGGTGACGAACTCTTCTTTAAAAGCGCCTTTTCCGGCAACCTGATATTCGCCTTGAACGAGTTCTTGCAGGAGGCGATCGAGGATTTTATTCGATAAGTCGGCCCAGCGTTTTTGCTCATCAATGCCGATCGAACTTGTCAAGCGTTCCCAGAGGCGGCGCGGCACCGGAAACGGACAGCTAGAGACAATCAATCGGTGCGACAACTGGGACTTAACTGCTAGCAGTTGCTGCCGCAAAACTTCCGCATTGTACTGGGGAAGCCAATTAATCAGTACAGATGTTTTATAATGGCGATCGTGCAAAAATCTCGCACCCCAAGCCGAAAGTTTGAGTACAGCCGGCCCGCTTAAACCCCAGTGAGTAATTAGCAAAGGCCCGCTTTGTTCTAATTTAGCTCCCGGCAATTTCACCTTAGCATTAGGAACAGAAATTCCGGCTAAATCTTTGATTCTGCTATCGGAAATATTAAAAGTAAATAGAGAAGGAACGGGCAGTTCTACAGTATTACCCAACTCTTTTGCCCACTTATAACCCGATGGATTGCTGCCTGTAGCGAGAAGAATGCGATCGCACTTTAAACTCTCCCCCGACTTCAACTCAATTTCAAACCTAGGGGCGGTGTCCCCCTGTTTGCCCTCTGCGGTGTTGCCCGTTAACTTCTTTACTGAAACTACTGCATCCCCGGTGCGAATTTTTACGCCTGCATCCTCAGCAGCGCGGATCAAACAGTTAACAATTGTCGCCGAATCGTCGGTGATGGGAAACATTCGCCCGTCTTCTTCGGTTTTCAACTTCACACCGTGACCTGCAAACCATTCTACAGTATCGCGGGGTTGAAATCGAGTAAAAGCACCGCGCAGAGCTTTCCCTCCTCTGGGGTAATTCTGCACTAAAACACCCGGGTCAAAACAAGCGTGAGTCACGTTGCAGCGCCCGCCACCAGAGATGCGAACTTTTGCCAGGAGTTGCCGGCCAGCTTCTAGTAAAGTGACGCGGGCCTGCGGGTAGGTTTTGGCACAGGTAATTGCACTAAAAAAACCAGCAGCACCGCCACCTATGACTGTAATTTTGAGCATTCGATCGGACAAATTTTTTCTCGCTTATTCTGGTTCAAAATCGGATTTTGCCGCCCCGCAAGTGGGACAAACCCAATCGTCGGGGATATCTTCAAAGGGTGTACCGGGAGCTATGCCTCCGTCGGGGTCGCCTACTTCTGGATCGTAGACGTAACTGCAAACTGTACAAACGTATTTTTGCATTTGCTTAACTCAATTTTATATTGCAAGCTTATAGATTGTACTGGACAACGCAACCTAGTGCAATACCAATTTCAAACAGTAATGAGACTTTCGGCCATTACCAAATTCTTAAAAATTAAGTTTTTCACAATTATAAAATATAAAATATACACTCCTGGAGGCACTCCGACAAAGAAACCGGGTTTTTTACCGAATCTACGGGTTCCAACGCGTCTTTTCGTAAAAAAACCCGGTTTCTGGGCCCCCCATGCCTAAGTCCTAATCTAATTAAGTCTTGCACCAATCTAAAACCTAAAATCTAAAATCGTCAAAGCCTCCAAAACCGCAGTTCTAGAGGCTCGATCGTATTTTTTATTAGTTTGCTGCGATTGCAAGACTAGACTTTCGCTAAAGGCTTAGTCCAAACGCCGTTTTCATCTTCTTCGTACTGCTGGTGAATGGCGTCCCAAGCAGTGTGTTCCGCTTGTATCGAGTCGTTGCTTTCATCAAATGCGGCGTTGTAGGATTCCATAAAGGTTTTTTGAGCAGCTTCCGACAGGTGCGATCGCACTTCTGGAGATAAGTCTGCCGGACTATTGCAGCGACCTTTGACGGCGCGCGGCAGCGTCATTTCGCTAACTGAAACTTCTTCGCCGCCTGCACTTTCTAGCAAGAGTTGAAATTCGCCCGATCGGTCGGCGGCGACTTCTGCCATCACGAGAAACTCGCCTGCTTCAACGCGGGTTTGATAGATAGTTGCTTTGTCTTCCGGCATTCCCAAGGTGACTAAAGCGGAAACTAGACCCGCACCGGCCGAACCTGCGATCGCGCCGCTAGCTGCACCCAACAGTACCGCACCCAGCGGGCCCGCCGATACTACTGCACCGACAAAGGGAATAAACAGCACGCCGACGCCTGTTAGCAAACCCAAAAAAGAACCGAATAATGAACCAAAAATCGCCCCGCTTCGCAGACCGCCTAATATCACATCTTTTTTAGTAATAAAGCCGGCAATTTTAGTTTTAGATTGAAAGTTTTTTCCCATTACTGAGATGTGGTCGCGGGAAACTCCGCGATCGAGCAACCGCCGAATTACGCCGTCTAATTGTTCTTCTTCCTTAAATACGGCTGAAACTGTTCGTTCGGCTAAGTATTCCTCGGTCATTGTTCCTCCTTGATCGTTTCTCGATTAGTTATGCTGGTTTTCAGTATAGGAGGACGCTGTAGGGCGATCGCATCGACCGCGAGATAGAGGTCGATGCGACTGTGGCTAGATTGAGTCTATATCAAAGGAGTTAAAGAGGCTGGTAGTTTCCGGTGCAATCGGTTATTTCAAGCTTTTATTCATATCTAATGTACTCAGCTAAAAACACCAATTGATTTATCATTTCTTCGGCTGACTTAGCAGCAATCAAGTTAAAAAAAACCCGCAACTGATCGCCAATCGAGTACCGCTGTTGCACTCCCATAATAATTCCAGCATGACCGATATTTTGGGCAATAAAGGTACTGTGCAAACGACAAAAATCTTTAGTGTTGAAACTGTATATGGCACGCCCTTGCTCCGCTGCCCAGATCAGTTGTTCCTCATCTTAACAGCTAAGCTTGTTAGCGTCCGAGGTAGTTATTACGTCTACACCAGAGGTTCGCAGAGCGAGTATCAGCGAGCGTTGGAGAATATCCTCATCCATGTATAAACAAATTCGGCTCACGATAGCTTACCTGCCATATATTCTGCTTCCAAACGGTCATACTCTTCGTAGTAAGCTGCTATTTCGGCGTCCGTTGCTTCCTTGTTCGCGTAATAGTAAGTGAGTGCTGCATAAATTTGTGCTAAAGTCAAATGCGGTCTTTCATCAATGATTTGCTGGGGAGTCATCCCGGCATTAAAATCAATAGCAATATTCTCTACCGTAATTCTAGTTCCTGCAATTCGCGGGCGGCCGCCACAGGTTCCCGGCGTGCGGACAATTAGCGTTCCTATCTCAACAGCAGTTGTCATATTTACCTAGATTGAGTTAACTTTATTCTATTGTAACGCAGCTTCATTTCTACCCGATCGCATTTATCCAGGTTAATCAATGCCATTAGCACCCCTGTTTCCTGTCGTTCATCCCATTCTCAAATCGGCTTTTCCCGGATGTCTGTGGACGGGAGATATCAACAGCCGAGAAATTGCCCTCACATTTGACGACGGGCCTCACCGTCAGCACACACCTCAACTGTTAAAAGTTTTAGATAAATACGACATCAAAGCTAGTTTTTTCTTGCTAGGTTTTTGCGTGGATAGGCATCCAGAAACGGCTAAGGAAGTTTGCGATCGCGGACACTGGATCGGTCTCCACGGCTACCAGCATATATCGTTTCCCAAACTCAAAACCCACGAACTCAAACAAAGTTTAGAAGACACGCAAAAAGCAATTGCCAAAGCTTGCGATTTAGACCCAAAATTAATCCTGGACGTGCGGCCACCCAACGGCATTTTTACGCCGCGAACACTAGAGTTATTGCAACAGTGGGAATATCGCCCTGTAATGTGGAGTGTCGTCCCGGAAGATTGGGTGAGGCCGGGGGTTAGGAAAGTTATTAGTCGCATCGTGCAGCAAACAGAAAACGGATCAATTATTGTACTGCACGACGGCTATTGCGGTGGCGAAGATGTGGCAGCCTCTGCGGATAAAATAATTCCATTGCTTTTGTATAAAGGTTACAAATTCGTGACAGTCGATCGACTGTGGGAACAAGTTTCTGCATGATTGTGTCACTGCAATCCCAAGCGCAGCAATAGCCAAGCTTTGAAATTGCTTCGCAATTCTCGGAATCACTGCGCGGCTGTGAAGGCGCTAGTCATGAGTATGTTAAGAGAAACAGGTTAAAATACCTAGTATTCTATAAAATTTGCTTCGGTTTCGATCGCCAATTGGTAAGTAGAGGAGTCTGTTCTATGATTCGATCGCACAGATGGCAAGCTATCATCGGTTTACTGGTAGCCCTGGGGATAATCATCGGGAATTTAGTGTTTCCGGGCATGAATGTACCCCCGGCATTTGCTCAAGCCAAATTTACGGATGTTAACAACCATTGGGCGCAAGCTTGCATTGAGGAGTTAGCACAGAAAAAAATTATCAGTGGCTATTACGAAGACGGCACTTTTCGCCCGAATCGCCCCGTCAGCCGCGCTGAGTTTGCGGCCATGGTTCGCATGGCTTTTCCAGATGCCCAAACCGTCCGATCTCCGATCGGCTTTGCAGATATTCCCACAAATTACTGGGGTTTTAAAGCAATTCGAGAAGCTTATCAGACGGGTTTTATGTCCGGTTACAGCGGCAGTATTTTTAACCCGACATTGAATGTTACCCGCTGGCAGGTTTTGGTAGCTTTAACCAGCGGCTTAAAATATACACCCGCAGGGCCGGCGGCTGAGATTTTGGATGCGACTTTTGAAGATGCGCGGGACATTCCCGAACTGGCTAGAAGTGCGATCGCCGCCGCCACAGAAAAACAACTTGTAGTCAATTATCCGGCTGTTAAACAGCTAGAACCTACTCGGAATGCTACTCGCGCCGAAGTAGCAAGTTTTTTCTGTCAGGCGATCGCCAAACCCGGCCAAACTGCCTTAATTCCTTCGGAATATATCGCCCAAGTTCCGGCGAATATCGGCCCGCCTCGAACAACAGAAACCTCGGAAGCGGGAAAAGTTCGGGCGGAAGTTTCTTTCGTAAAAGAAGCAGAAAATGCTAAAAATCTCCGCATCAAAATTATCCGTGACGGTAAAATTTTATTAGAAGAACCAGTGCTGATTCCGACTCGCTCTCTAGTAGATAATCCAGACAAAAGAGCCAGCGAAGAAATAGCAGAAGGACGTTTTTTATCGCTGCGAATTCGTGATTTAGACGGGGACAAGGAACCGGAAGTGCTGGCAGATTTAGTCTCAACCAAAAGCGGTGTCCGCTGCTGCAATTATTCGTTTATTTACCGCTACGATTCGGCAGCTAGCAAATACACTCATCTCAAGCATTTCTGGGGCAATGTGAGTTACGAAATTGTCGATTTGGGCAAAAATGATATCCCAGAGTTTAAGAGTCAGGACGGCAGATTTTCCGAGGCATTTACAAATTACGCTGATTCTCGCTTTCCGCTGCAAATTTGGCAGTACCGCCAAGGTAAAATGCAAGATGTTAGCAAACAGTATCCGGTGGAAATATACACGAATTCTGCTGAGCTTTGGCTGGAATCTAACAAGCGTCTGAGTGAAGATGGGGAGGTGAAGGGGGTTTTGGCGGCCTTCATGGCGAACAAGTATGTCATGGGCCAGGAGGCGGAAGGTTGGCAATTGTTGGAGAGGGTTTATCAAGGGCGCGATCGCACTCAATTCTTCGGGAAGTTGCGGGATTTTTTGGTAAGTACGGGCTATGCTAGTAAGTAGATTTGGAGGTTTTTAACCGCAGATCAACACGGATAAACGCTGATAATATCTGTAGGGTCGGGTTTTACGAATAATATCTAATTCCTACTAACAATATTATTAAACCCGCCCCCCTACAACAGATAACCCAAGTCAACTATTCATCAAATTTACCGTCACATATTATATTTCTTAAATAAATTAAATTACTACTCACATCTTGCCCCATTCTCCAGAACAGGCTTTCCGGCCTGTTCCACAAAGAGTGAATTTTCTTGTGGAACAGGCCGGAAAGCCTGTTCATAAAAAGCTTATTGAGAATGGTGCAACATCTCAGTTACTAACAACTTGTGAATAAATACCAAAAACTGTGGCTTTTTGAAGCCCCAAGCTAAAATAAGTATAAAATATCAGACATTAAATCACTGAAAATGGTATATCCATCTGCACCTTGGAATCTGCAAGGTTATGCTGTTGGGACTTTACAATTGGTAGATGTGGCACGAGTGCGCCCCTTGGTTCCCTCTGAGTTAGAAATTGTCTCTTTATTGCCCGGAAAAACCCTAGGCGGCATTTATATATCCTCCTATGGGTTGGGTTCGGTGATGGAGTACAATGAGTTAATTGTAGTTAGCGCGATCGCCAATTATGCAGGAAAATGGGGCGCTTGGATTTCCCATATTTACGTAGACAATCCTAACTCGGTAGCCGGCGGGCGGGAAATTTGGGGACTTCCTAAAGAATTAGCTACATTTAGTTGGGAAGGTAGCGATGCGGTAAAAGCAGCACCGCTAGGCTACCGCGTCACAGTTAGCCAAGGAAACCGTCAACTGTGCAGTTTCAATTACAGCCAGCAAAGCTTAGCCTTACGGGTGCCTTTTAGCGGAAATGTTTTCAGCGCTGACAGCAGCAATTTGCTATTATTTAAAGGAGAATTGGGTTCTAGAATCGGCTTGATTAGAGGCGAACTAGAAATACCTGAAGAAAGTCATTTTGCCAATTTAAACTTAGGTCAGCCCTTGCTAACAGTTGCCTGCGAAGATATGCGTTTAATTGCAGGTGCGCCTGAAGTTGTGGGAAACAGAGCCGTTGAATTCACTTATTAGCTGTAAAGTGCGGATCTTCGCCGTAAACCTAAAAAAACACAACAGCCAGAAACCAGGTTTCTTGAAGAAGCCTGGTTTCTGGCGCGGCGTATTAGTTTGAGCTACTTAGGATGGCGAATTAAATAATTTACACTCTTGAAAGTCGGAAGTAGGAGTTGGGCACTCTTAGCCCGCCCTTTCTGGACGGGCGGGACGCCCATCCCACAAGAACCATCAAAATTCTAAGTTATTTAATTCTCATTCCTTACTAATCTTTTTGAGGACTTACGCATCAAACGGCTAAAAACCCGGTTTCTTCCTAGATGCGTCGTTACCAAACCCAATATTCTCCGAGAAAGCGGTTTTTTTTTCGTAAGTCCTATTTTTAAATGCCAGCCCCCGGAGCGGCTTCAGCACCCATTTCTAAAATTGTACCGCGAAGGAAATCAATTTGCTGCTGGAAATCCATGCCCTCTATCTTTCCTAATAAAGCTTTTCCTGCGTCGGGAAGTTGATAGTCTGGAGGCACAGGAATAATAGTTCCTTCGTCCATTCCTACCGCTAGGAAATACCAAAAAGCCAGCTTGGTTTCAGGACTCATCGAGCCGTACATCCGGCTGATTTCGGTATTGGCTTTTGAGGCAATGTCGCGCATTACTTGTAGTTGTTCTTCGTGGGGCAGCGGCTTGACTTGCTCGAACAAACCCTGAGCGATTTCGGAACCGGAAGCACCGGGAGCCGCTGGCGTTATTGACTTGCCCATTTCGGTGTAAACAAACCACAGCAAACCTAATTGGTCGTCTACACTCAACTGCTTAATATCTGCTTTTCCTTGGTCGTAAGCACTGGTAGTAAAGGTCATTCAAGCCTCCAAAATAATATGTATTGCTCAGTTTTCTTATTTTTGAGAAAACTTTTGTTTGCTACTTAAGTTAAAGTACCTAATAAATAGTGATGCTAGAATCTTGCTTAAGACAGAGATGATCCCGGACATAAGTTCGGCGAGTAAATTCACAAAAATTGGGAAAAAGTGCAACCAAAGGATGAGGCAAATTTGACAAGATTGTTGTTAGCGAAGCTCATGATTAGCATTGTTTAGCCGATCGCCGATCGCCTATAATCGCAACATACCTGTATTGAGGTGGCTGTTATGTCGATCGCAACTGCAAAACGTTTCACCATAGCGGAATATCATCGCCTGACAGAACTGGGGTTCTTTGGTGAGGACGATCGAGTTGAGTTAATCAAGGGAGAACTTGTGAAAATGGCAGCTAAAGGTACCGCTCACTCTGTTTGCGAGACACGCTTGGAACGCGAGTTATTTAAGCTGCTGGGAGAAAGGGCGACACTGCGAGGGCAACAACCGATTATTCTGCCGGATGACAGCGAACCTGAACCCGATCGCGCGATCGTGCAAAATCGCCCTGATGACTATTTATCCTGTCACCCCACAACAGCGGATATATTGTTACTGATTGAGATTGCGGATTCTTCTTTGAATTACGACAAACAAGTCAAGTTGCCCCTTTATGCTGAAGCGGCTATCTCTGATTATTGGATATTTAATTTATTAGAAATTTGTTTGGAATGTTACAGCGAACCTTATCAGAATTCGCAAGGCAAATTTGGTTATCGCGTCAAGAGAATTTTTCTGCCTAACGAAACAGTTGCCCTCCCTAATTTTGGGGATTTGTCCCTAGATTTATCTAAAGTATTTCCTCCTAGTTCGATCGGCGATAAATAATATCGTTTTCGGTGGCATCGGAATCATATATTTGGATAATGTCAGTGCGAGCGTCCTCGCTCGCGGTATGGATCGCGAGCGAGGACGCTCGCACTGCATAATAATTCCAATGCCACCAAATCAACCGGACATGATATCATTCCAAAGAAAATAGGCTGGCAAACAGCCAGCCTAGAATCAGGAGAACTTTATTTCAAACTCGTTGAAAATCTAGCTAAACAAACCCGAAATCCCGTTGACTGCTATTGCTCCAGCCAAAGCCGAAACAACCACAGAAGTCAGAGCCGTACCGAACAGCCACCAAGCTGCGGCGGCTGCCGCTTCGCGCGCATCTTCTGCTTGCTGCTTGGCCTTGTTCTTGAGCTGTTTGATGCGTTTTTTGGTTTCATTTTGCAGGCGTTCCGATCGCAATAAAACGCTGTCCCTGGCTCCTTCCATTTGGTCAACAATTCGGTGAGCGTCAGTCTCGGAAATATCGGAACGAGAACTCAGCAGGGCAACTAAAGTACCGCGATCGAACTCACCTAAACGCTCTTTAATCGCGTCAAATCCGGCCTGCGGGTCGTCAAACACTTTGCGTAAGTCCCGCTTGATTCCCTCGTAGTTGAGCTCTGGTCGATCGAGCGAATTGAGGTAATCCCGGATTTTCCCGAAAATACCATCCATTGCTGACTGAAACTTGTCCTGAACCATTTGAACTTGTTCGACAATTTGGTTGCGGACAGATTCAATTTGGTCGGCAATTCTGTTAGCTTCATCGAACGAGATGTCTTCCCGCTGCGACAGCAATGCTACCAGAGTCGATCGATCGAAGTGCTTCAGGCGATCGCCCAAACTTTGCATCCCCATTCCTGGCTCGCTAAACAGCAACTGCAAATCGCGTTTGATGCTTTCAGGATTGAGTTCTTCCTTGTCCGTATTCCGCAAGTAATTTTCCAAACTTCCTTGGAAATCCCGGACTGTTTTTTGAGCGCGAGATGCCAAGCGGCGGGGCGATTTCACGATGCTGCGAATCGAATCTTGCACGCGATCGATCGTCCGATTGATCTGTTCTTCGCTCAAATCTTCCCGCTGCGAAAGCAGCTTGACTAAAGTTTCGCGATCGACCTGAGAAAGTCTGTCCCGAAGTGCCAAAGCACCCTCTTTCGGATTTTCAAACAATTTAGTCAAATCCCGATTGAGGCCTTCTGGATCGAGTTCTTCCAGGTTTGTATTCCGCAGGTACTCGCCAATTTTTGCAGTAACTTCCTCGTACTGTTGCTTAGCTCTATCTGCCACTATTTGCGGCGCGTGGATAATGTTGTCGCGCACAGATTCGATCCGGTCGATCGTCTGATTGATCTGTTCTTCGCTGAGGTCTTGGCGCTGTGACAGCAACTGCACCAGCGTATCGCGGTCGAATTGAGACAAGCGTTCTCTCAGCGCTTTGAATCCGGCTTCCGGGTCGTTTAACAGCGTTTGAAACTCGCGCTCGATCGCTTCAGGATTGAGTTCTTCCTTATTAGTATTGCGGAGATAGTCTTCTACCTTTTGCCGCAATTCTTGGGCTTTCGATTTCGCTTGCTCTTGCAATTCTTGAGCTCTTGAAATTACGCGATCGCGCGAACTTTCGAGCTGCCCGATTAACCGATCGGCTTCCTCTGGACTGAAATCTTCCCGCTGACCCAGCAACTGCACCAAAGTATCGCGGTTAAACTGCGACAGGCGATCGCGCAAAGCCTCAAAACCAGCATCGCGATCGTCCAAAAGCGCTTGGAAATCCCGCTCGATACCTTCAGGATTCAATTCTTCCTTGCCGGTCGATCGCAAATAATTCTCAATCCGACTCCGCAAATCTTGAGACTGTTCTTCACCAGCAGCAGCTTGCACAATTTCCAACACTTCTTGTCGGACACCTTCAAGCTGTTCGGCAATTTCCGTCACCTGTTCAGGAGCAAACCCCTCACGGCGGCCCAGAATCCCTACAAAATAATCGGGATTAAACATTTCTAACTGGCGCAAAACCGCCCCAGGAGAAGCTTCCGGGTCATAAATAACATCCCTAAATTCCTGCTTGATTGTCTCCCGGTTGAGATGCCAAGGTTGGGCATTCATCAAGTAGTTTTCCACATCAGCCTTAGCTGTATTGAAAGGCAGCGCAGGCACTTTGTCGCCCACCTTAGAAGCCAAAGATTTCGCTTGTTCCGTCCCTTTGGCTGTCAGTTGTTGCAACTGACCAGAGATTTTTTCAACATCCAAATCAGACAAATCCGTCCGCGACAAAACAGTGCCCACCAGAGATTCCACACCCAACTGCATCGCTCGCTTCATGCCGCTGCTGGATTCCGATTTGTTTTCCCTACTTTCGAGAATTTGAGACAGCTTGGCGTTGAGTTCGTCAGACTTCAGCAAATCGGGAGCCGCAAACTTGAGAAAATCAACCAACTCTAAATTCGGGTCTTTCTGCTCTTGCTGCTTGCCGAAAGTTTGCTTCCAAACGCCTTCGAGTTGGTCAGCAACTTGAGTTATTTCCTCTTGAGAAAAGTCTGTGCGACTCTTAACTAAATCAACAAAAGTCTGGCGGTTAACATTCTTCAGAACGTCGCTTCCCGCAAGAGATTTGATATCTGCATCGCCCAGCAACTTTTCAAATTGACCGCGAATTTCCTTAACATCTAGTTTCGGTAACTGCAAAGAACCCACATAATCTTGCAGTGTTTCGCGAATGCTATCCGGGTCTACCGCCGAACTCAACTCGCGGCGGACAGCGGCAACAGATGCCTCTACAGTATTGACCATTTGGTCGCTAGCCATCTTGCCGCCGATCGCAGCACCAGCACTACCCATCACGCCTTGAACGCCTGAAAAAGCAGTTTTTATCAAGGAACCCATCATGGAACCGACGGCGCTAGAACCGAGCCACACCAGCGTTAAAAAGTACGCCGACCAAATGACCACACCAATAATTGCCGCTCCGTCTACCGAGGCAATTGAAGTTAGTTTTACTGCCAGAAAACAAGCCAAAAATAAAGCCAGGTTAACTGTGACTAAAATCCAACCCCCGACTAAACCTTCGATTTTCCGAACTTTCTTGCCTAAAGTTTCGGACTCATCATCATCGTCATCGTCGGGTAAAGCCTCGTCCCAATTTGAGATTTTGGCGGCAATCGAGAAATTGGTTAACAGGAATTGGAAGCCGAAAGCCATGATGACTCCGGCGATTAAGGCCACGAAAAACTGAGGGCTTAAAAACATCAGCCCTCCGATATCGGGGTGCTCAAATGGCACATCTATTTCTACTGGCATTTCTACTGGCATTTGGGCCATATTGAATTTGGGACTGTACAGCGAAATTAATAACTCGCTTTCAAACATAATTTACCTCCTAAGTTTTTATGCCTAACTCGGCACATCGAAAACGGCCCCCAACTTTTTTTGAGGGATCTTTGTAATCTTTAGATGATGTTTTATTTGGGTTCGGATTTATCTTACTGAAGCCCTTATTAGTGAAATTGGGATGAGCGGTTAATCAGTTATCTAGTGATCTCATCCTTACTGCTTATTATGGCTCTGGAAGCTAAAAAATAAATCCGTCTAAAGTCAGAAATTAGTTTTCAAGGGATTAGTAGCAGCAGAGTTCGCATCAAAGTGGCAAGTTTGATGCGGGGGCTGCCACCCATTATCAATAGTAGTAAAGTAATTTTCGGCGCACCCTACATATCGTAGAGTACGCTACCGAGTTAGGATTCTGTTTGATTGTTAGGGTCAAAACGAGCTAGTAATTCCCGGCGTTCGAGATCCATACTCAGTCGCGCGATTTCAAGAAATTCTAGTTGAATCAAAGGCTCAATTATTTGGGCTAATTCTTCATCAATTTCGCCAAATCTTACTTGTAATATACTCTCAACATTCTGGCGTTTACCTTGCTGAATACCTTGCTCGATACTTTGCTGAATACCTTGCTCGATACCTCGCCGAGTTGCTTCTTCAAGCCGTTGTAAATAGAGCGGTGACAGTTCCATAATTAACTCCAGATTTTCTCGATATATAATAAATAGTAAAGTGATATTTAGCGCACCCTACCGATTGTAGAGTACGCTGCTGAGTTAGGATTCGGGTTGGTTTTTCGACGCATCAAAATGAGCTAGCAATTCAGAGCGATCGAGCTGCCTAATTAGTCGCGTGCGATCGAGGGGTTCTAGCTCAATCAAAGGCTCGATTATTTGGGTTAATTCTTCATCAATCTCGCCAAATTTTACTTGTAGCATACTCTCAACTATCAGGCGTTGAGCGCGCTGCATAGCTTGCTGCATACCTTGCTGAATACCTTGCTGCATACCTCGCTGAGTTGCATCTTCCAACCGTTGCAAGTAGAGGGGTGACAGTTCCATAATTAACTCCCGATCTTCTCGATCTATGTCTTGACGTACTTCTAATATCGTTCGCAAGTTGTACAACAATTCTAACGCATTCAACCGAAAGACATTATCTGAGGGTAACTCTCTCAATTCGGCAATAGCTTGCTTCTGCACGTTTCCCTTCCCTAAAACTCTCAGCCACAGGGTTTCTGGAGTCCGGGGGAGTTGGTGAATGGCAATAATCGCTGCTTTCAGAGATGGGCCCATAAAATAAACTCCACTTACCCAATTTTCCGGTTCGGGAATCGCTCGAAATCCAGCTAATATCGTGTCGGAAACAGTCGGCGACAGTATCCAAAGTTGGGGCAAGTCTGCCTCTGCAATCCGGGTATTTTCTCTAACTGCCGCGCGTTCAAATTCGCCGTGGATATCGAAGAGTTTGCCCAGACAACTGCGAATTTCTCCGATTTGGACGGGGCTGCGGAAGGGTTCAAATACAGCGGGTTTTGCTGCAATTTGACCCAAAATGCCGAGGGCTGTTGCTTCGACTTCCGGTTCTGCTTTCGGGGAAAATAAAACGTCAACCTGCCTTACTTCTCCAGCAACATCCCGGCTGGTTTCTACATTACCGAGAGGGGTTAATAGTTCTTTCAGATACTGTTTAGCAAATTGGTCGTGAATAAATCTGGTCATGCGATTTTAGATTTTAGATTTTAGATTTTAGATTGGGAATTAGTTACGGGATATGGGTTTGGCGCTTGCCTAAAGTTGCATTATTTTTTGAATCCGGTCAATCCATTTTAGATTTTAGATTTTAGATTTTAGATTGAAGCATTCATCCCACGGATAAATACGTTCGGCAAGTTTCATCGGATACAGGTTTTTTATTCCTGGACGGATGAATCACGTGGCGGGTATCCTGGATGCTGTCGGTCATTAGAATGTAATTGCGCGTCATTCAACAAACATGATATCGGGTGCGCCGCAGCCTAGGCTACGAATTTTTCCCGCAGCATTTACCCTCACAGTTGCGAATGCTGCGAATACAGCCGTACTCCTCGAAACGTTGACTGTGTTTGCGAACCGTAGGATAGGCAATTAAATATAATGGAATTCCGATTAGTTTGTAAAGCAATCGACCAGCAGCATGAACAATATCCCAAATTTCGCTTAAATTAGGTTCTCGAACAAATTCTCCTATTTCATCTTTTAAGGCAAGCCACTGAGATTGCACAGTAGGAGAGTGACAATTATCAAAGACTGCCATACCTTTTTCGTAGTTTTGCCAAATTTTATTCATATATTTAATCAAATCGGGCTTAGTTCTGATAATATCAGAAGTTGATCTAAAATTACACTCATCCGGTATTTTAAGGAAATCAGCCATGCGACTATCTCAAATGCTTTTTGTTACCCTGCGCGAAGACCCGGCAGAAGCAGAAATTCCCAGCCACAAACTATTACTCCGTGCCGGATACATCCGGCGCATCGGTAGCGGAATTTACGCTTATCTACCTTTAATGTGGCGAGTTCTCAAAAAAGTATCTCAAATTGTGCGCGAAGAAATGGACGCTACCGGCGCTCAAGAATGTCTCCTCCCGCAATTGCAACCGGCCGATTTGTGGCGGGAATCCGGCCGCTGGGATACCTACACTCAAGCTGAAGGTATTATGTTTGCCATGACAGATAGGCAGCAGCGAGAATTGGGACTGGGCCCAACTCACGAAGAAGTAATTACTACAATTGCTAAAGATATGATTCGTTCCTATCGGCAATTGCCTTTACATCTTTATCAAATTCAAACTAAGTTTCGCGATGAAATTCGCCCGCGTTTTGGGTTGATGCGCGGTCGCGAATTCATTATGAAAGATGGCTATTCTTTCCACACTAACGAAGAAAGTTTGAAAAAAACTTATCAGGATATGGCTCAAGCTTATAGCAATATGCTGCGCCGATCGGGCTTGCAATTCCGAGCAGTAGATGCTGATTCGGGAGCAATTGGCGGCTCTGGTTCTCAAGAGTTTATGGTGTTGGCTGAAGCGGGGGAAGATGAAGTTCTTTATACTGAAGATGGTCAGTATGCAGCTAATGTGGAAAAGGCTGTATCGATGCCTGCGGATGTGGAACCGTCGCCCTTTGCAACGTTTGAAAAGCGGGAAACGCCGGGAACTGAAACAATTGATAAACTTTGCAAATTTTTGAAATGTTCTCCGACGCAAGTTGTCAAAAATGTGCTTTACCAAGCTGTTTACGACAATGGCATCACAGTCTTGGTATTGGTAAGCATTCGCGGCGACCAAGATGTGAATCAGGTAAAGTTGCTGAATGAATTGACGAAGTTAGCGGGCAATTATCAAGCTAAAACTGTTTTATTTTTGACTGTTCCCGATGCGGAAGCTCAGCGGAAATGGGCGGCTAAATCTTTACCTCTGGGTTATATGGCTCCGGATCTTGCTGATGATTATATCGCCTCCAACCCCCCCCAACCCCCCCTTACCAAGGGGGGGCAAGAAGACTCAAATCCCCCCCTTACCAAGGGGGGGCAAGAAGACTCAAATCCCCCCCTTACCAAGGGGGGGCAAGGGGGGGTATCTCCCAAGTTTTTGCGTTTGGTCGATCGCACAGCAGTTGATCTGACAAACTTTGTCACTGGTTCAAACGAATCAGGATACCACGTTGTCGGGGCTAATTGGAACAAAGAATTTCCCCTGCCAGCAACGGTTGTAGGCGTCAGAACAGCTAAAAAGGGCGATCGGGCAGTGCACAACCCCGAACAAACCTTGGAAAGTGCCAGAGGCATCGAAGTCGGCCACATCTTCCAATTAGGAACCAAATACTCCCAAGCAATGGGCGCCACCTACACCAGCGAACAAGGCGAAGAAATGCCCTTTGTTATGGGCTGCTACGGCGTCGGCGTGTCGCGCCTAGCTCAATCGGCCGTAGAACAATCCTACGACAAAGACGGGATAATTTGGCCAGTGGCGATCGCGCCGTATCACGCCATCATTAGCATCCCCAATATTTCCGACGCCCAACAAGTAGAAGTCGCCGAAAAACTCTACGCACAACTCAACCAATCTGGCATTGAAACCTTGCTAGATGACCGTGACGAACGAGCCGGAGTTAAATTCAAAGATGCTGATTTAATCGGCATTCCCTATCGCATTGTTCCGGGCCGTTCGCTGAAAGCAGGAAAAGTTGAAGTTGTGGAAAGAGCCACTCACCAATCACATGAAATTCTCATTGATGAAGTAAATTCTACTTTAAAACAGTGGATTGAAGCCGCCATCAACTAAGCCTTTATAATTGGTAAGGTGCGCGCACCGCGCACCTACATTTAGGCTCGCAATGTGCCCGGTGTACACCCTACATTAGCTCCCCTCTTTCTCTTCCTTATTCCCTCTTCCTGACATCCGTTACATCCGTTATATCAAATCCGTTGGCATCAGAATTATTCATCTCTCTCTTCCCTTTCTCTGTATCCTCTGTGTCCTCTGCGGTTTCCTCATTCCGATACAACCGGAATTGATATTACATCCGTTACATCCCGTACATTGCTCGTTGCCGAACTTCCCTCTTCCTTGAGATGTGAAATCCCCTAAAACTTAAAACTCGGTATGAATCTGAACCTAAATCAGTTTCTGCGATTCCCTCAATCCCGAATTGGGCGGTACTTAGCCCAAGTAACTGTCGTTGCTGTCGCTTACGCCGTGGGGGCGAGGCTAGCAATTTCAATTCAAGGTGTTAGTCCCTTTGCTGCCTCGGTGTGGCCACCCGCAGGAATTGCACAAGCTGGACTTTTGTTGTTTGGGAGTAAAGTCTGGCCAGCCATAGTTTTGGGTACATTCCTGCTAAATTTTGTTAACCCAAATGAACAGATATTTGCGGTTTGGCTGGGAGGAAACGCCGGGGCAATTCTGCAAGCTGTTTTTGCAGTAACTGCCCTGCGCTGGATGGGGTTTCGTCCATCTCTCGATCGCTTGAAAGATGTAGTTAATTTAATCTTGTTTGGCGGTCTAATTTCTACTCAAATCAGTTGTACGATTGGCGCGTTTTCCCTATATTTAGCGGGGAAAGTAGATAGGACAGAATATTGGTCGCTTCGGTGGGATTGGTGGTTGGGAGACACAATGGGAGTTTTAATTTTAACTCCCTTAATCCTAATATTTTTTCGCCCTAAAGTAACCGCCGAGCGTTTAAAAAGACAAACAGGCAGCCAGCAAAAATATTTAATTTGGCGGGCAGTATGGTTATTATTATTAATTGGGGTGAGCTGGCTGGTCTTTGTGTCGAAAACTGAAGCTTCTATTTCTAGTTATCCCCTGGAATATTTGCCGTTTCCTTTCATAATTTGGTCGGCGCTCCAATTCGGTCAACGAGCCGCTGTCCTAGCATCGTTCATTGTCTCAAGCATCGCAATTATGGGCAGTTCTCAGGGAGGGGGGCCGTTCATAGCCAAAGCCGAAAATATCACTCAGGCTATCTTATTTTTGCAAGCTTTTATGGCTGTAGTTACAATTACATCGCTGTTATTGGCAGCGACGGTAGCTGAACGCGCCGAGGCAGAAAATTCGCTGCGAGAAAGCGAAATTAAATATCGAGAATTGGTGGAAAATGCAAGCAGCATTATTCTGAAATTGGATGCTGACGGCAATATTACTTTTTTTAACGAATTTGCTGAAATATTCTTTGGCTACACTCAGGAAGAAGTCATTGGTAAAAATGCAATGGGAACAATTCTTCCGCAGACAGACATCGAAGGGAATAACTTACAGTTGGTTTATAATGAAATTTTACAAAATCCCGATCGCTTTACCAGCTATGAAAATGAAAACCTCCGACGCCGTGGCGATCGCGTTTGGGTATCTTGGGCAAATAAACCGCTGGTTAATTCAGCGGGAGAAATCCTGGGCATCCTCTGCATCGGCACAGATATCACCGCTCGCCGAAAAGCTGAAATAGCGCTGCTTCATCTGAATGAAAAGCTGGAAATCCGAGTTGAAGAGCGGACAAATGCCCTGAAACAAAGCGAACTTCAGCTACAGAAACAGAAATCGGCCTTAATTGATTTAGCCAAAAATAAAGCGCTGAATCAAGGCGACTTAACAAAGGCGCTTCAAGAAATAACTGAAACTGCTAGCCGTACTCTGGAAGTTGCCCGATCGAGCGTATGGCTGTACGATCGCACTAAATCCAAGATCGAGTGCCTGGATTTGTTCGATCGCGCTGTCAACCAGCACTCAGACGGTTTGCAATTAGCAGAAGCAGACTATCCTGTCTATTTCCAAGCACTGCGAGAAGAACGCGCAATTGCTGCCTTTGACGCGCAAAACGATTTTAGAACTAGAGAATTTGCGGAATCTTACCTACTTCCGTTCGGCATCACTTCCATGCTAGATACGCCGATTCAAATAGGCGGAGAAACAGCCGGAGTTCTCTGTTTAGAACACGTAGGAATGCCCCGCCGTTGGACTATTGAAGAACAAAGTTTCGCTGTTTCTCTAGCAGACTCTGTAACTTTCGCAATGGAAGCGCGAGAACGCCAGCGCGCTGAAGAAGCGCTGCGACAAGCTGAGGCAAAATACCGCAGCATTTTTGAAAATGCGATCGTCGGCATCTTTCAAACTACTCCCGATGGGGAATATCTCAGCGTCAACCCTGCTTTAATTCGTATTTACGGTTATAGTTCCTTTGAAGAGTTGAAGGGAACTTTAACTAATATTAACCGCCAGCTATATGTATGCCCAGAACGCCGCGCCGAAGTCATTAATTTAATGCGAAAAAACGGCAAAGTATCAGATTTTGAGTCTCAAGTTTACCGCCAAGATGGCAGTATAATTTGGATTGCGGAGAATGCTTATACTGTCTGCGACAGACATGGAAATTTGCTTTATTACGAAGGTACTGTTCAAGATATCACAACTCGCAAACAAGCTGAGGCAGCTTTGCGCTTAGAACAAGAAAAATCTGACCGTCTCCTGCTCAATGTTTTACCGCAAGCGATCGCCGATAGATTAAAACAAGACCAAAGCATCATCGCCGATACTTTTTCCGAAGTAACAGTATTGTTTGCAGATATAGTCGGTTTTACCCAAATTAGTTCCCAAATTTCTCCCCCGGAATTAGTTTCCTTGCTTAACGATATTTTTTCCACCTTCGATCGCCTAGCAGAAAGGCACGGTTTGGAAAAAATTAAGACGATTGGCGACGCTTACATGGTAGTAGGAGGGCTGCCCATGCCCCGCAGCGATCATGCAGAGGCGATCGCCCAAATGGCCCTCGATATGCAGCAGGCAATTACTGACTTCAGCAATCTCCACAATCAAGATTTTAGCATCAGAATCGGCATTAACACCGGCCCGGTTGTCGCGGGAGTTATTGGAATTAAAAAATTTATTTACGATTTATGGGGAGACACCGTTAACACCGCTTCCCGCATGGAATCCCACGGCTTGCCGGGGTGCATTCAAGTCACCTCTGCAATTTATGATATATTGCAGGACAAGTATGTATTTGAAAGTCGCGGCGCGATCGAAGTTAAAGGCAAAGGCCAGATGACTACTTATTTACTCAAATGCAGACAGTGACTTTAGTAAAGGTTTTTCTCTAAAAGTAAGGGCGATCGCACTCTCAAATGTGCGATCGCCCTTACTTTTACGCTAGCCAAGTTTTTTAAAGCTTGTACAGGTTAATTCCAGCTTCCTTCGCCATGATTTCCAAACCCTTGTTTTGCAAGGTTTTAATCGCCTTTGTAGAAAGATGCAATTTTACCCAGCGCTTCTCCTGCGGCCACCACACCCGCTTCCACTGCAAATTTGCCTCTTGCAACTTGTGAGTGCGGTGGTGCGAGTGAGAAACTGCAAAACCGTTATTAGCCTTCTTCCCCGTTAGCTGACATTTCCGTGACATACTTCCCTCCAGATTACCGTTTTTTTGCGTGCAGCCTCTCATTATACCCGAAGGAAGAAGGAACAAGGAAGAAGGCTTGACTTATCCCTTTACCAATAGAAATAAACTCTTACTCCCCCCCTTAGCAAGGGGGGGTTGGGGGGGGTAATTACATGGCACGTTCAGTCAATTTTGTCAAGACTTGATTCGATCGCTCGACAAAATCCTTCATCCCTTCAGCATCGAAACCCTTCTGGGCCATCAAAGCCAAGTCGTAAACGTGGTGACAAATCATACTCGCCAACTGGGCCGACGGAGACTCGCCGCCACCTTGAATAATCGCACCCTGACTCAAACTCGCCAGATTTTGAATCAGCGGGTGAGACGTATTCACCAGCAAAACGTGATCTTCGGGGAATTCGGCCGCTTGCTGCTGCAACAGCGCAGTCATGTCGCGCATCCGGCGCAAAGCTTCCGGCAAAAGTACGATCGCAGGTGGCGTCGCCTCCGCAGAGTCAGACTTCAAAGCTTCTGTGCGAATGTTCACTTTCGGCTTATTGAGAGCTTTTTGGAACATTTCCTTAACTTGTTCGCTGCGAGTTTTATTCGTCGCCGGATCGACAATTTCCGCTTCTTTCTCTTTGTCAATTAGCGTTTCATCGATGTCGGAATCAACCCGCGAGAATTTGACATCTGAGTGTTCTCGTTCCAAGAAGCTGATAAAGTGCGTGTCGATGAAAGAATCCATAAACAGCACTTCTAAACCTTGGCTTTTGTGCATAGCAACGTAAGTTGCTTGAGACGCCGGATCTGTACAATAAAACACACGATTTTCGTGGCGTTTTTGATTGCGTTCCAAATACTCTTTTAAAGTCGTGTAAGGCTGGGTGGAACTAGAATTTTCCGACTTCGGAGTGACATCTTGCCACAAATCTCCTTCCTCTGTTTGCACCTGAACTTCTGGCGTTACAGTTTCTGGATTCTCGGCTGTTGGTTCGTAGGTGCTGCGGTAGATTAAAATATCTTCGACTTGCTTTTTGAACTTGTCATCGTTGAGAGTTCCAAACTTGACAAAAGTGCCGATATCTTGCCAGCAACGGATGTATTCGTTGCGGTCGTCGCGGTAGAGTTCTTTCAGGCGATCGCCCACTTTTTTCGCAATATAATCAGCGATTCTCCGCACAGTGCGATTGCTTTGCAAAGAACTGCGAGAAACGTTCAGGGGAATGTCGGTACTGTCAATAACTCCCCGCAGCGGCATCAAGAATTTCGGGATAATTTCTTCGCAGTGGTCGCTGACAAAAACCTGGTTGCAGAATAGCTTAATATTGCCTTGGGTAACATCGACATCCGGCCGCAATTTGGGAAAGAAAAGAATCCCGTTGACAATAAAAGGATAATCTGTATTCAGGTGTACCCACAGCAGAGGCTCGTCTTGGTACGGGTAAAGGTAACGGTACAGTTCTAAGTAATCTTCTTTTTGCAAATTGCTGGCTGATTCCCGCCAAATTGCTTTGTGCTTGTTGAGTTCCTCTCCCTCAAATTTGATGGGAACGGGCATGAAATCGCAGTAAGTTTTGATTAACTGCCTAATCCGACTGGGTTCTAGATATTCTTGTTCTTCATCTTGGAGGGTAAGAGTAATAGTAGTACCGCGTTCCGTGCGGGAAGATTCTGATAGTTCAAAAGCGGGAGAACCGTCGCAAGACCAGTGTACGGCTTGGGCTCCTTCCTGGTAAGAAAGAGTATCAATGTCTACTTTCTTCGCCACCATGAAAGAAGAGTAGAAACCGAGACCGAAGTGACCGATAATTGCGTCCTCGCCGCTGCCTTGGTATTTTTCAATAAATTCTTCTGCGCTGGAGAAAGCGACTTGGTTGATGTATTTTTTTACCTCGTCGGCGGTCATGCCGATGCCGTTATCGGAAATTGAGAGGGTTTTGTTTTCTTTGTCGATCGCTATGTTGATTTGCGGTTCGCCCACCTCGCCGCTGTATTCGCCGGAACGAGAAACCATTTTGAGTTTGGCAATGGCATCGACGGCGTTAGAAATTAGTTCCCGCAAGAAGACTTCGTGGTCAGTGTATAACGACTTCTTGATAATCGGGAAAATATTTTCGGTATGGATTGAGATTGTTCCCTGTTCTAAAACTGTCATAATTTTTCTCTGTGATGACTGCTAATTGCTTAGAAATAGCTATTTAATGATTTTCGGCGATCGTGCTACGTTTTGCCGAAGGGATTACCACAAAAAGATGATTCGGTTTTCCCCACATCTTGCACAATTCTCAATAAGCCTTTGACGGGCGGGCTTTCCGGCCTACCCCACAAGATAATTTACTCTTTGTGGAACAGGCCGAAAAGCCTGTTCTCGATCGTGGTGCAAGATGTCAGTTGCCCTCACATAGTAGCTCACAAAGGCAACTGCAGGAGAAAGGTGCTGCCGGAACCCAATTCGCTGCGGGCGCTGAGGCTGCCGCGGTGTGCGCGGGCGATGGTTTGGGCGATCGCCAATCCCAGTCCCGAACCGCCTGTATGGCGCGATCGATCGCTGTTAACTCGGTAAAATCGATCGAATATTCGCTCTAAATCTGCCGCCGCTATCCCAATACCGGTATCTTGAACCTGAACGATCGCCTCGATGTGATTGCAATCTAAAATAACTGTTACTTTCCCGCCCGCCGGAGTGTATTGAATGGCATTAACAATTAAATTAGCAACTAGGCGATAAAGTTGGTCGGAATTGCCGACAACATTTAACTGCTGCTGTACGCGCATTTCGGATGTTAGCGCTACCTTTGAGGCGATCGCCAAAGCGGCCAATTCCTCTATTAAATCGCTAACAAGGTCATTCAAACAACACAATTGAGGGCGATCGCGTATCACTTGATTATCCATGCGAGCCAGCAGCAGCAAATCAGCCACTAACTGAGTCAGTCGTCGGTTTTGGCGATCGATCGTCCGCAAAATTTCCTGCGCCTCTTTTTCATCCAATTGAGGCGTCAACAGCGCCGATTCTACAGTCGCCTGCGAAGCCGCTAAAGGCGTCCGCAATTCGTGAGCAGCATCCGCTGTAAACTGTTGGATTTGTCGGTAGGAAGCATAAATCGGTTTCATGGCTAATCCTGCCAGCCACCAACTAGCAAAGCCTATCAAAATCAATGCTGTAGGCAATCCTAATTTCAAAACCCATTTCACTGTACTGAGATAATCGTTGAAGTCTTCCAAGCTCCGCCCAACTTGAAAATATCCCCAATCTTCCTGATTATTGGTGTGCAGCAATACAGAAATTTGGTGATAAATATTGCCTTGGCTGTCAGTGATTGTTTGCCAATGTTGTGAGTTAAATGTCGGTGGCAATTCTTCGGGATAAGCGCCTGCTGTAGCAATCAAATTTCCTGAATTATCAAATAAACGGATATAGTAAAAGCTTTGGTTTATAGCGCTTAAAATATGGCGATCGGGCAACTGTTCTTTATCTTTAATGCCGTTAACTCCAATTACGCGGAGGTTGGGCAAAAGATCATTGACTATTGGTTCTAGGCGTCCGGGCTGCTGCAATTTTGTTTCTAGGCTGTCGTGTAGCGTCCCCGCTACCGATTCTAATTCGCGGTCTATGGCTACCCAGTGAGCGTGGGCGATCGCCTCGTATACGCCCAATCCCAGCAAGCTTAAAATCAAACCCATTACTGCTGCATAGGAAAGGGCTAATTGCCAGCGAGTTCGGTTAAATAGTTTATTTTGATTCATTTTTCATAACTTAAGCTGTCAGTCAAACAGTCCGCCAGGGAATGAATTCCCTGGCTAATAGTTAAAGTCCTCTAAAGAGGACTAAAGAACTCATTAGTCCTCTTTAGAGGACTTTAGCTTTGAGGCCGGGAATTCATTCCCTGCCGGAGTATCGGTTTTACTTTAATTTCTCATGCGGTATCCGACGCCGTGAACGGTTTCTATTAAATTAGCGCCGCCAACAGACTCAAGTTTGCGCCGCAGCAAGCGCACTTGAGCTGCTACCACATTGCTAAAGGTATCTGCACTCGCTTCCCATAGCTGATTCCGAATTTGGTCGGTGGTGACAATTTGGTTCGGATGTTTCATAAAATATTCTAGCAGTTGAAATTCTTTGTTTGTCAGTGAAATTATCTGATTTTTGCCGTGGGTATCGACATGACAAGCAGTGCGATTTCCGCAGTCGAGAACGAGATTCCCTACCTGTCTATGTTGTGGTTGAATTTGGGGCGATCGCCTTTGCAAAGCCCGCAATCTTGCTAACAGTTCCGCCATCCCGAACGGCTTGACTAAATAATCGTCAGCTCCGGCATCTAGTCCCGCAACTTTATCTTCCATTCGGTCTTTTGCTGTCAGCATCAATACGGGCAGGGCGCTATGTTTAGCACGCAATCTCCGCAGCAGTTCCAATCCTGACAATCCTGGTAGCAACCAGTCAAAAATAGCGAGGGTGTATTGCGTCCACTGGCTGTCTAAATATTCCCAAGCTTCACTGCCATCGAGGGCCCAATCAACTATATATTTTTCCTGCTTTAAGGTTCGCTCGATCGCTTTCCCTAAATCTGGCTCATCTTCAACTAGCAAAACTCTCATAACTCTAATTTATAGCGGTAAATCTTTATACATTGTTAGCGATCGGCAGCATCTACCCCAACATCTAACATCACATACTGAGATGAAATCAGCATGAAATTTTCTAATTTCGCAGAAAAAAAGGACTGTTGACAATTATTGACAACAAGCGGGAAATGTCTTATACTCAAACCCAATCAAATTTTTGAGAATATTTTTCAATAACTATGACAGATTTATCCGATCGTCCCCCCATGAAAAAGCCGGGGCGCTGGAGTCGCCGCCAACTGCTACAGCTAGGAATAGCTGGGGCTGGGGTAGCGGGGGGCGCGATCGCACTTCAACACTTGACTCGCAAACCGACATCAGTCGCGAGAATACCGCCCATGCCTGCAGATGCAGTCACCATCAGCAATATCAACCCCATGCAAATTGCGCGGGATTTTGATTACGGCACGGTGACGCGCGAAAACGGGCGCACGGTTCGGGAATTTCGCCTAGAAGCTAATACTTCGATCGTCCAACTCAACAGCGCCGTCACCTTCAACACCTGGAACGTGAACAATCGCGTGCCGGGGCCGACATTGAGGGCAACAGAGGGCGATCGTATCCGCGTCATTTTTTATAACAAAGCCGCAGATTCTCATTCGCTGCACTTTCACGGCGTTCATACCAGCGAAATGGATGGCGTTAAACCAGTGAAACACGGTTCGGTATTTATTTATGAATTCGATGCCAATCCCTACGGAGTGCATCTTTATCACTGCCATATTGAACCCGTAACTCGTCATATAGGTAAAGGACTCTATGGAATGTTCATCATAGATCCGCCAAAACCCCGTCCTCCCGCAGATGAAATCATGTTAATCATGGGAGGATACGATGTAAACGACGACAAAAAAAACGAACTATACGCTTTTAACGGGTTGCCCAATTATTACATGAACAACCCGATCCCTATTTACAGAAATCAGCTAATCCGGCTTTACGTTCTCAACATAATTGAGTACGAAGCGGCAGTGACTTTTCACCTGCACGCCAACTTTTTTGACGTATATCGCACGGGAATGACTTTAACTCCCAGTGAAAGAACCGATGTAATCACAATGGGAGTAGCTGAAAGACATATTTTAGAATTTACCTACGGCTACGCTGGAAAATTTATGTTTCATCCCCATCAAGATGATATCGCCGAAGCAGGCTGCATGGGGGTATTTGAAGTCATCACTTAAACCAAATCCTGCTACCACGGTGCGGCGATTCAAATAAAGAAAGTATGAAATTATTTGACAAGCTCGATCGCAAATAGGTAGAATGAATAGCTCGCAAATAATTGAGAATCTTTCTTAATAACTTGTGAGGCCAAATGCACATAACGTAAAAATTAGCAACAGCCATGTTATCAACATTTCGTTTATTACTCACATCTTGCACCATTCTTAAGAACAGGCAAGGTGCCTGTTCCACAAACAATGACTTTTCTTGTGGGGTGCGCGTCCCCAAGAACAGGCAAGATGCCTGTTCCACAAACAATGACTTTTCTTGTGGGGTGGGCGTCTCGCCCGCCCGTAGCAGGGTTGCTGCAAATGTTGCAAGATATCGTTTATTACCTACAGCAACCGCTACAGCCATCCTCGTTGCTCTGACCGGTTGCGCTTCCACCCCCACAGCCAGCAACACCGACAGCACCGCCTCACCCGCTGCTACAGCCAGTCCCGCCTCCACAAGCGGTCACAGCGGGAATCACGGCGGCAAAGGCGGCATCAACATCAATACTGCCATTCCTTCAGAGTTAGATAAACTCGAAGCCAAGTTAGGAGTACCGGCACTTTCTAACAAAATTCAAGCCAGCCGTCCTTACGGGAAAGTCGAAGAATTGGTATCAAAAAATGTCATTACTCAACCCCAATTCGACGAAATCAAAGACATGGTGACTATTGAAGATGTCGTCCTCACCGGTGAAGCCAAAGATGTAGACTTCATGACTAACATGGGATTGATGAAAGGGCATCTTATGGTAGCAAAAGAACTCTTGGAGCAAGGCAAACCAGACCAGGCAGAACCTCACATCGGGCATCCAGTCGAAGAAATTTATGCCAATGTCGAAAATCAGCTAAACGAGCGTAAAATTCCCGAATTTAAGACTACTCTAACTAAATTGCAGGATTTAGTTAAAGCGGGTGCAAAAGATCCGGCTCAAGTGAATGCACAATTTGACACATCAATGCAAGCAGTTGACGGAGCAATTGCCACCCTCCCCGAAGCGCAGCGAAAAGATCCGAAATTCGTGCTGCAAGTGATTAACGGCTTGCTAGATACAGCTAATTCCGAATACGCAGCGGCAGTTGCTAACGGCAAAATTTCCGCAATTATTGAATACCAAGATTCGCGGGGTTTTGTCATGTACGCGGAAATGCTGTACAAAGATATTGCCGCTCAATTGGCTAAAACCAGCCCGGAAATTGACAAAGCAATTGTTGCCAACATGACGGAACTGAAGGCAAATTGGCCAACTGCGATCGCACCCCCCGCCCCAGTTAAAACAACCGAACAAGTCAACCAGCTAGTTAAAAAGATCGAAAGCGACAGCCAAAAAGTTCTCAAACCCGCATCTTAAAAACATTACTCCCATCAACAGCGGTAATTGGTAAATAATCTGCCAATTACCTCGCTCCTTAACCAGTCCCATTCCCACCATAAAAAAGGAATTTTGGCGAAGCATTGCCCACCTTTGTAATTACTCTCCGCGAAGGAGTCGAAGCCGCCTTAGTTGTCCGAATCGTTCTCGCTTGCCTCAAAAAATCAGGACAAAGTTATTTAAGTCCTTGGGTTTTCGGCGGCGTTGGCGTTGGACTTATTGCCAGTGCTTTGATAGGTGTAATGTTCGGCTGGACAATTCAAATTTTGTCCGCATCCAATCAGCCTTTTGCACCGATTATGGAATCGCTGCTAGAGGCAACCTTTGGAGTTTTAGCGATCGCAATGCTGAGCTGGATGCTGATTTGGATGACCAAGCAAGCGCGATTTATGAAAGCCGAAGTAGAAGGTGCTGTGAGTGCCGCCTTAACGCAAAACTCTCATGCTGGCTGGGGCGTATTTACTTTAGTTTTGATTGCCGTTTTACGCGAAGGATTTGAAACAGTTTTGTTTGTCGTTGCCAAGTTTCAACAAGGGATTATTCCGGCGATCTGCGCTTGGGCGGGCCTTATCTCAGCCACCGCACTGGGTGTCCTGCTGTTTAAATGGGGAATCAAAATTAATATCCGCCTGTTTTTCAAATATATGGGCGTTTTATTGCTCTTCATTGTAGCGGGTTTAGTGGTATCTACTTTGGGCTTATTTGACAGCGCGGTGAATATTTTATCGCAATCAAATCGCGAATCAGCATCACTGTGTTTCTATTACGAAAGATTTCCTAAAATCCACTCTTGGATTCTCGGGCCAATGGTCTGGAATACCTCAAAACTGCTTCCCGAAGAAAAGTTTCCCGGTTTGTTGTTGAGTGCGTTGTTTGGCTACACGGATAAGCTCTATGTCATGCAGGCGATCGCCTATTTGATGTTTTTAGGTACTGTCGGTGGCATCTACTTCCAAAGTCTGGCAGGTCGAGTGTTTTTTCCGTTTAAAAAAACTCAGGTAACGAAATAGGAAATTAAGTGCGATCGAAACGCGATCGGCTTTTTAGCGGAAATGCAAGAGGCAGTTGTTTGTTGCTAATAATTAATGCGCCCATAAGTTAGAGCGCATTAGGAAATCAGCCATCTATTGATTGAAGGTAAAACGCCCGTCAACTTTTTCTCCGTTAATATCCGCAGTCACTTTTACTGGATACTGACCGGGTTCATTGCCGGGAAACAACACAGCGTAATGTTTGCCCTCAGCATCATACTTGAGAGCTAGGGTTTGCTGCTTTCCACTCGGCAACTGCACTTGAGCCGTCACTTTCGCGTTAGCAACTGGTTCCTTTTTCTCTCCTTTTTGCAAAAAAACATCTAAATGAGTTCCGGTAGCTTCTTTGTAAGGTACAAACTCTAAATGGTAAGCTCCAGACTCCACAACTTGCCCCCCTTGAGTTGCTTTTCCAGGAGCAGTGGCGGGAGGCGAAGACGCAGGTTGAGAGGCGACAGGAGGGGATGCTGGAGTGGTATTTGGATCGCTTGCTTGGTTATCGTTACTGCAAGCTCCCAAAAACAGCAATCCAACACTACCTAGAACAATTAAATTTGACTTAAGCGATTTCATTTGTTTGACTCCTTGCTGACTGACAATAATTGGAAAATATCACACATTAACTACCTTTCCGTCTTCAATAACGGGCTGAGGTTTTTGAGGTCGTAAAAAATGCCCAAATTGAGCATACAAAGCTGGCAAAACTAACAGAGTTAGTGCTGTAGAAGTAAATAACCCTCCTAAAACTACTACTGACAGCGGTTGCAAAATTTCCTTTCCCGCCCCGCCTTCAAAGACTAAAGGTGCTAAACCCAAAGCTGAAGTTAAAGCAGTCATCAAGATGGCATTGAGCCGTTCCATCGAACCTTTAATAATTGCTTCCTTAAAAGGCAGTCCTTCAGCAAATTTAGTGTTGTAGTTGTCTACTAAAAGCAAGCCGTTACGGGTGGCAACGCCAAATAAAGTGACAAAGCCAACTAAAGAAGCTACAGAGATGATGCTGCCAGTCAAAGCTACCGCAATTACTCCTCCTACTAATCCGATCGGCAAATTAATCATAATCATAGCAGTTGAAGGAATTGACTTGACTGACAAGTACATCAATACAGTAATTACCAAAAAGGCGATCGCACTAAATATCATAATATTTTGCGAAGCTCTTTGTTCTGCTTCAAATTGACCGCCGTACTGGATAAAATAGCCAAAAGGCAACTGCACCTCTCGTTTGACTTTAGCTTGAATTTCATTCACAACCGATCGCAAATCCCTATTTTTAGCATTAGCCGCTGCCACAATCAAGCGAGAAACATTCTCGCGGTTAATCGTATTGGGCCCCGTACCGTATTTAACAGTCGCAACTTGGGCGAGGGGAATCTTGTTGCCGCTTGGAGTATCAACCAACAAATTCTGAATAGTTTCTAGGTTGTTTCGGGCTTCAGGCTGCAACCAAACAACTAAATCAAAAGTTTGCTGCACTTCCAAAACTTGAGAAACAACCTTGCCGTTTAAAGCTGTCTCAATTATTTCCGAAAGTTCTCCGATTTTTAAACCGTATCTACCCGCAGCTTGACGGTTAAACTTAATTTGAATTTGTTGCACTGGCACCTGGGGTTCGAGTTGCAAATCCACAATGCCTTCCACTGTTTTCATTTGCTCTTCAACTTTGGCACCGATGCTGCGAAGCTGATCCAAATCCGGGCCAAAGATTTTAACAGCAATCTGACTTCTGACACCAGATAAAACCTCATCCATCCGGTGAGAAATAAAACCGCCGATATTTGGTGCAACTCCCGGCAATTTACCAAACTCCTGCCGCAGCGATTCCAAAGTTTGCGGCCTGTTTTTCATGCCCTCCTCGCTCAAACCGATATCAATGTGAGCTAAATTGACTCCCGCAGCATCCGCATCTCCCGGAGCCCTGCCCGATCGCACTTGCACGTATTCAAACCTGGTATCATCCTTAAGTGCATCTTCAATAGCAAAAGCCGCGCTATCTGTTGTCTCCAAAGACACCCCCGGATAAAGCATAATAGTATTCACCAAAGTTTGCTCCTGAAACTCCGGCAAAAACACCCGTCCAAAGGAAGGCAAGATAATTAATGTAGCCACCATGCTAGCAGCAGCTAAAGCTAAAATAATCCCCGAATAGCGCATTGACAAATTTATCGAAAAATGATATATTTTCTTGCAAAATCTCGGCAGCCAAGGTTCCGCAGCACTCATGCGTTTGGTAGGCAACAAGATAGCACAAAGGGCCGGAGATATTAACAGCGATTCCAGACTAGAAATCACCACAACTACCAGATAAGTAATCCCCATAGGCGTAAAAATTCGACCTTCTACACCGGGCAAAGTAAAAATAGGAGAAAACACCACAATGCCAATAACAGTCGCTCCAATTAACGAATCGCGCACCTCCTCACTGCCATCAAAAATCACATCCATCACCGGGCGAGGATGAAGAGAAGACGTATTTTCTCTCAAGTTGCGGTAGGTATTTTCCGCGTAGACGATCGCATCGTCGATCGCAGTGCCGATCGCCACCGACAAACCCCCCAAAGTCATCGTATTCAGCCCCAGCCCCAGCCAATACATTGCCAGCAGCGCCAACAGCCAAGTCAGAAAGAAATCCAGCAAAACAACCGCGAGAGTGCGCCAATTCATCAAAAACGGGATGAGAATAAGGGTGACGATAATACTGCCTTCAATTAAAGCCGATCGCACATTCTCCACCGAGGAATTAATATATTCTTCCTGTCGAAAAGTCACAGTAACTTTAATATCTTTGGGCAGAGCTTCCTGCACCTGGGCCATTGCTGCCTCAACTGCTTTCGTTACCGTCGGAGTATCAGCAACTGGCTGTCTGTTTACCATCACAATCACAGCTTTTTTGCCGTTAAAACTGCCATCGCCCCGCTTGATTGCAGCACCAATCTTGACCTCAGCCACATCACTAATTCTGACGGGTGTTCCGTGGCGAGAGTCGATCGCCGATTGCTGCAAATCTTCCACAGACTCAATCCGCCCCACCCCCCGGATTAAAGTTTCTCGATCCGGCGTAATTAAATACCCCCCCGGCGCGTTAACATTCGCAGCCGCCGCCGCTTCAGCTACTTGCTGCAACGACACATTAAAAGCTTTCAACTTTGCAGGTTCTACTAATACTTGATACTGCCTTTCTTCGCCGCCGTATGCCACCACTTGAGCAACGCCTGTCACTGCCAAAAGGCGATTTGTGACTTGCCAATCAACCAGACGGCGCACTTCCATCAAAGGAGTAGTTTCTGACGTAAAAGCATAGGTAATAACAGTGCCGACAGGAGAAGTTGTGGGAGAAATTTGCGGTGTTTCTACCCCAGCCGGGAGTTTGCTTTCAGCTTGCTGCAACCGTTCTGTTATCAACTGGCGCGCTTGATAAATTTCAGTTCCCCAATCAAAGATTACCTTAACCGAAGAAAGGCCCACAGCAGAAGACGATCGCACTGCTGTTACCCCAGGAGTTCCGTTAATCGCACTTTCGATCGGTAGTGTTACCAAAGACTCGATTTCTTCCGGTGCGAGACCCGGTGCTTCCGTCTGAATTTCCACCTGCGGGGGTGCAAAAGGAGGGAAGACATCAAGGGACATTTGGGGGATGATATACAATGTCCAAAGACTAACAATAATGGTGGCGATAACGACTAGCCAGCGGCGATTAATTACCCATCTAAGAATTGTGCTGAACATTTAATAATTTGGGAATTGGGAATTGGGAATTGGGCATTGGGAATTGATAAAAACAGCTATCCGTCTATCCGTGACTTCCGTGTCATGCTGTTACTTTAAACTCTTGACCGAAAGCATCCAGGATAGAAGCCCCCGGATTCATTCCTTCGCAGACTCAGGACCCAGAAATAACAAACCTGTATCCGATGAAACTTGCCCCCCGAATCTATCTCGCGCAAGTCAATGCTTCAATCTAAAATCTAAAATCTAAAATCTAAAATCGATTGACTTCTGCCTCTTGAGTTTTAACGTGATGGTTGTCATTGTGTAACAGCAGTTCATTGTCCAACGCCGATGCAGAGGCGGAAAAACCATTATTTGCAGTATTGTTTCCAGAATCCGCTGCTATTGCTGGCAATTGGCGCCGATTTCCCCACAACACGCCGGCTGTGAAAGTCAGGGATGCGATCGCAATTCCTCCTCCTATTCCCGCCCACCATAAAGACACGGGTAAATTATTAAAATTAACCTCTGGTACCTTTGGAGATGTCTCTTTCTTTTCCTCGTCTTCTGAGTGTTTATTCCCGCCGCGCAAAGATTGTGCGTAAAGTTGAGGTGCTCGCTGCGTTACTATCAAATCTCCCTCGAATAAACCCCTCTTAACTTCAACTAAATCTCCCGCAGTTTGACCGAGTTCAATTTCAACCGCTTGATAAGCATTGCCATTTTGGACGTAAACGGTTTTTTTACCGCTAACATCCACTACCGCCGCACTCGGAATTGCTAAAATATTTGTGGCAGTTTTGTCTGTTAAAATCTCCAACTCAGCAAACAGTCCTGGCTTTAATTCACCGTTAATATTATCTAGTTCTGCTTTCACCGGCACCACCCGCGTTTCTCCTGACACGGATGACCCAATTAAGGCGATTTTTCCCTTGAAAGTGCGATCGGGTAAATTAGCGACTTTTACCCTCACTTCCTGACCCTGTTTTACTTTATTCAGGTCTTTTTCGTAAATATTGGCTGTGGCAAAAACGCGGCTGTCATTTAACAGACTCATCAACGGTTTTTCAGGGTTTACTGACTCTCCTGGGGTGATGAAGCGATCGGCTACAGTCCCCGAAATCGGAGCAACTACGGTAACGAGTCCTCGATCGTTGGCAACAGTTCCTAATTGTTGCAGCCGCGCTTGATAGGCTGCATCAGCCAAGCGAATGCGCGACTGAGCGACTTCTACGGCAGTTTTGCCGCGTTTGAGTTGGTTCTCGGCTTCTAGGACTTCCCGACGGCTCAGAGCTCTGGTAAGTTGAGCTTTTGCGTCTGCTACTCTGCCTTGAGATTCCCGCAATTCCCGCATTGGGAGGTCTACTTCGGCTTGTTTAATTTCGGTTTGGGCTTTGATAACTTCAGGACGGCTTTTTGCCTTAGCAACAGCGGCTTGTGCTTCGGCGAAGTGGGCTTGCGATTCCAGCATTGTGCGCCGCGCGATCGCCCCAGATGCCACTAATTCTTTGTCGCGATCGAACTGTTCTTTAGCCACCGTCAGTTCAGTTTCTGCCCGCGCTATTTCTGCTTGCGCTATTTCAACTTGACGCTGATAGTTTTCTTGAGCGGCTTGCACCACGGAACGATTATTTACTAATTCTTGTTCTCGCTGGTACTGCTTAGTTACCGCTGCCAATTGGGTTTGGGCTTGGGCGATTTCTGCTGCGGATATTTGATTTTGGCGATCGTAATTTTCTCGTGCTAGTTTGAGATCGCCTTCGGCTTGCTGCAAATCTGCCTCAGCTTCGGCACGTTTCGAGAGAGATTCAACCCGCAACTGTCCTAATTCTGAACTCGATAAAACCGCCACCGGTTGACCTTTTGATACTTTGTCCCCAGGCTTAACCAGCAACTCTACTACTTTGCCAGCAACAGGAGCCGTCACTTCTACTTTTTGGTTGGGTAAAGTTTCAATTTGTCCAGTGGTTTTAATGCCGATATCTAGTCGCTGGCGGGCGGCAGGGGAGACTTTAATACCTAATCGTTTTGCTGTTTCGGCATCGACAGAAATAGCAGCAGGAGTTTCAGTTGTTTCGCCGCTTTGGTGAAATTCATCTCCGTGGCCAGCGTGGGCAAAAACAGCGGCAGGAGAACTTAGCAAAATTAGGCTGAACAAACTTCCCGAAAAGCTGCTAATAATTGCCGGATATTGAGCATATTTGTGGAATATCATCGTTGGCATTGTCCTTGAAATCAGGTTGAGTGCCACAGGTTTAGCAGTAGGTATTTTGCCAAGGTAAGTAACTGATACCCATTAAGTAAAGTTACTTATTAGCATTTTCCAAGAAGCGACCGCTAAGCAATGACCAAGAGCTAGAAATGCTCTACTCAACCTAGTATTTCAGGGTCAAATGAAATTAGGATGAAATTTCGCCTCAGCAGCCCAGATGCCCACCAGATTCTAAAATATGAAGATAAGTTTCGCCTAATGACAAGCGATTATGCTTTAGATTTTTTTCAGGTTTTTTTATCTCTGCTGGCGCTGCAATTTCTTTTGTCAATGCGCTCAGTAGCTCATCTACGGCTGCATTTGACTTATAAATGTTGTTTAATTCCAAGCTATTCAATATCATACACTACCCTCTCTATCCATATAGCTTTTTACTGACTTACCTACTACTTTAGAGGTAGAGATGAGCAATTGTCTACAGTATTATTACGTAAGTTTATACTACTTTAGAGGTAGGGCGGCTCCATTATCTACAGTATGTGTAGGTACTCTCAAGAAACTGAGGTGGAGTCAGACAAATGCTGACAGCCACAGTCGAGCTACATTACTTGGTCTACCAAGGTGGTCGCCACTTTTTCATTTGCTCAATTTCTTGCTTTTGTGAACCAAGTATTTTCTTAACTCTTGAGCTACTGTGATTAATGTCACTCATTTTCGGGATTGGGGTCACGTTTTGTTGAGGTGAGCTAAATTACTGTTTGTACCAAGCTTGCCGCCACTGTTTCATTTGCTCAATTTCTTGCTTTTGCGAAGTCAGAATTTCTTGAGCTAATTTCTTCATTTCTGGGCGTTTTGACTTGTTCAAAGCATCTTGGGCCATCACTAAAGCTCCTTCGTGGTGAGGAATCATCGCATTGATAAATCGCAAGTCAAATTGGTCGTCACCGGCCCCTAAATCCATGCTCATCATCATGCTTTGCATTTGTTCGGGAGTCATTGCCATCATGTGACCCATGGGAGCGTGATAAGCCATCGGCGTACTGCTGGCTTTGGGATACCAAGTTTTTCGCCACTCTTTCATTTGATTTATTTCGCGGTTTTGAGCAGCAATTATATCAGTGGCAAGTTTTTTCATTTCCGGGCGTTTGGATTGTTTAAGCACATCTTGAGCCATGTTTACAGCACCTTGATGGTGTACTGTCATGCCATCAATAAATCGCAAATCGTAGTCGGCATCAGCAGGGCCTAAATCCATTGACATATCGTGATTCATGCCATGATTCATGCCATGATTCATGCCACCCATGCCACCGCCTTGTACCACGTCTTGCTTGTTGTTTGCTTCGGTTGCAGCCGTAACATTTGGGGCGGGACTTTCACTGGAAGGGGCATTTGAACAAGCTGCAAGCACTCCACTGGTAAAAGCGGCTGTGGCGGTCAACATCAGCGCTGCAAAGCCTGTTTTCAATGAAATTGGTTTCATAGAGCTTATATCCTTAAAATGGCCATTTATTTTCAGCTTTTCACATATAAATGAAATTAGGATGAAATTTTTGTGGCAAACTTGTAAAGAATTATTGCTGTGCTGTCGATCGCACTCAAAGTTAAGATTTACAGAACTCACAACCTAATTATGTATGTGCACAGTGCGCGCCTTACCCCTATGGGTAGCGTGTCAAACCACTTTTTTCATAAATTCCTGATTTATTTTGCAATTCCCCTTGACTCTCCAGTGTACTGGAGACTTTACAATAGAGTTAATTCATTGATTGAGCAGAGTAGTTTCTGCTGAGGTTCAAATTATGACATTACAGCTAAAAGTGCCTAAGATGGCTTGTTCTGCTTGTGCGACTACAATCACAAAAGCAGTCCAAGCCATTGACTCAGCCTCAACCGTTGAGGCGGATCTCAAGACAAAATTGGTCACGATTCACACCGCTAAGTCGGAAAGTGAAGTTAGGAAAGCGATCGCATCTGCTGGCTATCCAACAAGTCAATTTTAGATTTGAGATTTGAGATTTGAGATTTACTTGCAGCTTTGAATCTGGGAGATTTAACAAGAGTCTAAAATTTTTGATTCTCCACGACAGGAGTACGTCGCACGTTATCCGTTTTTAGGCGAGGTCAATCGATTTTAGATTTTAGATTTTAGATTGAAGCATTGACCCTACGGATAAATTCGGGGGGCAATTTTCTCGGATACAGGTTTTTTATTTCTGGACGGATGAATCCGGGGGCTTTCGGTCATTTGAAGACAGAAGGTAACTTTATAAGTTAGGAGGGCATCTATGGACAATCTCACACTTAAATTGCGGGGCATGAGTTGTGCTTCTTGTGCTGCCTCTGTCGAACAAGCAATCCAATCTGTTCCCGGCGTAATTGAGTGTCATGTCAATTTTGGGATGGAACAAGCAACCATCCAATACGACTCCAAGCAAACCGACTTAGAAACAATTCAATCTGCTGTTGATGATGCGGGATACGAAGCTTTGCCGCTTCCAGAAATGGCGGCGCCAGAGGATGATTCCGAACAAGCCGATCGCAAATCGGAATCTCAAACCTTGCAGCGAAAACTCTGGACAGCAGGTATCATCAGCATCCTGCTAGTGGTGGGTTCTATTCCAGCGATGACCGGCTTGCACCTGCCATTTATTCCCGCATGGCTGCACAATTATTGGCTGCAATTAGTGCTGACATCACCCGTACAATTTTGGTGCGGGAAATCGTTTTATGTGGGAGCTTGGAAATCCCTAAAACGGCGGGTAGCAACAATGGATACTCTGATTGCCTTGGGTACAAGTGCTGCTTACTTTTATTCTGTATTTGTGACATTTTTCCCAGGTTTATTCACAGCCCAAGGTTTAAATTCTGGCGTTTACTACGAAGTTGCCGCCAGCGTTATTGCCTTAATTTTGTTGGGGAAAACCATAGAAAATCGGGCGAAGGGAGAGACTTCCGAAGCCATTCGCAAACTCATGGGTTTGCAAGCAAAAACTGCTCGAATAATTCGCAACGGGGAAGAGTTGGAAGTGCCGATCGCCCAAGTGGAAATTGGCGACATCGTGCAGGTGCGGCCGGGAGAGCAAATCCCCGTAGATGGAGAGGTAATTGAGGGGGCTTCGACGGTAGACGAAGCAATGGTTACGGGAGAAAGTTTGGCTGTCAAAAAGCAGCTTGGCGACGAAGTTATCGGAGCCACAATTAATAAAACTGGCAGTTTCAAGTTTCGGGCGACAAGAGTTGGCAAAGATACATTTTTAGCTCAAATTGTCAAGATGGTGCAGGACGCACAGGGGTCAAAAGCACCGATCCAAAAGTTAGCAGACCAAGTGACTGGTTGGTTTGTTCCTGTAGTAATTGCCGTCGCTTTAGCTACTTTTATTATCTGGTTTAACGCGACGGGAAACTTCACTCTAGCCACAGTGACAATGGTGGAAGTGCTGATTATTGCCTGTCCCTGCGCTTTGGGTTTGGCGACTCCGACTGCTGTGATGGTGGGAACTGGGAAAGGTGCAGAAAATGGGATTTTAATTAAAGGAGCCGAGAGTTTAGAATTGGCTCATAAAATCCAAATTATCGTGTTAGATAAAACTGGAACTCTTACTGAAGGCAAGCCGACTGTAACTGATTTTGTGACAATTAAAGGAACGGAGAATAGCAATGAGTTAAAGTTGCTGCAATTGGCGGCGTCTGTAGAGCGAAATTCGGAGCATCCTTTGGGGGAAGCTGTTGTGAGGTATGCTCAATCTCAAGAGGTGAATTTGACGGATGTTAAGGATTTTGAGGCGATCGCGGGGAGTGGTGTTCGCGGGGTTGTAGGCGGAAAGTCGATCGCCCTGGGAACGCTGAGGTGGATGCAGGAACTAGGCTGCGATACTGAATATCTGGAACTGCGCGCGAGAGCTTTGGAAGCTGCGAGCAAAACGGTTGTTTGGATGGCTGTAGAAGGCAAAATAGAGGCAATTCTGGGCATTGCGGATGCCCTCAAACCGTCGTCAGCGCAGGCGGTGAAAGCGCTTCAAAAGCTCGGTTTGGAGGTGGCGATGCTGACTGGAGATAATCGCGCGACGGCGGAGTCGATCGCCCAATCCGTGGGCATTACTCGCGTTTTTGCCGAAGTTAGACCCGACCAAAAAGCAGCTCAAATTCAAGCCCTGCAACGGGGAGGAAAAATTGTCGCGATGGTGGGAGACGGGATTAACGATGCACCAGCTTTGGCCGCTTCTGACGTGGGAATTGCGATCGGCACCGGCACCGATGTGGCGATCGCCGCCAGCGACATTACCTTAATTTCAGGCGATTTGCAAGGCATAGTTACAGCAATTAAACTTTCCCGCGCCACCATGCGGAACATCCGCGAAAATCTGTTTTTTGCGTTTATTTACAACATCGCTGGAATACCGATCGCTGCTGGCATTTTGTACCCCATATTTGGCTGGCTGCTAAATCCAATTATCGCCGGTGCAGCAATGGCTTTCAGTTCAGTCTCTGTAGTTACTAATGCTTTGCGCTTGCGGAATTTTCAAGCCAAATCTAGTGCATAAATTTGGAGGAATGAGAAAAATGTTACACCATCGTCAAATTTCGGGAAGTCTCGCGAGTTTAGGACTTGTGATGGGAATTGCATCGGGAGTTCAAGCTTCAGAAATGTCCGTCCAGCATTCTACTTCAACGACTCAATTCCGCAGCATTGAACAGCCACTAGGTTTAAAAGTTGGCGTCACAATAGGTGGTTTGACATTAATAGGTTTAGAATTGTGGTGGTTTTTGTTCAGTAAATCTAAAGGGCAGCAAGCTGAATCTATTCAGGGTATACAAGAGTTGAATATTACTGTAGACGGGGGTTATGAGCCTGCCACTGTAGTTGTGAAAGCAGGTCAATTAGTCAGGCTCAATTTCTTGAGGCGCGACCCCAACAGTTGTCTTGAAAAAGTGTTGTTACCAGATTTTCACATTGTGCGAGAATTGCCTCTAAATCAGGTAACGGCTGTTGAATTCACCCCTCAAAAACCTGGACGATACCTATTTACTTGCGGCATGAATATGTTTCGGGGTGTGGTGGAAGTACAAAGCTAAATCAAATAGACAGTTGTCAACCTGCGGGAACTGCGACGGTTGAGGCGCGAGTTTTTTCAGCAATAAATCGCTAAAATAGATTAAAGCTTAAAAAATTTGGAGTGAGCTAAATGCAACTACTACACACGATGCTCCGAGTCGGCAACCTGGAAGAGTCCCTCAAATTTTACACTGAGGTTCTGGGCATGAAATTGCTGCGGCAAAAGGACTATCCAGACGGTAAATTTACTCTGGCTTTTGTGGGCTACGGCGATGAATCCGACACTACAGTTTTGGAATTAACATACAACTGGGGCGTCACAGAGTACAATTTAGGGGATGCTTACGGTCATATTGCGATCGGCGTTGACGACATTTACGGTACTTGCGAAGAAATTAAAGCTCGTGGCGGTAAAGTTAGTCGCGAACCCGGCCCGATGAAGCACGGTTCAACAGTCATCGCTTTTGTGCAAGACCCAGATGGATATAAAGTTGAATTAATTCAACTGGAAAATCAAGGTAGCAACACCCAGAAAGTAGCAGCAACAACCGCATCTTAGAGTTCGTCCTCTAGTCCTGCTAGGGTGCGTCAGAAACAATTTTTTTGAGTTAAGTTGAAACTCTTTCTCTGACGCACCCTACTGAGGAGATTTAGGGGGTTTTTAACACTTTTAATGCGATCGCACCGACGGTACAAACTGCTGCAAATATATTTTTTGCCACAAGACAGAAAAACTGCTCCCTATTTGGCTTAAGCTATCAAATTTAGGAATTAATTTAGATTCTCGGCGCTTGTCTAAAGCAGCGATCGCCGAAAAAAACATAGCTAATACTAACAAAAATACCAGCATTACACTAAATAAAATATTCCAACAAACTAGAAATTCGCTTGTGTAGCTGACGGTAAACAGCGAGTTAATCACTGAATCCGATAAATACAAGAGCAGCCCTACTGAAAACCACACCCCGAACAATACCCATGTCCATTTAAAGATATCTGTTGCAGTCTTGTGATTTTTAGACACAGAAAGTTCTAAATCTCTAATTAGGCTGTTAATTTTGGATGTGACTTCATACAAAGTATATTGCAAAGAATCTCTGAGAGAATTTAGCTCGTTGTCGAGGTTTATGCACTGCTCGGATGTGCTTTTGTCAAAACTGAGATTTTGGAGTTTCTTGCGGTGCACAGACAGTTTATGACCTAGGGTGTAATCCCATTTTTGCAGCCGCTCTATAGTTAAATACAAAAGTTCCCTATTTGCATCTAACAAGCTCTGGCAATCTACGATCGACTTAACTAACTTGCTGAGATTGTTGATCTGCTCATCTACAGTATTTTGGTATTCCCTCTGTTTAGCTGACAAGAAACTTGCGAGTTCGACATCCCGCTCGCCGCACAGCGCCAAAGCCTCACAATACAAGTCGTCAATTTCCATTTTACCGAAATACAGTGACGCTTTGTACTCCTCAATTTCGGGAAGAGTCAGGGATTGTAAAGGCTTATATTTTACCTGAAATTTATATAGGATCGCTGTCAGAATCTGCGCCGATTTTTGCTCCAGCTTGTCTTTGTAGGGTGCTAAAATAATGGCAGCTAGATTTTTGACTTTCGCTTCCGGGTGGTGCAGGAAATCAAAAATTGTGGCAAGTATTTTGGATAATTCTAAGTCATTAAAATTCTTTTCCGCAACTTCCAAAAAGTTTGTTACCGCTGCATCGTTTTCGGCATTCAATTTGTAGGAATCCCTAAGTGCGATCGCAGCAAATACTCGATCGATCCAAAACAGATATTCCTCGCAATCCATTGGCAGGCTCGGCAGCAGCCAGCTAGGGCCGTACACCCAAAAATCGAGACAATTCTCATATTCCTTACCGCTGTCATGTCTGCGGCTGTCGTCCAAAGCAAATTTGTTGCTTGCTAATAGTTGAATTTGCTCTTCTACAACCAGCCGCTCAATTTCCCCTGCATTGATTGTGGAATTGACAGCACCTTCCTTGCCTTGTTGTTGCCCTACTTCATCCAACCACATTGACTTAATACTAACAGCCGCAGACCACCGAATTAAAGGAGTCGAGCCCCCTCGTGCTTCCTGTTCTAACGCCGCCAGCAGATTTTTGTTAAAATTACTTGCTCTAGCCGTTCTCTCACTTGATATCAGCCCCTCTGGCACCTTCCCCAATGCTTGAATTGCCAAAGCGCGAAACAGCAAATTCGGATGCGGTTTTCTGACGGATTCCGGTATATTTTCTCTGAATATTCCGCTGTTGGGTACGCCCAAAACTTCAGCAAAAGGCTCGATGCCGCACTGTTGCAGGATTTTTTCAACTAGGTTTATTCTTTGCCAAGGTTGAGTATATTTAGTGAGAGTGAAGATTAGCGCTGTGCCACTGCACCCCATTGACTCAGGGATGTTAGTGCGATCGAGTTTCCACATATTGCTCGTCATAATTTGTCGCCATGACAATTGCTAGATATGGAGGCCGTTGTTGGATGCTGAATTCAGCATTACATTTACTGTGGCTTTTTGTCAATATTAGTCCTGGACGCATAGGGAGTTATAAACCCGGTTTCATGAGTAAATTTATTATAACTCAATCCTAGATTTTCCCTATAAACCTAGTTGATCGAGACCAATGTGCGTCCCAAACTAAATATATTATCTTGCATTAATCGGTGAAATGTCAAAAAAATTGGTTGAGTTGAGTCACAAAAACCAACCTACTCTCGTCATTTCTTGGTCGGAGCTTTTAAGATTTTGTCGCTCACCATTTTGTCAACGATTAAGTCGCTGATAATTTGAGCTCCGTGGGAGGTAAAGTGCAAGCCGTCATTATTTTTTACATAGCCTCGCTTACCCGATTTATTAGCAACTACTGGAACAAATTTTCCGCCTTGTCCAAATGTCTCCCAAGTAGAAATAAATTCGATTTTTGATGAAGATTTACTGGCAGTCTTATAAATATTGTTCATGATGGGAAAAGCTTTGAGATAGGAAGATTTGTTGGGCATCGATTGACCGACCCAATACACTTTTCTCACGGATGACGAATCCAGTAAATTGGCATATTTTTCAACTCTTTCTTGATAAGCTTTTTGCCATTCTTTGCTCATAACAGCCCGGGCTTTTCCTTGAGAATCTATAATATTTTGACGGTCATTGGCTCCAAACAAAACTATCACTACATCCGGCTGGTAATTATTAATTGTTTGGCGACTTCTGGCATACCAATCATAATAATCTATCCGATTTAATCCGGTCGAGACCTTGTAGTCAATTTTCGTATCGGCGATATTGTATTTTTTCTTAAGAGTGTACTGGAGTTGAATTCCTAAGTCGAACATTACGGAATCTCCAATAAATAAAAATCTGCGATAAGGTATGGTCAGTTTGGGTTTAGCTGGGGTTGTTTTTTTCCCTTGAGTTGGTTTTTTAGCAGTGGCAGGCTGAGGGGGTTGAACGGCAGTTTTCGTTTCGGTTTGGACAGGAGGAAGTTCTGATTCTTTGGGGAGGCTATCGAAGTTAATATCTTTAATTTTGCTCCAAAAATCTTGTTCGGATTTTCGGAAACCGTCTATTTTTATCTGGCGCGCGGCTTGTTTAATTTCTGGACTTGCGAAAGGAGTTGAAGCAAAGCTTTTGAGAAATAATGATAAGTTTGAAAAGATTAAAGTGAGAATTACAGAAGTAACAATCAGTAAAATTTCCCGGTCTTTCATATGTCTTAGAAATTAAAGTAAATAAAAGGCGGAACGGTACTAGGCCCCAACATCAAGATAGTATACACGAGCAGCGAAACTAAGACAACTCGGAAGAAAATGTTTTTTAATGACAATACGGTTTGCAATAGTTGGGAGATGCGATCGCCCCACAAGTTGATCGCGCCAATGACTGCAATTACTAAATACAATTGCCAGAAGTTAAATTGAAAAGTTGCGACGACAGGATGGATAATTCCTTCAAAAAAGCTCACCGCCGTTTCCCAGTTGGGAGTGCCAAAAAATACCCAGCTACAAGTAACAAAACTAAATGTTAACAACCAACTGCAAAATTTAGCAAATCTGGGAAAGGCATAGTCTAATTTAAAGTGGATAGCTTGGGGGATATCTTTACATAAATGGTTGACAATTAATCCTAAACCGTGAATTGCTCCCCAGAAAATAAAGTTTAAACCTGCGCCGTGCCACAATCCACCGATCGCCATTGTCATCAGTAAATTTACGTACTTCCTCAACTTGCCGTATTTGTTACCACCAAAGGGAAAGTAAACGTAATCCCTCAGCCACTCTGAAAGACTGATGTGCCACCTTTTCCAAAATTCTTGCAGGCTGAGCGATCGGTATGGCATATTAAAGTTAGCAATGGGTTTGAAACCCAGCAAACAGGAGATGCCGTTGGCTAAATCCGAGTAGCCGCTGAAATCTACGTAAATCAAACAGGAATAGGAAATTGCCGCGAGGATTAAATCGATGCTGCTGTACTGCTGCGGGACTTTGAATGGCAAGTCAGTGAAGTTAAACAAAAAGCTCGATAAAGTATATTTTTTGAAGAGTCCAGACAAAATCAAAACTATAACTTCTTCAATTTTATAGTCGTATTTTTCCGGTGAATTTAGCTGCCAGTAAAATTCGCGAGCTCGCGAGATTGGCCCGGAGGCAATTTGCGGAAAATAGGTAATGTAGGCGGCATAGTCTACAAAATTCGGACAAGGGATTTTTTGCTGGTAGCAGTCGATTAAATGGGAAATTATTCTAAAAGTGTAGAAAGACACGCCGACGGGGGCGATTATTTGCAAAACTGGAAAGTCGGCGGGAATTTGTAGCTGATTCAGTACCTCAAATAAGGAAGTTACAAAGAAGTTGTAATATTTAAAGATGCCGAGATAGCCAATGTTGAAAATTAGACCGGAGATTAAAGCAAATTTTTTATATTTACTCTTGCAGAGCACCCGGAGAATGATATAATTGTAGACTGTAGAGAAAATCAGGAGCAAGAGAAAGTCAAAACTCCAAAAGGAATAAAATAATAAACTGGAAACTAACAAGACAATTTTATACAAATCGACTTGGGGTTTCACAGAGACGATCGCGCTAAAAATAATTAGGAAAAATACTAAAAATTGGTAAGTGGGAAATAGCATAAATCTCAGCCGATAAAAAATCTTGTTTGTGGCAATATTTTTATAAGTACGGCCAGCGAACCTATCCCGAAGGAAATCGCCCTAGTCTGTCTGAACTCATATGTTGCACCATTGTCAGTTAGCCTTTTATGAACAGGCTTTTCGGCCTGTTCCACAAGAAAATTTATCTTTTGTGGAACGGGCATCTTGCCCGTTCTGGAGAATGGCGCAAGATGTGAGTCTCACCGCAGCAAATTTCGGGGTGGATTACGGACTGTAAGCTTTTTCAATCTTGTCAATTATTTCACAACTTCCGCCCTAGTTAACCGCACTCATAAATTCATAATCCTGTTTAAAGATTATGATGGTTGTGAGACGATGTATTAACGGATAACAACAGGAATCCCCTTGATTGCGAGGAACCAACGTGCAGCCAACAGACCCTAGCAAATTTACAGATCAAGCCTGGGAAGCCATTGTCAAATCCCAGGATGTAGCCCGCCGCTTTGCCAATCAGCAGCTAGAGGTTGAACATTTAGCCATCGCCCTTCTCGAACAGCAAGGTCAGGCCAACAGCATTCTCAGCAAAGCTGGAGTCGATGCCCCCCGGTTGGCCCAGCAGTTAGATGCTTTTGCCAAACGACAGCCCAGAGTTGCCAACGCTGACCAACTATACCTCGGTCGCGGCTTAGAAGTGATGTTAGATGTTGCCGAGGCCACCAGGGCGACTTGGCAAGATAATTTTATCGCCGTTGAACATTTATTAATTGGCTTAGTAGAAGACGAACGAGTCGGCCGCAGGTTGCTGACAAAAGGCGACGGCCCGCCTGGTCGCCCCGGTTACGATCGCAAACCCCCAGCCGGTACACTCGATCGACCAAAACTAGAAGAAGCCATCAAATCTTTCCGCGCCACTGCTAAAGCCCAAGAAAAAAATTCCGAAACCGGGAAAGGCAGCCGCAGCAGCGCTAAAGCCCAAGATCAAGATGGGGAAGCTAACTCCGACGCCCTCAGCAAGTACGGCCGCGATTTGACAGAAGCCGCCAAAGCCGGCAAACTCGACCCAGTAATCGGCCGCGACGAGGAAATCCGCCGCGTGGTACAAGTTCTTTCCCGCCGCCAAAAAAACAATCCAGTGTTAATTGGCGATCCCGGAGTCGGAAAAACTGCGATCGCCGAAGGTTTAGCCCAGCGAATTGTCAACGGCGACGTACCGGAATCTTTGAAAAATCGCCAGCTATTTAGCCTTGACATGGGCAGTTTAATTGCTGGGGCAAAATTCCGGGGCGAATTTGAAGAACGATTGCGATCAGTCCTGCGGGAAGTCATCGATTCCGACGGGCAAATTGTCCTATTTATTGACGAATTGCACACGGTTGTCGGGACTGGTGGCGGCGGCAGTTCCGGTTCGGGAATGGATGCGGGAAATTTGTTGAAACCCATGTTGGCGAGAGGCGAATTGCGCTGCATCGGCGCTACAACTCTCGACGAATTCCGCAAGAATATTGAAAAAGATCCAGCCCTGGAACGCCGCTTTCAACAAGTATTTGTCGGCGAACCCAGCGTTGAAGATACTGTTTCGATTTTGCGCGGATTGAAAGACCGTTACGAACGCCACCACGGGGTAAAAATTACTGATTCGGCCCTGGTAGCTGCTGCAACTCTGTCTTTTCGCTATATTTCCGATCGCTTTTTGCCGGACAAGGCGATCGACCTGGTAGATGAAGCGGCCGCCCACTTGAAAATGGAGATTACCTCTAAACCTGTGGAATTGGAAGGAATCGACCGCCGGGTGATGCAGTTGGAAATGGAAAAATTGTCGATCGAAGGGGAAGGAAAAGGTGCTCTAGCCCCTGGGCTCGGCTTCCGCGTCGAACGCATCACATCTGAGATTGACATTTTAAAAGTTAAGCAGGAAAAATTGTCCTCTCAGTGGTTGGGCGAAAAGCAGTTGTTGGATGCAATCAATAAATTGAAAGCAGAAGAAGACCAACTGCGAGTCCAAATCGAACAAGCAGAAAGGGCTTACGATTTGAATAAAGCCGCCCAGTTAAAGTACGGCAAGTTGGAAACGGCGGTGCGCGATCGCGAAGCGAAAGAAGCGGAACTTTTGAAACAGCAAGCTCAAGGTTCTTCCCTGCTGCGCGAAAAAGTTACTGAGGGCGATATTGCGGAAATTGTCGCTAAATGGACGGGCATTCCGGTTAACCGATTGTTGGAATCAGAACGCCAAAAATTGCTGCAATTGGAAAAACACTTGCACCAAAAAGTCATCGGTCAAGAGGAAGCTGTAACAGCCGTGGCGGCGGCAATTCGGCGCGCTAGGGCGGGGATGAAAGACCCCGGCAGGCCGATCGGCTCTTTCTTGTTTATGGGCCCCACAGGCGTCGGCAAAACTGAGTTAGCGCGGGCGTTGGCGGAGTTTTTGTTTGACAGCGATGATGCGATCGTCCGCATCGATATGTCGGAATACATGGAGAAACACAGCGTTTCTCGGTTGGTAGGAGCTCCTCCCGGATATGTCGGTTACGATGAAGGGGGACAACTTTCCGAAGCAGTGCGGAGACATCCTTATTCGGTAGTGCTGTTTGACGAAGTGGAAAAAGCGCACCCGGACGTATTTAACATTTTGCTGCAAGTGTTGGATGACGGCCGAATTACCGATTCTCAAGGTCGAGTGGTTGACTTTAGAAATACCGTAATTGTGATGACTAGCAATATCGGCAGCGACCACATTTTAGACGTGTTTACTAAGAAGGAAAAAACCGTCAAAAAACCTGCTAGCCGGAAGCAGGAAACGAAAGATTTGTCAAGTCAAAAGACAGATTATAAAGTGGCGGCAGACGGTACTGTTGAGGTGTCGGCCCAGCGAGTTGAGGTTGATAGTGTAAGTAAGAGTGAAAACAAGACTGAAAATGAAAATTTATTGACTCAAGAACGGGAGACAGACCAAGAGTACGAACAGATGTTAAAACGGGTGATGGCAGCGCTGCGATCGCACTTCCGGCCGGAATTTCTCAATCGGGTGGACGAGATAATTTTGTTCCACACTTTGAGCAAGGTCGAACTGCGGCAAATTGTCAGTATCCAAGTGAAGCGGATCGAGCGTTTGTTGGCAGAGCAAAAAATTACTTTGGAACTGTCCGATGCGGCGAAAAACCATATCACAGATGTCGGTTACGACCCGGTTTACGGCGCTCGCCCCTTGAAACGCGCCATCCAGCGGGAGTTGGAAAACCCGCTGGCTAACAAGATTCTGGAAAATGCGTTTGTCGAAGGTGATACAATTGCGATCGACTGTGAAAATAACTCTTTGCAATTTCGCAAAAAAGAGTCTCGTCCGGCGCTAGCAGGTAACAGTTTGTAGTTGCCGAATAGTTAGGAACAGGCAAGATGCCTGTTCCACAAACAATCAATTCTCTTGTAGAACAGGCATCCTGCCTGTTATTGAAAATTAGGAACAGGCAAGATGCCTGTTCCACAAATAATCAATTTTCTTGTAGAACAGGCATCCTGCCTGTTATTGAAAATTAGGAACAGGCAAGATGCCTGTTCCACAAATAATCAATTCTCTTGTGGAACAGGCATCTTGCCTGTTATTGAAAATTAGGAACAGGCAAGATGCCTGTTATTGAAAATAGTGAAACCTGTTACTTGATATCAAGAATTCGAGATGGTGCGGCTGCCGTAAGCATCCATGCTGTAGGCGGGAACGCGAACGCTGTAATCCATCTCTGTTGCTGTGATTGCTACAGCCAATTTTTCAAAAGATTCATCGTTCCAATTCCGCTCGTGGATAGGCTTTGACTGTTCGCCCAGGAAATATGCTTGAGTGCCAATTACTGAGGCTGCTACCCAACCGACGATTAAAAGAGCGATTACAATAGTCATTTTTACTTTTTCCTTAACTTTTGTTGCTTTATGTAAACTAATGTAACGAAAATTAGCAATCAACGTCAAGGTACTGTAATGTCGTGGCAACCGTCCGGCAGGTAGTAAATACCGCACCTAACCCTGAGTCTGTAGGTGTGCTTAGTGTCAACAAGGGCTCGATCCCCCCTAGCCCCCTTAATAAGAGGGGGGGGACAAGAGTGTTCTCAAAGTCAACCCCTACTCCCCTTATCAAGGGGGATGCGAGGGGGATCTAGACTGGGCTACCAGCGAGAGATACAGAGGGGTTTCAGGCTTAAGTTGACAATCAAGCATCCAGGGTACAAGCCCCCGGATTCATTCCTTCGCAGACTCAGGACCCAGAAATAAAAAACCTGTATCCGATAAGTAAGCCCCCGAATTTATCCGTGGGGTCAGTGCTTCAATCGAAAATCGAAAATCTAAAATCTAAAATCGATTGACACGCCTTGGTAGGGTGTGCACCGCGCATCGGTAGGTAGCACAGTACCCGGATTGTTAACTGTGTCCGAAATAGCAAAACAGATTGTTGAGATTTTATAGTTAAGAAATTATAAGTTTTGCGTTCATAAATTACGATTAAAAGTCTGGGGCTGGCATGATGAATAGCGGCCCAATTATAAGTTATGATTTATCAGTTTGGATGGGAACTAACAAATCCCAATTACCAAACTTTAAGTAAAAATTACCAATTACCAATCATCGCTACAAATCATGCCAAACTCAATGTTAAATAACGACCCGTTGTGGTTCAAAGACGCGATTATTTACGAAGTACCAGTTCGCGCTTTTGCCGACAGCAATGCAGACGGGATCGGCGACTTTAGAGGACTGACAGAAAAACTGGATTACCTGCAAAACTTGGGAGTCACAGCCATTTGGGTACTGCCATTTTTTCCTTCGCCGCTCCGAGACGACGGCTACGATACATCTCACTATACTACGGTCAACCCGATTTACGGCACATTAGAGGACTTTAAAGACCTTTTAGAAGCAGCGCACCAGCGTGGAATTCGAGTCATTATTGAGTTGATTGTGAACCACACTTCCGACCAGCACGCTTGGTTTCAGCGAGCGCGCCGGGCCCCGAAAGGCAGTAACGAAAGAGATTTTTATGTGTGGAGCGACACGCCGGAAAAATATCAAGATGCTCGGATTATTTTCCAAGATTTTGAAACATCTAATTGGGCTTGGGATGCGGTAGCAAAAGCTTATTACTGGCACCGTTTTTATTCGCACCAACCCGATTTGAATTACGACAATCCGGCCGTCCGCCAAGCCATCTTAGATGTGGTAGATTTCTGGTTGGCGCTGGGAGTAGACGGACTGCGGATGGATGCGGTGCCTTACCTGTACGAGCGCGAAGGTACTAACTGCGAAAACCTGCCAGAAACTCACCAATTCCTGAAGCAATTGCGGAAGCACGTAGATGAAAACTTCCCGAACCGGATGCTGCTGGCTGAGGCGAATCAGTGGCCGGAGGATGCAGTTGAATATTACGCTGCTGGGGATGAATGTCACATGAACTTTCATTTTCCGCTGATGCCGCGTTTATTTATGGCTTTGCATATGGAAGATAGCTTCCCAATTAGCGACATTCTCCAGCAAACTCCGCATATTCCCAATAATTGTCAGTGGGCATTATTTTTGCGGAATCATGATGAATTGACGCTGGAAATGGTGAGTGATGAAGACCGAGATTATATGTATCGGGTTTACGCTCAAGACACTCAGGCGAGAATTAATTTGGGCATCCGCCGCCGTTTGGCTCCTTTGATGGGAAATAACCGCCGCCGTATCGAGTTGATGAATGCTTTGCTGCTGTCTCTTCCGGGTACGCCGGTGCTTTACTACGGCGATGAAATTGGCATGGGAGACAATATCTATTTGGGCGATCGCAACGGGGTGAGAACTCCGATGCAGTGGAGTGGCGATCGCAATGCCGGTTTTAGTCGTGCTAACCCGCAGCGGCTTTACGCACCGCCCATTGTTGACCCTGAATATCACTACGAATCTGTTAACGTGGACGCGCAGCGGGCGAATCCGAGTTCTCTTTGGTGGTGGATGAAACGCCTGATTGCAATTCGGCAGCGCTTCCAAGCATTCGGCCGCGGAACTTGCGAATTCCTATACCCGGAAAACCGCAAAGTTTTAGCTTTTGTACGTACTTATCAAGACGAACACATCCTCGTAGTGGCTAATTTGTCGCGCTTTGTCCAGACGGCAGAATTAGACCTTGCGCCCTTTAAAGGTGCTGTTCCGGTGGAGATTTTCGGCCGCACGGAGTTTCCTGCTGTTGGCGATTCGCCTTACTTTTTGAGTTTGAGTCCTCACACGTTTTACTGGTTTACTCTTACTGTTAAACACGAAGATTTTTCGCTGCACGGTGTGCCCACAGACTTGCCTACTTTGGCGGTCATAGGTAATTGGAAAACTGCTTTTGCTACAAGTCAGTTAAGCGATATGCTGCTTAATCTTTTGCCGGGATACTTGCGGCGGAATCGCTGGTTTAGCGGTTCAGATCGGACAATTCAATCTTTAGAAATAAGTGAGGTTTTACCGATTGAATGTAAAGATAGCGCGGGAGAGGAATCTCAAGTTTACATTCTGTTTTTGCAGTTGAATTATACTGAAGGTATGCCGGAAACTTACGTTTTGCCTTTAGGGTGGGAAGAGATTAAAGGCGATGTGGACGATCGGGCGATCGCGCGCCTGCACTTCCCAGAAACCAAAAAGGAAATCGGGGTACTATTTGATGCTGCTGGGGAGAAAGGTTTTCTGAGCGCACTGCTGGGGGCGATCGCCAATTCTCGCAGTTACAGAGGTGTTGCAGGTCAACTGCTAGGAATTGCCGACAGTGCATTCAAATCAGAAGAAGAGTTAGCGCAGCTCGAACCTCACCTGTTCAAAAAAGAACAAAGCAATACATCTGCAGGTTACGGCGACCGCTTCGTCCTGAAAATATTGCGAAAAGTCGAGGAAGGTATTAACCCTGAATTAGAAATCGGACGCTTTTTAACAGAGCGCAACTCGATCCAACACTACGCTCCAATTACCGGAGCATTGGAATATCACACACCAGCCAAACAAGTCCTTACAGTCGGAATCCTACAAAAATTAATCCCCGACAGCGTAGATGCTTGGTCTTATACATTAGACACACTGCGCGACTATTTCGAGCAAGTAATGACAGTAGAAGCAAAGCATTCCAGCGATAATTTATCTACTGCCCCCGAAAATTATTTGCCGAACGCTTTGACCGGACAAACCCAGCGGCAGCAAAACTCGCTAGTAGCCGATTTATCGCTAGAAATTCCAGAATTAGCTCGCGAACTCATCGGCTCTTACTTAGCATCAGCCGAACTTTTAGGTCAACGGACAGCCGAACTTCACCTGGCTTTAGCTTCTGACACAGAAAATCCCGCTTTTGCCCCAGAAAACTTCACCTCCTTTTACCAGCGTTCCATCTATCAACACATGAGAAATCTGGCGGGAAGAACTTTGCTGGATCTGAAAAAACGGCTGTCTAAACTGCCACCAGAAATACAAAAATCGGCGCAAAAGCTCCTCAACCGCGAAGAGTTGATCATGGAACGTTTCAAGTCTATTTTAAACTTGAGAATCACCGCCGATAGAATTCGCTGTCACGGGGACTTTCATTTCGGGCAAGTTCTTTATACAGGCAAAGACTTCGTAATTATTGATTTCGGAGGAGAACGCGATCGACCCTTAAGCGAGCGGCGGATGAAGAGGTCGCCCCTGCGAGATGTTGCGGGAATGCTGCAATCTATAAGTTACGCTGTTACTTTGGCACTCCGCAATGAAGTAGAAAGTGGCATGATTCGCCCTGAAAATCTCCCGGAGATGCAGCAGTGGGCGAACGTTTGGCACCGCTGGGTCAGCCTCACTTTTGTCAAGAGTTATTTGGCAACAGCAGCCGATGCAGATTTCTTGCCCAAATCTATACCGGAACTACAAGTTTTGCTGGATGCTTACATTTTGGAAAAAGCGGTTGCCGAGCTAGCCTACGAACTTAATTACCGCTTGGATTGGGCGCACATTCCGCTTCAGCGGATTGTAGAATTGCTGAATTTATAAGGGCGGGTTTATCTATACTCGTTAGGGTGCGTGACTTTTTAGATCCTCAATTAACAGCGAGATGCTGGAAAGTCACGCACCTTAGATGACACGAAATCTGCTTTGATAACGATTTGAGATCGTGTCCGATCGAGTTACCGCGATTAAAAGGGCGGGTTTTTGAGATTGTCAATTATGAGCAGATATTTTTTGTTAACCCGCCCCTACCTTATTAGGAATGAGAATTAAATAACTTCCACTCTTGAAAGTGGGATGGGCGTCCCGCCCGTCCAAAAAGGACGGGCGGGACG
>NZ_JAUBOR010000063.1:0-25122 GCF_036700305.1 Microcoleus sp. Z1_A1
CGCTTTCGCGCTGCTGTAAGGTTGTTGTCATGGTTTTATGATTGCTGTATTTGGTTGTCAATGTTCGGATGATGTTTCTATTATTAACGGTCTTGTTAACGTTTGTAAAGGGGTTTAGCGACAGTTAAACTGATGAGGGTCATCAGGAAAGCTGATGAAAGGAGAGACAGGGGCGAAAAAAGTCGATCGCTAGACCGATCGAGATGACAGCTTAATTATGCGCGCACCAACTCCAACCGATATCGGTACAAAGCCACAGGATGCCCCCCAGCAGCAAAATAATCCGGGTCTTGCGGCGACAAATAAATCGCTGTCACCTGATCGGCCTCAATTCTTTTACTCGCAGAATCGCCATTTTTCCCGCCTCCAACAACTCGATAAGCCGTTGTTGTTTCCACCTCGTTTAAATAAATATCAGACTCTCCCCGAAAAATCTGCTGAGAAATCTCTGTAGACACAAACTCGCGAGGATTCGGCGTCTCAGTTCCCCGACTGGTAACAATCGAAATTAATTGGCGTTCCCCTTTCAAAACAGTAATTTGGCGGTTGGGATTGGTCGGATCGACTTTCACAGAAAGTACGCCACGATCGCCTAAATAAGCCTTAGCAATATTCAAACCGTTAAAAGTGCGATCGGCTACAATCTTTTGATCCTTTTTAAATGTATAATTAGAAATTAACCCAAGATTTTTTTCAGGTTGAAATCGCACTTTAAATAATACTGGATGCTGCAAATACTGGCGGTTGCTTTCAAACCCAGGCGTGACAATATTTGGCGCTAAAGGAGCGGCTAAATCTACCAAAGTGCTAGCAACACTCCAATTCCCCGCCATCCAGTCGGGATATACCAAATCTCCCTTAGCTACAGCGATAGAAGGCTTGCTTTCCCAATTGGGAAAACTTGATATGCGATCGCCCAAAACCCCTGCCCTCGCACCACCACCCCACAGCAACACCAGCAAAACCAAACAAAAACTCCAAAATACCTTCATACCTAATTACATTCAAAAAACTAACCTTCTGTCTCTCTTTCTCTTCTTTATCTCTTCTCTGCGTTCTCTGCGCCCTCTGCGGTTCATTAATTCACAAATTAGACAACAAACGACTTAAACATCATATTTTCTACCATTCTTAGAAACACGCATCCTGCCTGTTGCACAAAAATAAATGTTCGGCTTGTGGGAGTAGAGGGTGGGCATCCTACCCGCCCCCAATATGCAATTCAAAGGTGGAAAAACCTATCTTTTAAAGAGCCTCAACAGGTGCCGGTTCCCAAACCTCCCCGTATTTTTCCTTCAACTCGTGCCAATTTTCCACCTGTCCTGGTTCGTATTCCCCCGGCTTTCCCCACTGCAAAAACGCGCTCAAAGCAGCCTCATTTTGTTCGTCCAGAAAACGGATTGCATAAGTAGTGAAATTGCCTCTTTTTGCCTCACCAGTTTCAAACTTCACCTGTTTTATTTTGTCCATATTTAGGTGAAACTCAAATATTTCGGCGTGCATATTGGCATACTTTCCCTTCGGCAACTCCGCATAAAACAGCTTGTGAATTGAACCGCGCACTTCCAGCACAGCCGCGCTGCTAGTCACGATTAAACGCAGCGTGCCCAATTGTTCGCAAGCTTCCAAGAATTCTTTCAGATTAGGCATAATTTAATTGGGGAATTGGGTATTGGGAATTGGGCATTGGGCCGAAGAGCCTTGGGCATTGATTATTGGTAATTAAAAACAACAATAACTAACAACCAACAACTACTGACTAATGACTAATGACTATGTTTCGTGCAGTTCGTAAGCAGCGACAATCCGCTGCACTAGCGGGTGTCGCACCACATCCGCCTGAGAGAATTCGCAGAAAGCAATGCCCTCAACGTTGCGTAGAATGTTTTGGGCGACTGACAATCCCGACTGTTGGTTTGGCGGCAAATCTGTTTGAGTGATATCCCCCGTTACTACCATTCTCGATCGAAAGCCCAGACGAGTCAACACCATTTTCATCTGAGCCGGCGTCGTATTTTGAGCTTCGTCCAAAATTACGAAAGCATTGCTGAGAGTGCGCCCCCGCATATAAGCTAAAGGAGCTACTTCGATCAAGCCTCTTTCCATTAAATCGGCCATTTTTTCAGGGTCGATCATTTCTTGCAGGGCGTCGTAAAGCGGGCGCAAATATGGATCGACTTTTTGCTGCAAATCTCCGGGCAAAAACCCTAATTTTTCGCCAGCTTCCACGGCTGGCCTGGTTAAAATCAGCCGTTCGTACTGCTTGCTCAACAGCGCTTGCACGGCGAAAATAGCTGCTAGAAATGTTTTGCCAGTACCAGCGGGGCCAATGCAAAATGTCAGGTCGTGCGTGCGTACTGCTTGGACGTATTGCCGCTGCTTGAAGGTTTTGGCTCTAATTTCTTCGCCGCGGCGGGTTCTGGCGAGAACGTCTCGCTGCAAGTCTTGTAAATCGCCTTGGCGGTTGGTATCCAAAGCTTGGCGCGCCGTCTGGATTTCAACTCCGGTAATATTTTTGCCGGATTTCCAATAGTCGGAGAGCGATCGCACTAATTTATGACACAATTCTACTTGACTTTTTGTGCCAGAAATCAGCAGTTCTTGCCCTCGCATTACCAGGGTAGCACCGGTTTGCTTAGAGATCATTTTCAGGTTTTCTTCTTGATTACCGGCCAGCGACATTGCACTTTGGGTGCTCGGTAACTCTATTGTTAGTTTTTCATTCATGCCAACATAATCTCCTCCAAATAAGCAATTAAAAGTTAACAACTAAACGTTCAACCAGTCACTATTTGCGAACAAAAAGACGCCCCTTACTAGATTTTACCTAGTATCTAAGGCGTCTTTTAGATTTAGCTCCCAAATGAGTTTGGTGCTTGAGGCACAAATCAAATCTCCCTTCTATTAAGTCAGGCAATTTTAGATTTTAGATTTGAAATTTTAGATTTTAGATGAACCTGATGCCGCTGACATTTGAAATTTAAAATTTTACATTTGTTTCCGATCGCAAAACCGGCAATTTCCAACCAAACGGGGCTTGTAATACAAACTCTACAACAGGCAATCTAAAATCTAAAATTCTTTCTGGGTTCTGCAGTTAGTTAATAACCGGGAGTATTTCTGCTCGTTCTAAACGTAGGTGTGTTAGTACGGCGAGGTTGTTCTCTCGGAGTTCTGCTAGCCAAGGGACTCGGCGACGGAGGTGGCGTCCGGGGTCGGAAGTCGCCTCGCGGCTCCCGCGAGCCACGATCTGGGCGGTCGCGATCTGGGCGATCGCGATCCGGGCGATCCCGATCGCCCCTAGGCGGGCCAGATCCACGATCGCCCGCTTCGCCATCGTATATATCTAAGTAGAGGGACTGACCAGCCGTCTGCGCCACCGCTTCGAGCGTAGTTCTAATCGCCTGAATATTGCGTCCGCCCCTACCGTAAACCCGGCCTTTGTCGGGATCTTCAAAAGCCAGCCTAACCCAGACCCGCGATTGGCGCGGGTGCAGTTCGCAATCAACCCGCAAAGAGCCGGGGGTCTCTAAAAAAGGCCCAATTAAAAACTTAACCAGTCCAGCATAGTTGGGACTAGCTGACTGTTGCTGTGCTGGATTCAACGTTAGCTCCGGCTCCGACTTGTTCAAATACATGGGCTTTTCTCAGGATGTCACGCACGGTGTCAGTTGGCTGAGCGCCTTCTTGCAGGCGCTTGACAATCGCTGGAACATCCAGCCTGGTTTCGTTATTTCTGGGGTTGTAATAGCCGAGCTCTTCTAGGGGACGGCCGTCGCGGCGAGTAGAACTGTTCATCGCTACAATTCGGTAGCTGGTCTCGCGTTTTTTCCCGTATCTCTTCAATCGCAGTTTGATCATCTTCTTGCACAATAGTCTTGTTCCAATTCTAAGCTATTTTGTCAGTGCTCCTTCCCCGAACCCCAACTCAACCCCTATTTCTTAACCTCCGACCAAAATATCGCTACGATTTGCTGCCCCCAAGGCAGGTCTGGCGCCGTCAATGTGCGGTGTAATTGCTACTGGCAAAATCGATGCAGTTCCCCACTGCTGCACCAATTTTTGCAAAAATATATCTTGCTGTGCTCTCAAAGAGTCCCAATCGGTGCCGCGATTAATAATTGCAAACCAAACTAAACCTCGATCGCGCGTGGGTATGGCTCCCGCCAAAGCAATCACCGTGTCCAAAGTACCAGTTTTCACCACAGCCGATCGCGGAATGTGTCGGTATTCCAAAGTTCCTTTATCGCGCCCGGACACCGGAAACAAGTCAGCAACTGTCAGCCCAGTCGTCTGAAGGTTGCGCGCGATCGCCTGCATCATCCCACAAGCCGCCCTCGGAGACATCTGATTTTCCACTCCCAATCCCGAACCGTTAACTAATTGAAGTTCCTCCTCCGGCACCCCCGCGGCCCAAGTCGCTTGCTGCTGCACTATTTTTGCCCCGCCCAAATCGTCGGCCAGCATCTGAGCTATTTCATTATCGCTGTGGACGTTCATCTGCTTGAGAATTTCGGCTAAAGGAAGCGATCGGCGCTTCAGCAGCAAACGCCCCGAAGTCACAAATTTCTCAGCAATGACGCTGCCGGCAACCGTTACTTGCGGCTTTCTAGTTCCCGGAGCCATCTTAGAATACATTGCCACCACGTCCGCAGGCCAATTACTACCCTCAAGAGCTTGCCGCAGTATCTCCCCCGCCACCAAAGGATCGGACTGATAATTCATGCGGAAATTGCCTGTCACCACCAAATTCCCCGCCACACGATTGATACCCATTTGATTGAGAGCATTGCCCACGGCGATCGCCTCCTCCCACACAAACAGCGGATCGCCCCCGCCGCTGACCACCAAATCCCCCTGCAACACCCCATTCCTAATCGGCCCCGTTCCCCGGAACCGCGTTTCAAACTGATAATCCGGGCCCCAAGTCTCCAGCGACGCTAGAGAAGTCGCAATCTTAGTCAGCGAAGCCCCAGGCATCAGCGTCTTGCCCTGCTGACTTACCAGCGGCATCATTCCCGCTTGCACCCAAATTCCCTGATTGCCCTCAATCAAGTTCTTGTCTTTCAACTCTTTCAAATATTCCCGCACCGTCGCTTCTGCTGGCAAGTCGGGATTTGCCGCATTTATTCGCCCAAAAGCCAAATCTTCGGCCACCACTAACCCGGGTATCCCTCCCCGCCAAGCCAGCACTGACGCAGCATTAGGCGCGGCACTGCCTACTCCAGCCATGTCCAGCCACAGAGACATCATCCCTGAGCTAAATAAATCCAGCATTTTTTACTCCTAAAGTCAATCGATATTAGATTTTAGATTTGAGATTAAAGAATTGAAGAAAGCGCTCCCACTGATAAATCCGGGGGCAAGTGATGAGGATGGGGAGCTTTTTTTTCGCTCCACGGATGAATCCGGGGTTTCCGGACTAAAGTGCTTGCGGTCATGTAAACTATTTCATTGATTTTTTCAATTTGCAGTCAAAAATAGTAAAGTAGTGACAAAACAAGTTCTATCAGAGTAGTCGGAAATGAGAATTGTCCGATCGCCGTACCGAGCGGATTTTAGTTCTTTATTCAGACTTGTGGATTCACGCTCCTGACTTCCTGGTAGAATTTTTAGTGTTTCTCAAACATTGGTCAATGGGATCGACACGCGCAAGAATTGCAATAGACGCTATGGGTGGGGATCATGCCCCCGCCGAAGTTGTAGCGGGAGCGCTTAAGGCACAAGAAGAATTAGGCGTAGAGATTTTGCTGGTGGGCGACCCGCAGCAAATAGAAGACTCGCTCCGGCAACAAGACGCGATCGGCCGCGTCTCTACAGGTCAGCTAGAAATCGTTCCTTCTGAAGGAGCGGTGGAAATGCACGAAGAACCTTTGAGTGCCCTCAAACGCAAGCCCAACGCTTCGATTAACGTAGCGATGAACTTGGTAAAGCAGCAGCAAGCTGATGCTGTGGTGTCCGCCGGTCACTCCGGCGCGGCAATGGCTGCTGCCCTGCTCAGGTTGGGCCGGCTCCCCGGCATCGATCGCCCTGCGATCGGTGCGGTTTTGCCCACAATGGTACCGGGCAGCTCTGTACTTATTCTCGATGTCGGCGCTAATGTGGACTGCCGCCCCAAATTTTTGGAGCAGTTCGCTCTTATGGGAACTATTTACAGCCAGTTCGTGCTGGGCGTCGCCGAACCTAAAATCGGCCTGCTCAACATTGGCGAAGAACCTTCTAAAGGCAACGACGCCGCGGTGCGAACCCACCAGTTATTGGTGGACAACCCGAACATTCCTTTTGTGGGCAATGCCGAAGGCCGCGACGTGCTGTCGGGGAAATTCGACGTGATTGTCTGCGACGGGTTTGTCGGCAACGTGTTGTTGAAGTTTGCCGAAGCGGTGGGCGAAGTCGTGGTGCAAGTGCTGAAGGAAGAATTAGTCAAAGGACTCCAACATCAAATTAACGATCCTCTGCTGCAAAAAAGCTTGCAAGGATTTAAGCAGCGGGTAGACCACGTTGAACACGGCGGCGGTTTGCTGTTGGGCGTTGCTGGAGTTTGCATTATCAGCCACGGTTCGTCTCAAGCTGGCTCGATTTTTAATGCCATTCGTTTGGCGAAGGAGGCTATTGATAACCAAGTGCTGGAGCGAATTCGATCGTCCAATCAGCAAAGCGCTCTGGAACAAGAAGCTGTGAATTAGAGGCAGTAAGTAGGAATTAAAAATTAAAAATGTAAAATTAAAAATGTCAGCTTAAACCAACTGTTTTGCTTAAAAAAAGTAATTTCAGCAGTTTAAAAAATAATTTTAATTGGTAGTTTTTAATTTTTAATTTCTAGATCGAACAGCGAGTAAATGGAGAGGAATGTTGCAGCAATCAGGGTTCGGCATTGCCGTCACGGGTAGCGGTTCTTGTACACCGCAGGTTTCGCTGGATAATAACGGTTTGAGTCAGATAGTAGAAACTTCTGACGAGTGGATTGGCGCGCGGACGGGCATTCGAGCGCGCAGGCTGGCGGACAATCGCACTTCTTTGTGCGATTTAGCGTCCGAGGCATCGCTTCAGGCGATCGCCATGGCAGAAATTTCGCCGACAGATATCGATTTAATTATTTTGGCAACTTCCAGTCCTGACGATTTGTTTGGCACTGCCAGTAAAATTCAATATCAGTTGGGCGCGACAAAAGCTGTGGCTTTTGATTTGACAGCAGCTTGTTCGGGCTTTGTTTTTGGTTTAGTGACAGCCTCGCAGTTCATTCGCACAGGGGTGTATCAAAATGTTTTGCTAATCGGAGCAGATATTTTGTCTCGCTGGGTGAATTGGTCGGATCGGGGTACTTGCATTCTATTTGGAGACGGTGCAGGTGCGGTGGTATTACAAGCTTCAGAAGTCGATCGCTTTTTGGGATTTGAAATTCGCAGCGACGGCACACAAAATTCGTCTCTCAATTTGGCTTACAAAGCCGAGTCAAAAGAATTAATTGAGGGCGTCAGCGTCGGAGTTGGCGGATTTGAACCCATCACAATGAATGGTCAAGAAATCTATCGCTTTGCCGTGAGAAAAGTGCCGGAAGTCATAGAAAAAGCTATGTTTCGGGCAAATGTCAACGTCGCCGAAATTGACTGGCTGTTGTTGCACCAAGCCAATCAGCGGATTCTCGATGCAGTTGCCCAAAGGCTAAAGATTCCCCCCGAAAAAGTAATCAGCAATTTGGCAAATTACGGCAATACCTCAGCAGCTTCAATTCCCCTTGCCTTAGACGAAGCCGTGCGTCTGGGTAAAGTTAAAGCGGGCGATACTATTGCTGCTGCTGGTTTCGGGGCAGGTTTGACTTGGGGGGCTGCGATTTTTAAATGGGGAAGGTAAAGCGATTTTCGATTTTCGATTGGCGATTTTCGATTGGGGAATCATGGTAATACCATTTTTGATTTTCGATTGGCGATTTTAGATTTTAGATGGGGAATTACTGAGGAACTATGGGTTTGGAGCTGGTAAAGCAGTTTCATTCTTTTTGGGAACTGGTATAATGTTTGGCGGCTTTAAACTTTGGCTAATGATTGTGGGGAGTGCGACCGTTGCATAATACAAATCCTTTAACAAGCCATACATAGGGCAAGGGGCGCAGCCGTACTCCATCGGGACAGGAGTTCTTGACAAGCCCGCCCTGAGATTGAAAATCCTCTATTCTTCGATCGACTTTCCCCGGCTTGAAGGTTAAAAATTTTGTTACGGCTATTAATTAAATTAAAGTAGCAAAAAAAATATAAACCTGGTTAAAATCGCAATTATATGTTATAGTTGTGAGTCGCGAGTAGATAGTTCGTTAACCGAAAGATAGCGGATACCAGCGAGCGAAGTTAGAAGCGGGAAAGAAAGAATTTTTGCAATCACCAATTAGCAACCACCAATTAGCAGATTACCGGAAAAATGACTAAAACAGCATGGGTATTTCCCGGACAAGGTTCCCAGGCGATCGGGATGGGTGCAGACTTATTAAACTTGCCAACAGCCAAAGCCAAATTTGAGCTCGCTAAAGAAATTTTAGGCTGGTCTGTCCCGGAAGTTTGCCAAAAAGAAGAAGCAAAACTATCTCGGACGCTCTACACTCAGCCTTGCTTGTTCGTAGTAGAAAGTATTTTGGCCGACTTAGTGCGAGAAAAAAGCGATCGACCAGCGGTAGTTGCCGGTCACAGTTTAGGAGAATACGTTGCCCTCTACGCAGCAGGCGTCTTTGACTTTGAAACCGGATTGCGCTTAGTCAAACGCCGCGCCGAACTCATGGACACTGCCTCCGGCGGTCAAATGGTGGCTTTGATCGGGTTCGACAGGCAGGAACTAGAACTGCAAATTCAATACAGCCGAGACGTAGTGCTGGCAAACGACAACAGCGAAGCACAAGTCGTGATTTCTGGAACGCCCGCAGCAGTAGAAGATTTGCTTGCCAAAATCAAAGTCAAACGCGCCGTTAAATTGAATGTTTCCGGTGCATTTCACTCTCCCCTGATGGCCGGAGTGGCAGCAGAGTTTCAACTAGCCTTAAAGTCTGCAAGGTTTTCCGATGCTAAAATGCTGGTGCTCTCGAACTCAGAACCGTCAGCCACTACCAGCGCAGCCACTTTAAAGCAGCGGTTGACTCAGCAGATGACCAAAGGCGTGCGCTGGCGAGAAATTTCCATGCAATTGCCCCAACAAGGAATCGATCGCGTAGTAGAAATTGGCCCCGGCAAAGTTCTCACAGGTTTGATCAAACGGACTTGTCCCGATTTAGCGCTGGTAAATGTGAGCAGTTTTGCAGATTTGCCCGCTTAATCTATTTTTAGCTAAACAGACGGGAATCCCCACACTATACCGAGCGAAGGTTAGTGTGGGATGAAAGGCGCGCAAGACTCCTGATTGCACCCGTTCATAACCTCAAAGCTATGCTTGCGATCTCATTTCCGGTAACACTCATACATGATGTTGACGGTTGACGGTTGACGGTTGACAGTCAACGCCGTCAACCGTCAACCGTCAAAGCCGTGAACTCGAATTTACTATTCCGATGCTAACGGATTTGATATGAGGTTATGAACGGGTGGATGACGACATCAAAGCACAAGAAGTCTCTTTATTCAGCAGGTCTATCTTGCTCATTAATGTATTTTTTCAATTGTTCAACAGTCACGCCACCACATGATATAATTTCCCGTAACACTCATACATGATATTGACTGTTGACCACGAATTTCAAAGGTGGTACCCGCCACGTGATTTATCCGTGGAATCAATCCCAAATCGCAAATCGAAAATCCTCAAGCCCCCCGCATTTATCTCGCGCAAGTCAATTCTTTAATCTAAAATCTAAAATCTAAAATCGATTGACGGTTGACAGTCAACGCCGTGAACAGTGAACTCGAATTTACTATTCCGATGCTAAAGGATTTGATATGAAGCGATGAAATAGCCATTTGTCCATAACACATCCTTCCAATAAAATTGGTTGATTTCAGGAGCGAAATATGTTCTCAAGTACCGACTAGACAAGGTTTTTAAATTGTTAATCAATTTACTTGGTTCGGTCTGTGCAGTGTACTGTAACAACAAATGAACACGATCGCTTTCCCCATTGAATTCTACCAGCCTTCCCTGTCATTTTTCCATCAAATCCCTAAATATCGCCTCAAGTCTTGTCAGCATTGGGTCTGGAAGCTTACAAAACCGATATGCAAAATATGAAAGATATGGCCGAGATTAACGAAGCCCTCTGAGCCATATCCAAAGTCAACAACGACCTCAGTATCGATTCAGCTCGATCGCAATTTGAGCAAGCCAAAAACGCCGTCCACGGCCGCAACCTCAAACAGCAAGCTTTAGCAGAAATATCTGAGAACCCCCAAGAAAGACTTCAGGCAGAATTAGAAAATATGACCTTAGACGATGAAGTTAATCGCAGGCTACAAATGTTAGACGACTCCAACAACAAAGAACTTCCCAGCTAAGGACAATTTTATGGCTAAGAGCGGGCCTCCCCCCATAGTTTTTATCCTGTTATTTCTCTTGCTAGCCGGTGGCGGCTGGTTCTTTTTTCTCAACAAACCAGCGTCGCAAGATGTTAGTAACAATCCCCCCACTCCCACACCCGCAGGCGATGTCGTCCCACTTCCCGTCGCGCCAGTAGTCGGCGGTGCTTCTTCGCCTGTTGCAGCTAGTTCCTTTGCACTTCCAGCTTCTGTTCCTGCGGGTACGACTGTCAGGATTCAAGGTTCTACCAGTATGGTGACAATCAACCTCAATCTTAAGAATGGCTTTCAAGCCAAGTTTCCTGGCACTAGAGTTGATTCCAAAGCTAACGGTTCTGCAAAGGGAATTCAAGATTTGGTGGCAGGAACAGCCGATATTGCTGCGGTATCGCAGCCTTTGACGGCTCAACAACAAGGTCAGGGTTTGGCAGCGGTGCCTGTTGCCCTAGATACGATCGCCCTTGTAGTCGGCATTAACAACCCCTTCAAAGGAGGTTTAACCTCGGCTCAAGTTCAAGATATTTTTAAGGGAAATACTCAAGACTGGTCGAAAGTCGGCGGCCCGGCGGGCCCGATGAAAGTAATTAACAGACCCGCAGTTAGTGGCACTCACCAAACGTTTAAAGAACAAGTGCTCGGAGGTGGCGAGTTTGGCACGACGGCAAATATTACCACGCTCGATCGAGATGCGACAACTCCTCTGCTGCAAGCTTTAGGCAATAACGGTATTGGCTATGCGACTTTCGCTCAAGTAGCCAATCAGAGAACAGTGCGCGTTGTTCCCGTCAACGGTGCGACGCCGGATGCGGGTAACTATCCTTACAAGCGGCAGTTATACTACGCCTACAAAAATCCTCCTAGCCAAACAGTTAAGGATTTCTTGGGCTACGCGACTGCTTCGGAAGGACAAAAAGCTATGCTGGCCGGAAATTGAGCCTTTGCAAAGAATTCGCCAGAATAAATTCGGGCGCTACAGAAGCTTGCAAAGCGGTTTCAACCGCCAAACCATCTAACAGCACGACACGCATAAACACGGATACAGTGATGATAGTCAACTTAGCCAATTAGCTAAACAGTCCGATCGCTCGACCTATCCGTGTATCCGTGTCAAAATCCGTGTAGTGCTACTTTTTTGATTGCTGAACTGATAGGCTAATATTCGATGTAATTTAAAATTTAAGGTTTTTCTGTGAGCAAAAGTCGCGAACCAGTCGAAAGTTTACTTCTCTACTATTTATTCAAATGGTCAATTGTCAGCCCGATGCTGCACCTTTACTTTCGGGGCCGCATCTACGGTGCAGAAAATGTTCCGACAGAAGGGCCTGTGGTAGTAGTCAGCAATCACGCCAGCGATTTTGACCCGCCGATTTTGTCTAATTGCATGAGGCGACCGGTCGCATTTATGGCAAAGGAAGAGTTATTTAAAGTTCCTATTTTGAAGCAGGCAATTACGCTTTACGGTGCTTATCCAGTCAAGCGGGAAAGTGCCGATCGCAGTGCAATTCGCTCGGCGATCAACTCTTTGGAAAATGGCTGGGCGACGGGTGTATTTTTGCAGGGAACTCGCACGCCAGACGGCAGAATTACTGAACCGAAATTAGGTGCGGCGCTGATAGCTGCTAAGGCAAAAGCGCCGCTCTTACCTGTTAGTTTGTGGGGAACTCACGCGATTTCGTCGAAAGGTTCGGCAGTGCCGCGTCCGGTGCCGCTGACGGTGCGAATTGGCAAGCTAATTGAAGCGCCCGGTTCCTCGGATCGCGAGGAGTTGCAAGCGCTGACTCAAAGATGTGCGATCGAGATCAATGCGATGCACGATTTGGGGCGCTGATTTGCTTGGAGGATGTTTTGTATAACTTACGAAGAAAGCTGGTTTGATAGATAAAAAACATCGTTACAGGTTTGTAGTGAGAACGAAGACTCCTCGTTACAAACCTATTTTATTGCGATTGTACGATGCCTCTGACATAAGCAACAGCTAAGGGGGAAATTTTTTCTGTAACTGCTGCGATAACTTGGCGATCGAAGTCAGTCCAAACTCTGGGGCGATCGAACATACAAGGCTGCAAAACCCCCCACAATAAGCCGTCAGCACAAAGGTGAGCGTGGATCAAAGCTCGATGTCCGAACTCTTTGGCTTCAAAATCTTTGTTGACAACTTCAGGATTCGCTGTTTCAACATCCTCAACAAAAATCGACGGTTCAGTTCGCAAAGCTGCTGCAAACAAAGGGTCTTCTTCCCCTAAAGATTCGGGTTCTTTTTTCCATTCCGCGTCGCCAATCTCAGGAAAGTTCGAGTTACGACGCCAGCAGTAAGGTACTCTGCCTCTTTGCGTTTCAGGATTGCGGAGGTAGAGAAAGACCCGATCGCAATTTAACACCTCGCCTAAAGCCGGCACCAAAGCGGAAAAAACAGCATCCGGCGTTTTGCTGTCACTCAAAATTTGCTCCAGAACTTGCGGCAGAATTTGGTCGGTCATTAACTTTAGCTTGTGAATTTCATCTATTAATTTTAAACTACTCCTTCTCTTCTCTTCTCTTCTCTTCTTTTACGCATTTGTCATCAGTGTCTTCGCGTTTCGTTAAATCGCTAGAGGAGACAAGTTTTAAAACCAGAGGGAATGGAAAAAATTTAAAACTTGCTCAATGCTTTCCTTTGTTTATTCCATTCTGGCTGGGCTGAAGTTAGCACCCGTATAACCGGTTGTCAGCCAAAGAATAGCCCTAGCGCCGTCGCGAACAGCTTTTTGCATCGGTTCGGGGGTTCGCCCAGACGGAACTGCCACAGGCTTAAAGGTAATGCCTCGACTACCGAGTACGATTTCGCCGATAATCTGAGCTCGCCGCATATGATCGTCAGAAGTGATCAGATACACGCTCTCAATCCCTCTAGCTTTCAATTCATCTACCAGGGTGGTAAAATTTGTTACCGTATCCACCGCTCTGTAGTCTAAGTGCAGGCGATCGGACTCAATTCCCGCTTCTGAAAATACCCATTCCGCGAACTCAGGATTGCTCCCAGACGACACCCAAATCGGCAATTCAGGGTGATCCTGAGCAAATTTGGCGGCAAACACCTCTCGCTCAGTAGCCCCACCTAGAACTAACAAAGCTTGGGGTCTCTGAAATTCGCTCTTAACCTGCTGATAGCCCAACCAACACGCCATCAAAAGTCCTACTAGGAACCAAAAACTGCGTGAAGTGTTCAAACGCTTGTAACGCTGCGTGTTTGAATTGATTCTTAACCACATCTAAACCTATAAAAATTTTATGTAACTGACAAAGGAACCATAACAAAAAATACCGCACCTATAGCCCACTAACAGGAATTAAAAATTAAAAATTAAAAAAGGGTCGGCGGATCATAGGATTTTAGATTTTAGATTTTAGATTTTAGATTTTAGATTTTAGATTTTAGATTGACTCTACGCTTGTGGTGCGGCTTCAATGGGGGATTTTAGATTTTAGCTTTCAGATTTTATACCAATCGCCTTGGCGGTTGGTATAAAATCTGGGAGCCAATTCCTTAGCGGATATGCAAAAAAGAGGGGCAAAACTTAAGCTTTCCCCTCCTGCTGTTAATTTTTCTTGATTTTTAACGGGACTGGCCGGGTTCGAACCGGCGACCTAGCGCTTCAGATTTGTGTGAGTTTCCCCACTCTCTGGACTATACCTTCACCATATGCTTGCAGCTTTTAGGTGGTGACCGTCTAGTCTCTAAACCTTCCTGATTTCCATATAGGCGATTGTTTAATCGCCCTGAACTCAGGCTTGGCTTGGTATTGCCTTAGAGTCATAGGAACCCATAAACTCTTTAGGTTTCACCAAATTTGACCACATTCACTCCTAGAGTTTCCTCGCAGGGTGCCCGATTCTTCAGGAGGCGCTTGCTCTATCCATCTGAGCCACAGCCCCAGTTGCTAAACCGTTTTGATTATAGCAGTTAATGTCGATTTTGATTTTTTTTTTCATGATTGCCGATCGCCAGTTGCGAGTTTCGCAGCGATGCGGGCCAAGTTTTCTGCTGCGGTGAGTTTACCAGCACCGTAACAGGCGCGCTGTCTCCATGCGGTGACAGGGAGATGTCCGGGGGGAGCATCTTCGTTGAAGGAGAGCTCGCTGTAATATTTCCAATTTTCCTTGACTCGCCAGCCGACTCGATCGCAAAATTCAGTATAGTTAGCCCCGGTACTTTCCCAAATCTGCTGCTGCACGCTCAACCCGAACCGCCCGCTGCTGTATTGTTGCCAAAGTCGGTCGATCGTGCGAAGGTCTGTAGGAGGAAAACTGTCAATATCGGCTGCACTCAGCCAACCTTCGTCTTCCCTGACAGCGATTTGCAGCAAGATTTCCCAAGTGTGTTCATCAGCTTTGCGCCATTTTCCAGTTTCTAATAGCTTTGTCAGTTGGCGGTAGTCCATCCCCACTTCCGAGATAGCCGCAGTTGACTCAGGTATGGCGCCGATTTTGTCTTCTAGTCGCAGTAGAGTGCTGACAATCAATTCGGGGTTTAGTTGTTCTAGGCGGTACAGAACCCATTCTAACTGAGATTGAATGTGTGTGCGGGCGATCGCACCTTGCTGCACTTCCCCCTGCAACTCATCAAATTTAGCTAACCAATTTTGTTGATTGCGGGCCAATTCCCACATTTGTTTTGCCCACTGCAATCTAACTTGTTCTTTTTTTAAATAAGTTTTGGAAGGCTTAGCACGTTGCGGGTAGGGAGTCAAATCCCAGCCGCAAATCGAGCAAAACTCTGCTTTTTCTTCTATGTATTCAGCACCGCACACTGGACAGTTAGACATATTGCCATCAATTCGGTTGCCAAGTAATTATATGACATCTGGTAAATTAACCATAATTCGATTAGGTACGCACTTCGCACCCTACAATTACAGTTTATCTGTAGTAATGTGCGCTTTTCGCACCCCAAAGTTAGAGTTAATTATACCGCTCTAACAAGGCAAGCGAATAGTAAACAAACTGCCTTTGCCCAACTCGGATTTTACCTCGATCGTGCCGCGGTGAGCTTCGACTATTTGGCGGCAGAGGTGTAGTCCCAAACCTGTACTGGACTTCTTATGAGTTCCCGAGCTAAACCTTTCAAATAACTTTGCTTGTTCGGTGGGAGAAATGCCGGCACCGGTGTCTTTGATGTCTATAATTACCCATGCCAGCGGTTGGTTTTTGAAGCTAGTATAAGCAGGGGAATTAGCAGCTTTTAAGCTGACATCTATTGAGCCGTTGTCGGTGAATTTAATTGCATTTCCGATTAAATTTGTCAGCAAACGGTGTAGCTCCAGACGATCGCCCGGATACTTCGCAATCGGTGCACTTTCTGCACTTTCTGTCAAGTCTAAATTTACCGACAAACCTTTAGCATCCGCTAGGGGAGCTAGTTCTTCAGCTACCTCAGTAATAAGCTGGCGCAAGTCCACGGCCGCGAAACTTAGGGATTTGCGGCCTGCTTCGTACCGATATACTTCCAGCAACATATTTACCATCGCGATCAGGTTTTTGTTGCTGCGAACCATCGTCCCGAAAGCGTCGCGCATGGGAAGGGAAATTTCTCCCAAAGCTCCCTGCTGCATTAAAGTTAGCATTCGATCGGCTGCTACCAGGGGTGTTCGCAAGTCGTGAGCCAGTCGGGAGACAAAATCTTCGCGCTGGAGGGCGATCGAATTGCGCTCGTCTACGCTGTGTTTTAGCCGCAGGAGCGATCGAACCCTCGCCAGCAGTTCGTCCATTTCGACTGGTTTGCGGATGAAATCGTCTGCTCCCATGTCCAATCCCTGCACTACGCTGGCACTGTCGTGAGCAGTGATCAGCAAAATCGGCATAAAGGGCAATTCCTTATTTTCTCGGATTCGTTTAGTGACTTCGTAACCATCCATTCCCGGCATCATCACGTCTAGCAGTACCAAATCCGGGGGTGACTTGTCAATTTGACTCAAGGCCGAAAAGCCGTTTTCTGCCGTGCTAATTTCGTAACCTTCTTCTTCCAGGATTGTCTGCACCAACAAAACATTATCTGGTGCGTCATCTACAACCAGAATCCGATCGGCTTTTGTGGCATTGGGAACAGATAAATAACTCATTTAATTGCTAGCCTGGAAATATTTTTTCAACTTTAATATGGTATCCAACCTATGATTTCACATTTTTACACTTGTTAACTCTGTCATAAGGAATATCTCACAACTTTATCAAATCTTTTTACTTTTTATCAGTCGGATGTAATATAATCTACTACTTAGTTGTCATCGTATGCACACCGTCCCAATCATCGGGCGGGGGTACTTCCAAATAGCTCAGGGATCGGTCGAGGTGAACTTCCACAGGTCGATCGCTGGGTCGCATTGCTAAAGCCGCTTCAAAATAACTAATAGCTTTCTGAAAATTTCTAGCAATATAAGCATCCCTACCGTTACTATAAAGTTCCAAAAACCGAACGGTTTCCCCATCAATGGGTTCAGAACTATTTTGCAGCAACTCGTAAATACCAACTGGTTGATTTTTGCCCTTAACCCGCACCTTGTCTAACTCTCGCACCCAAATTCCTTCGCGACACAAACTGTATGTAAATTCGCTCAAAATTATATCGCATCCGTACTCCTTTGTAAGCTGTTCCAATCGCGAACTCAAATTCACCGCATCCCCAATTACCGTGTAATCCATGCGCTTTTGGGAACCAATATTTCCCGAAACCACCTCTCCGGAACTAATTCCAATTCCGAAGCGAAATGGATCTTCGCCGGGGCGAGAATCATTAAACTCTTTCAAACGCCGGCGCATATCTAAAGCCGACTGCACCGCCATCCAACCGTGGCTTTCCGGGGGATTCAGCGGCAGGGGCGCGCCGAACACGGCCATTAAAGCATCGCCGATAAACTTGTCTAAAGTGCCTTCGTAGTGGAAAACGGCCTCCACCATCGTCTCAAAATATTCGTTCAGCAGGGATACCACATCGGAGGCTCCCAAATTTTCGGTCAGCGTGGTGTAGCCGCGAATGTCGGAAAATAAAATAGTCACTTCTTTGCGTTCGCCCACCATCAGGGCGCCTTCACCCAAGGCCATCACTTTATCTACGACTCCAGGAGTCAGATAGCGGTACATCGTATTTTTCATCCGCTTTTCGCGGCTGATGTCTTCGAGTACCACTAAACCGCCGCGCACGCCGCCCTCTGGATTGATCAGCGGGTTGACAGTCAAATTCAAACTACGTTCAATTAGTTTAATTCGAGAGGCGGGGATGGGTAGCGGACAATAAGGGTGATACAGGGCAGAATTTCGCAGCGCAAATAGAGATTGGGCATTAGCTAATTCTGCCAGCGCTACTTCCTCAGTCCACGCGCGGTTTTCTCCCCAAGCGTAATATAAATTAGGGTCAGTGCGATCGGGTACGGCCAGAATATAACTTTCTTCTTGTTCTTCTTCTTGTTCTTCTTCTTGTTCTTCTTCTTGTTCTTTTTGGGAATTTAACGTTTTTTCCACCAACAGTCCCACCGTTAAACTTTGTTCGGGAACGTAATGTCGGGCAGCATTTTTGAGACTGTCTTCTAGTCGAAATTGCAAATTGTCGATCGGCACAACTTCCCAAACATAGCGATTCACCAGTTTATCTTCCCAAATTTGGGGATTGTGTTTGCTTTTAGCTTGATTTACCGGACAGCCCAACAATTCTAGGGCTGCTTCGTTGATAGTTACAACTCGCCCCTGTAAATCGGTGGAAATTACTGCATCTGAAAGACTTTGCAGCATATCTTTTTGATACTGCTTTTCCACCATCACGTTTTGAAACAGTTGAGAATTTTGCAGCGCCATTCCCGCTTGGGAATTAAACGCTCGCAAAAACTCTTCGTCGGAAGGGGTGAAACTACCTTGGTTCTTATTAATTAGCTGAGTTACCCCGATGAGCTCACCTTTAGCGTTATGCACCGGCATACACAAGACAGTCCGAGTGCGGTATCCCGTTTGCTGGTCTGTAGAGGGGTCAAAGCGGGGATCGTCGTAAGCATCTGTAATATTTAGAGGTTGACCCGTAGAAGCCACGTAGCCAGCAATTCCCCTATTCGCAGGAATACGGATTTCCATCATTGTTTTGCCGTCGGCCTTGGCGACTTTTGTCCAAAGTTCGTTGGTTTCCCGATTTAACAAAAATAGCGTGCTGCGATCGGCCTGCATCAAGTCGCGAGCTTGATCCATGACAGAGCGCAAAGTTGTTTCCAAGTCAAGACTTTGACCCAAAGTAGTGGTGGCTCTCAACAGTGCGGCAACCCCTCGCTGGTTGCGGGCGACGACGTAGAAAGACTGACAGCTTTCGAGAATAATCCCGATCGAATCTGCAAAAGCCTGGAACTGCTGTTCGTCTTCCTCGCTAAAGGGGGCATCTCCAGCTTTATTTAACAGTCTGACCACCGCCACGGGTTCCTGTTGGCTCTTGCTGCTAAAAATCGGCATACAGAGGATGGTCTCGATGTGGTAGCCCGGTGGTTCGTCTACTTCGGTATTAAAATACTCGTGGGATCGAGCTTCGGCGACATTGATCGATTTTCCGGTTGTTGCTACGTAGCCTAAAATGCCTGCATCCATCGGCAATCGCACTTCTACATCTTCGCCCGTAAGTGGATCGACTGTTTTGTGCCACAGTTGATTTTTGTTCGAGTCCACCAAAAAAATTGTTGTCCGGTCTGCTTGCAAAATTTGACCAATTTTCACAGTGAAGGCATCTAAAAGTTGCTCTAAGAGACTTTCGAGTGCTTCATTGTTAATCAGGTCCATCGCCCGGATAAATTGCTGAAATTCAGCCGTGATAAAGTCCAGCAGGCACACTAATTCAGGAACTGGCAAGCTCTTAACACGGGAGGTCAATGCCCCCATAAAATTGACTTGAGTCAGTGTAGCCAGAACGCTACCAGTATTGGAGAATGTCATGATTAACTGCTTGCTCAGAGGGGTAGACTGACCGCAGGTCGATCTGCGCGAGATTCGGCGGCGGTGCAAACTCTTGAATTTGTTTGCAAGCGCATCGGCACTCGCTTGTCGCTTTGATGAATCGTGAGTTCAAAAGTGGCGCACGCAACTTCAGTTTGCTTGTTATGTATGCTCGATCGATCTTTTTTCCAACCTCGATACTGATGAGGGTTCGTCAATTCAAGCTGAACTTGAGTTCGCAAAACAGAAGGCCTGAAAATTAGGTTACAGGCTTTAGTTCGATCGACAGTGCAATGTAGATTTGACGTTCTGTGCTCGGCCCCAGCGCGCGGTGTTACTGTTTTAGCGCACTCGGCGACCGTATCCGGTCAGGTAAAGGGCGCTATGAAAGCAGCGCGCAAGGCATTCCTACAGAGCTTACTCATAGTTTAATGGTAAACGCAACAGCAGGATAGCGACGGTAATTTATGCAGCAAAAAAGTTCGATCGGTCTTTGAAAACATCCCTATTCAATACCAACTGACGATCGAACAGGGAAGCTAAGCTGGCGGTGATGTTTAAAGGTGCTACAGATCCTGACATTTAGGCCGCTCTGGGCACAGACTGGGCAAACACCACTGATTGATAGTAGCGCTGCAGTTGTGCGGCAGCAGCGGCCCAACCCCAGCGTTCAGCTTCTCGGCGAGCGTTGTGGCGCAAGGTTTCCCGTTCTTCGGGATTCGCCAACAGACGCTTGGTGGCGGCGAGTGCTCCTTCTTCGTCGGCGGGGTCAAATAAATATCCGTTAACACCGTCGGTGACGATATCGGGAATTCCGCCGCTGCGCGCCGCCACTACGGGCGTCCCCGCAGCCATTGCTTCTAGGAGCACTAAGCCCAGGGTTTCGGTGCGGGAGGGAAAAATGAAGGCGTCGGCAGATGCGTAAGCTCTTGCGAGTTCTTGCCCCTTGAGGTAGCCGACAAAATTGGTGGGTGTACCGGCAAAATATTGTTCGAGGGTTTGCCGATGCGGGCCGTCTCCCACTAAGGCGAGGCGGGCATCGGGAATCGCTGCGAGGACTGGTTTGATGCGTTCGATTTCTTTTTCTGCACCGAGGCGGCCGACGTACAGCAGCAGGGGGCTGTCTGGGTTATTTGCAGAAAGGCGCGATCGCATTTCTCGACTTGCCAATTCCGGGACAAACATTTCAGTATCTACGCCCCGCTGCCACAAATCTACTCGCTCAATGCCGTGGGTTCTCAATTCTTCCACCATTGCTGTAGAAGTACACAGATTCAATTCTGCTTGGTTGTGAGCACCTTTGAGCAATTCCCACAATAAAGGTTCGAGGACTCCAAAACCGTAATGGTGCAAATATTTCGGCAAATGCGTGTGGTAAGAAGCCAAAATCGGAATGTTGAACTTTTTCCCGTAATATATACCGCCCAATCCCAAAATAGCGGGATTGACAACATGAATAATATCCGGTTTAAACTGCTCTAATTGGCGACCGACAGCCGGAGAAGGAAGTGCCATTTTCAGTTCCGGGTACATCGGCAAAGGCAAGCCCTCCACACCGTAAACTCGGGCGCCTTTGTATTCTTTGATCCCGTAATCTGGAGAAAATATCAGAACTTGTTCGCCCGATCGCTGCAAGTGATCTACAGTGTGAATCAGGCGCGTCACAATGCCGTCTATTTTCGGCAAAAATGTTTCAGTGAACAGAGCAATTTTCATAAAAATAAGTTACTTAGGGAGCCGATAATCATAGCCAGAGGCCAAGGTCATCGGTAACAGGATACACTGTGTCGCGGGGAGTAAGTCATGGCGCGCGATCGGCTGCTTTTCTACACTTCTTCTTTCTGTTGCACTACCGCTAATTCCGAGCGAGAGGTTTTTGGGGTAAGATCCAAATTCCCTGAATGCGAATAGATAAAATTATCCCACCTAAAAGCAATCCCACACCTTTGGCAAAGCAATTAATTCTGTGAATTTCCTGTGCAGTTTTAGCAATTAACATTTCTTTTTCCGCAGCATAAGGCGCTTCGCTAACAGGCGCGGTAATTTTGATAACTCGCGGTTAGTGCAGCCCATTCCGGTATTAAATAATAATAACGAACTGCACTGGCTGAAAATCTCGGCAGAACAACGAAAAGCAACAGAATAATATTGCGAATTTCTACGACATTTTTTTCCAAAAAGCCAGCATTAAAAACCTTATGGATTTTTTTTAATTAACCGCAGAGGACACAGAGGACACAGAGAAAGAGATAAAAAAGATAGATTATCGTAATATACAGCAAACTCCATTCAGAACTTGCGAACCCTTCTCCTCTCTTCCCTTCTTTTCTCTTACTTCGCGCCCTTCGCGCCTTCGCGGTTCGTTAAAAAGCTCTTTCCCCGCAGGTAGAGGTCTGAACTTACTTCCAAGAAACCTTCGGCAAAATCTGGTTTTTATCGACACGGTGCTGATATTTTGTAGCAAAATTCAGCAGAGAATCGAGCAGGGAATCTGAGAGATAGTGCGGTTGCAAACCGAGGTCTAGCAAATTGGTGTTTTTGGCATTGAAATAATGTTCTTCTTTCTCGACTCTGGGATTTTCGATGTTGTTGATTTCTACTTTTAATCCCATTGCCATGCCTGCTTTTTGCACCAAGGAGGCTAAGTCGCCGACGCTGAATTGTTCGGTGAATTGGTTGAAGACGCGGAATTGTCCGGCTTCGGCGGGGTTGGCTAGAGCCAATTCCACGCACCGCACGGTATCCCGAATGTCTAAGAAGCTGCGGGTTTGTCCGCCACTGCCATAAACTGTCAGAGGATGACCGATCGCAGCTTGGATGCAAAATCTGTTCAATGCTGTCCCGAATACTCCGTCGTAGTCCAAACGGTTGATCAACAGTTCGTCCATGCCGGTTTCATCTGTGAGCACGCCGTAGACTACGCCCTGATTTAAGTCGGTGGCTCTTAAACCCCAGATTTTGCAAGCAAAATGGATGTTGTGGGAGTCGTGGACTTTTGACAGGTGGTAGAAACTGCCTGGTTGTTTGGGATAGGGTAGTGTATCCTTGCGACCGTTGTGTTCGATCGTGATGTAGCCTTCTTCAATGTCAATATTCGGCGTGCCGTATTCGCCCATTGTCCCTAATTTCACTAGGTGACAATCGGGGAAGTCTTCGCGGATGGCGTACAGCAGGTTGAGTGTCCCGACGACGTTATTGACTTGGGTGAGGACTGCGTGTTCGCGATCGATCATTGAGAAAGGTGCCGAACGCTGTTCGCCGAAATGGACGATCGCCTCTGGTGCAAATTTTCTCATGCTTTTGCTGAGAAAATCGTAGTTGGTGATGTCACCGACGAACAAGTCGATCGACTTGCCCGTTAAATCTTGCCATCGCTGGAGTCGTTGCTGAATCGGTGCGATGGGAGTGAGGGTGTCGCTGCACAGTTCCAGATCCCAGTGCCGCCTCACGAAGCTGTCGAGGATGCCAACTTCGTAACCTTTGTTAGAAAGGTAGAGTGCGGTTGCCCAACCGCAATAGCCATCGCCACCAATAACCAGGACTTTCATAAATCAACGGTGAATCTTGCTTGCCAATACTGGGTTAATGTACCAGGTATTGGTGCATTCTGAACCTTTAATAAGCGCGTGTTCGCCCAGGAAGGACTCTGTTTTTTTGGATTAACCCGGAATTTCGTCGGCGAAACTGGCCCGGCGGGTGAATTCAAAGGGGCCAGCCTGGGCTCCCCAGACGTGGGCGTCGGTTTCTGGGTCGCGCCCGCGATCGTGGCTAATAAATTTGTCTTGGTCAATCTCGAATTCGCTGTCTAGATAGGTTTTTTTGCCCTTTCTGACCACCATGCAGCCTTTTCCGGGTTCGACAGACCCTTTGAAGCTGTTGCCCGTCCACTGCGTAATAAAGGTGCAGCCAGGAAGTAGAGTCAGTTGTTCTTTTTTGATTTCTTGCAGCCGTTGCGGGTCGCGGGCCGCGCCGTAGAATTGTTCTTCGTTTTCTATGGCATAATTTTCGATGTCGATTCGATCGCCCACTGGGACTAATTTCAAAACTCGGACTCGGTACGGTACGTGCAGTTCAATATCGTAGGCTTGTTCTAGGTACAAGCTGATCCCATCCAGAACTTCGATCGGCAAAGGCCTCATGCAGACGCGGATGTGGGCGAAGAATGGCGGGTTTTCAAAGGCTTGGGCTTGGTTGCTGAAGTCGGCGGCCATCCAGCGGGCGAGGGTGACGATATCGGTGGAATGAGACATATCGATTTTCGATTTTAGATTTTAGATTTTGGATTGAGGGAGTAGAAGTTATTTTAGGGGATAGCGGGCGATCGGCTATTACTCTCAAGATATTGTTGATAAGCTGCCCTCACTCCTCCAAACAACTTGATCGAAATAAGTCTTGGAGCGTCCAACCCCTCTTCTGGGCTAGTTCTCGAATCCGCAGTCTCACGTATCTGATCGCCCTTATCGAAAAACTGGGTCTAAAGCCCCGTCCTTCTAGGACGGCTTTTCCTCTTTAAGTTTATCAATCCAGCCCTCTATAAGTTGGGTCATTGTTTTTTCTTTCTGTTTGGCAATTCTCCGCAACTTCTCTAGCCGACTCACGGCAATGCGAATACTTAATCTTTCTCTGGTCATTTGGCTACCCAATTGCTACCCTATTATGTGATCATGGTAAGCATGAAAGCAAGATATCAGTACCGTTTCTATCCAACAAGCCAACAGCAGCAGAGCTTAGCTCAGTTGTTCGGTTGCGTTCGTGTTGTTTATAACGATGCTCTTGCAATCTGCAAACAATCTCAAAAGAAGCCTAAATCGGCCCAACTCCAAAAGATTGTTATCACTCAGGCAAAAAAGACTCAGCAAAGAGCTTGGCTTAGTGAAGTGTCGGCAATTCCTTTGCAGCAGTCGGTAGCTGATTTAGAGGCAGCCTTCAAGAATTTTTTCGATTCCTGTAAAGGTAAGAGAAAGGGGCAAAAAGTTGGCTACCCTAAATTCAAAAAACGCACCTCTAGTCAGTCAGCTAGACTAACTCGCGGTGGGTTTTCAGTCAAGGGGCAGGGTGTTTATTTAGCAAAGATGGGTATTGTCAAGCCGATTTGGTCTAGAGAGCTACCGTCAGAGCCTAGCTCAGTTACGATAATTAAAGACTGCGCTAACCGCTATTTTTTGAGCTTTGTAGTAGAAGTAGAACCCGTTCAACTCGACGCCAAAAACCAAAGTGTCGGGATTGACTTGGGTATTAAAACTTTTGCTGTGATGAGCAACGGTGAAAAAGCTGTAAGCCCCTGCTATAAAGCGGTAGACCGCAAGGTTCGCCAACTTCAGCGTAAGTTAGCGCGTCAACAGAAAGACTCTAAACGAAGAAGAAAAACCCGTATTCAAATTGCCAAACAGCACAACAAGATTGCTGATACTCGCAAAGATTTCTTGCACAAACTATCAACCAAAGTAGTTAGCGAAAACCAAACTATCGTTTTGGAAGAGTTGAATGTATCAGGAATGGTTAAAAACCGTAAACTGTCTAGAGCAATTAGCCAGCAAGGTTGGAGAGAGTTTAGGGTCTTAGTTGAGGCAAAGTCGGAAAAGTATGGACGTGAGTTCGTAATTATTAGTCGATGGGAACCTACAAGCCAAACTTGCGTGCGATTCGTTCAGTCGAAACCGTGAAAACGGGGGATAACTGGCTTCTATGGGGTAATCCTTAAAAGGAT
>NZ_JAUBOR010000064.1:0-24769 GCF_036700305.1 Microcoleus sp. Z1_A1
GAGCCGGATGAGGTGAAAGTCTCAAGTCCGGTTCTGAATGAGAGGTGGGGAAAGTGATTTCCCCATCGACTCTAACTTTCATTGCAGTCATGTTCTGGAAAAACTAGATTTATCAGTGAGAGAATGGCGTTGTCCGTCCTGCCAATTACTAAATGGGCGGGATGAAAATGCCGCCAAAAATATTTGTGCGGTTGGGGCATCAACCGCTAAGTTAGGCGATGTCAGACGGGCGAGAGCCTGCAATTGCTGTTTGACCTTAGAATCCCCGTGCCTGATGGCCGGGGAGTATGTCAAAAAAGTTATTACTAAAGGCGGATCTAAGTTCGGCTTTAAGTTGGCACGATCGACTTAATGAGCGATCGAGCAATTGGAAAGTTGAAAACCATGATTGAATCTTGGATGATTATCGGGGGCGTGACTTTCTCAGTCGCCTTCGGAACTCTGTTTTTTAAACTCCGCGATATTAATTGGGCCGTCAAACTTGAAAGACCGGATTGGATGTTTTTTGAGCCTGCTATTCCGTTAATTTGGACGGTGATTTTTGCTTGCGGGGCCGGCAGCGCTACTTTCGTGTGGGAACAGGAGCCAGGGAGCCTTAAAACTTTGCTGCTGATGGCTTTGTACTTGCTTTTAGAAATTGTCACAGTTGCTTATATTCCTGCTACTCTCAGAGCCAAAAGTCTGAAAGTAGGGACAATTTTGGGAGGGGCTGGCGAGATTTTAGGGGCTGTATTGACGTTGGCTGTTTTGCCGATTTCTCAAACCGCGGCTTTGTTACTTTTGCCTTACGTGATTTGGGGTGCGATCGGCACTTATACCACTTGGGAAATGATTAATTTAAACCCAGAAGCTGCATAAATCTTCGGTGTTATTCGGCGCACCCTACATACTATAACCCTCGGCTCTTGCTTCGTGTCATTAGGGTCTTCGCGGTTCGTTAAAAAAAGCATTGTTAATAATAGCAAATCCGTGCTAGCGGGTTAACCCACCCGATAAAGTGAGGAAATCCGCTTAACAGTGTGTGGGTATTTGATGAGAAAATAGATGAATAAAACTGCTTTAAATCAAAGGATGACAGTTATCAATGGCTATTAAAGACCAGCCCCAAGCACCTCGTTTTCGCCAAATTAGCAATATTTTGTTATTGCTCTCAAGTTTGTTTTTGCTGGCAAACATCTTTTTACCCAATTTGTTCGGCCCCCAAATTCCACAAGTGCCTTACAGCTTGTTCGTCCATCAGGTTCAAGAACAAGATGTAGTCAGAGCTTCGGTAGGTCAAAATGAAATTCGCTACCAACTCAAAGGCGAAGGTGATAAACCCGGTCAAGTGCTGTCAACTACGCCGATTTTTGACCTGGAATTGCCTAAACTTTTACAAGAAAAAGGCGTTGAATTTGCGGCAACTCCCCCTTCCAAAAATGGCTGGATCGGCAGTGTTTTAAGCTGGGTAGTTCCGCCGCTGATTTTTGTGGCGATTTTTCAATTTTTCATGAACAGACAGGGCGGTGGGCCACAGGGTGCGCTGTCGCTGGGCAAAAGCAAAGCTAAGGTCTATGTAGAAGGCGAATCGGCGAAAATTACTTTTGCTGATGTGGCTGGAGTAGAAGAGGCTAAAACTGAATTAGTCGAAGTTGTTGAATTCCTGAAAACTCCCGACAGATTTACGGCAATTGGTGCGAGAATTCCCAAAGGCGTGCTGTTAGTCGGGCCTCCGGGAACTGGCAAAACGCTGTTAGCAAAAGCAGTAGCTGGTGAAGCTGGCGTGCCGTTTTTTAGCATCTCGGGTTCGGAGTTTGTGGAACTGTTTGTAGGTGTTGGTTCTGCCAGAGTTAGAGATTTATTTGAGCAGGCTAAGAAACAGGCTCCTTGTATTATTTTCATTGATGAATTGGACGCGATCGGCAAATCTCGTAGCAGTAACGCTAGCTTCGGTGGGAATGATGAACGCGAACAAACTCTCAATCAATTGTTAACTGAAATGGATGGTTTTGCGGCGGGCAATACTACGGTAATTGTGCTGGCTGCAACTAACCGCCCGGAAAGTTTGGATGCTGCTTTGTTACGCCCTGGCCGTTTCGATCGCCAAGTTTTAGTCGATCGCCCCGATTTATCTGGCCGCGAAGAAATTTTGAACATTCACTCTCAAAAAGTGAAGTTGGGCCCGGATATTGACTTGAAGGCCGTCGCCGCTCGCACCCCCGGTTTTTCGGGCGCAGATTTGGCAAATTTGGTCAATGAAGCTGCTTTGTTGGCGGCCCGCAACAAACGACTAACTGTAGCGCAGGAAGACTTTTTTGAGGCGTTTGAGCGCGTTGTGGCCGGCTTGGAAAAGAAAAGCCGGGTGCTCAATGAAAAAGAGAAAAAGATTGTGGCTTACCACGAAGTCGGGCACGCGATGGTGGGTGCTGCGATGACTGGTAATGGCGAAGTTGCCAAAATCTCGATCGTCCCTCGCGGTATGGCTGCTTTGGGTTATACTTTGCAGTTACCGACTGAAGACCGTTTCTTGTTAGATGAGTCGGAATTGCGGGGTCAAATTGCGACTTTGTTGGGCGGGCGATCGGCTGAGGAAGTCGTGTTTGGTAGCATTACTACTGGCGCTTCAAATGACTTGCAAAGGGCGACTGATTTAGCTGAACGGATGGTGACAACTTACGGGATGAGTAAGGTTTTGGGGCCTCTAGCTTACGATCGAGGTCAACAATCAATGTTCCTCAATGACGGTATGGGAAATGCCCGCCGTGCGGTGAGTGCTCAAACTGCTGAGGCGATCGACCAAGAAGTGAAGGAAATTGTCGAAACTGCACATCAGCAAGCTTTGGATATTCTGAAAGCAAATCGGGAATTGTTGGAAACAATTACGCAGAAACTGTTGGAAACTGAGGTGGTGGAAGGTGACGCACTTCGCGAATTCCTCCGTCAAGTGCGGCCTTTAGATAAGGTGGCGGCTTGAGTTTAATAGGGTTTAATCGGACTTACCCATGAGAGTCCAGAAACCGGGTTTTTATTGAGAAGACGCGCTGTAGGCGACAAATTCGGAAAAAACCCGGTTTCTTTATTCGGAGTGCGTCCAGGACTGTTTAATTAAACCGGACAAACGCAGATGAGTCCAAATCATCTGCGTTTTTTAGTGTCCGGGTGAGTTCAGCCGTTAGCCAGTATCAACGGACACTACACCCGGTGAGATAACTTTTATGCCGATCGACTTGCGGCCGTCATGACAATCAGAATGCCAAATTGGCTTCGCACCATAGGTTTGCGCCTCCCGCACGCGCCGGGATTCAGGCTGTTTTGACAGCAGCCAACAATCCATGCTACTTTGTCGTATAGGCTACACACAAACTGATTCTGCTACTGGATCACTGAGAAAAACTGTTTCTCCCTGAAAACTATTGCTCACGGTGCTCAACCTGTGAGAAGATTCGGCTAATAAAATTAAACGCGATCGAGCTATGACTGTTCGGGTATATAGAACGCACGCTTACGAGACAACCCATGAGAACCGTATATTCGATGGCTTGCTAAACGAATTGGAACGGGCGTGGGGTGATTCGGATGATTTGATAATTCTGTTAGGAAACTTCTACTGTGAAGGAAGCGAAATTGATGCAGCAATTCTGAAAAGAAACAGTATTACTGTCATCGACTTCAAAGACTACGGGGGAAATATTACTTTTTCAGAAAATGGGCCGTGGCTGGCTGGTGACGTGGAGGTAAAAGGGGGAAGCAAGCCAAATCCATTTATTCAAGTCAGAGATAACAAATTTGCGCTACTCAACAGTTTAAAAAGAATTAGATTCCCGTCAGATAGAAAACCAAATTTAGGATATATATCTGGGTTAGTGCTTTTTCACAAACCCATTACCTTTGACGAAAGACAGCTATCGCCTAATATTGAAAGGTGGTTTCATGTTGTTGACTTCGCCGGTACAATACAGCGGTTATCTCAAATCACTAGCCGAGAAATCAATTTTTCTAAGCAAGATTTAGCAGACATTGTTCAACATTTTTCTATTGCTGATTATATTCCTCCAGGATTGGGTACTAAAGCAATTCCTGACTCTTTATCAGCAGTTGATACTGCTAAAGTTGAGTTACCTAAGTCTCTTGAATTTGTAGTTAATCGCGTTGAGCAATTTTTAGCTTCCTCAAAGAAGGTTTTAATCGTGACTGGGATGATGGGAACAGGTTTGCATCTTCTGCAAAAAGCGATTTCAGATACATCTAGAGCCTTAAAGCGAAATTGCTCGGTGCTTGCGCCTAACAGTAAGATTGCATCTGTTTATCCAGTTGAATCAAAGAGTATTTACTCGCATCTCTTCACAAAAAATTACAAAGTAGAGAAGGATCAGCTTGTCTATGGATTGGACAAAAATCAGGATACAGAGCAAGAAGTTTACATTGTCGGTGATGCCCACTTGATATCGGATTCACAGTTTGAAAATGATGTTTTTCGTTACGGTAGCGGACAACTGCTTACAGATTTCTTGGAATATACCGAAATTGATAAAACTCAAAGACAGGTGATTTTTCTGGGCGATCCGTTTCAGCTAACAAGAGGTAAAGTGGAGGAATCGGCCCTGTGTTACGAGCGCTTGGAGGCTGCGATAGGCGGTGAGATCGATCGCATCAATCTTGATTTTATACTTCCAGGACAAGAGCAAAATTTGTTTGTCAAAAATTGTCAACAAATCGCTCAAAGTATACATTGTGGCAGATTTAATCAGCTCGCAGCGATCGCCGATGACTCGAATTGCATCCAAATAGTCGATCGCTCAAATGAAGAAGAGGTATCGAGAACCGTATTCCAGGAAGATTACCGATCCACCAAGTTTATAGTTTTCAGCAACGAATCGGTTAACCGCATCAACAATCAGGTTAGACAAGAGTTTTTGGGTCTAGGTAAACAGATTGTTGCAGGTGATATTGTACATATCCACAACAGCCCTGTCGCAGTAGATAGACAACAGCCCGATCCAACTTATATATCAAATAACTCTTTTGCTGAAGTCATAGAAGTTTATCCCAATATTTCACCTTTAATCCAACCTTTGAAAGGGCGCGAACAGCCACTTAAGATAAATTTTCTGCGTCTTCGAGTACGGCTACTTGAGAGCAGTAAAGAGGTTCAATTTTACTGCTTTAGTGATTATTTGTATGCAGAAAAGCCAGAATTTGACAAGGACACACTTGTAGCTCTGCGGGTTTCAGCAGAAAGCAGATTTAGACAACAGCAGAAACAGGTAATAGAATCAGACGAATCGGATAACTCTAGCGAATTAGCAAAGTTTCTACGCAGCGATCCGTATTTAAACGCAGCCCATCTGAGGTTTGGCTACGCGCTGACTCTACATCGCGCCCAGGGACAGCGGTTTAAGACTGCGATCGCAAATATGGATACCGGCCAGGGACAAACAAATGCCGCTTATTTTCGATGGGTTTATACCTTGTTTTCTGTCTCCCAAAATCAACTTTTTCTCTTAAATTTTCCCTCAATTACACCATTTTTTAAAACAACTTGGAAGAACAGTCAAAGCAAGCTCGATTCAGTGGTATTTAAGGATTTAATTGCATTTGATCCGGATTCAGCAGCAGGGAATGCAAATATTTCGGCTTTCCCTATCCACGAAAAACCTTTGAAAAATCTTTACTTACATATCGCGGCAATTCTGAGATTCCATCAAATCCAGGTAATTTCATACAAGCATAATAGTTATCAGGAAGTTTACGAGTTTGCCTCGGAAGAGGGTCGATGTTCCTGCTGTCTTCGCTTGCATTACAATGGGCAATTTGAGGTCACGCGAATTGAAACTGTAAAATCTGAGCCGATTGAATTTGCCGCTTTAGTGCGCGATGTTATTACATCAAAAGTGCGATTAGGAAATGAATTTCAGCAAACAGTTCAAGCTATCATAAAAGCAAAACTAGACTCACACAAAATAGCCATCTGGGGAATTGAACACCACTACTACCATCAATTTTACTATCTCAAATCAGAACATGACACTCTCAAACTGAAAGTTGTCTACGATGGAGATGCTTTTGTGACGCAAGTTGTGCCGCTCGGCTACACAAATTTACAAATCTCAGAATTAGTTCGCCTCGCACTGGAATTATAAAAATGTCAAATTTAACGGAAGAAATCAAAAATTTGAGAAAAGCTGGACGCATAGATGAAGCTTATTCGAGAGGGCACGAACTGCTAAAACAACATCCAAATGACAAATTCCTGGCTAGCAGTTTAGGTTGGGTTCTCTATGACAAAGTAAAAAAACTAATAGATACGGCTAATCAATCTCAATCCATAGATTCAGAGACATCTGTCAGCCAACTCAGGGAAATATTGGCAGAATATTACAAACTCAAGCTGACTCGACCAGATTTGCTGTTTAGTCGTTTGCTATCCCAAATTGTTCGATTAAAAAAGGAAATCAAGTTTTTACCCAAGTTCGTAAAATGGGCGGGTATTGACAGTTTTGGATCGGAAGATTTTCAGGTTTCTACTGCTAATGACGGTAAAGTTTACGAGTCATTGGTTGAGAAAACAGCAAGGGAAGTGGGGAAGATTGCTTGTGAATTGACTGTTCAAGATTACCCGGATGTACAAGAATTACAAAATTTTGCCGTTAAATTGATCGATGTTGCACTCGATCGCGCCAAAGTTCAAAAACCGGAATGGCTGAATTATCGCAAGGCTTTATTGCTAAATCGTTTGGGGCGAGCGCCAGAAGCTCAAAAACTTTTGGTTTCCTTTGTCAAGCAGAAGCGTAGCGATTACTGGGCGTGGCACGCATTAGCTAAAGTCGTGGAAACTTCCGATTCTCAACTAGCGTTAGCACTTTGTGCAAAAGCGTGTTTAACTTGCAGGGATGAAAATTTTGGTGTTAGCGTTTTTGAGGATCTCAGCCGACTCGCAGCAAATAGAGGCCAAGGGGCAGTGGCTAAATGGGCTGCCTATCGAGCTTTTGCTGTTCGTAACAATAACGGATGGAAAATCCCCCAATCGCTTCGCAATCTCTTGACGGCTAGTTGGTACGATCGTGCAGGAAATCTCTCTAACCCGGAGGAAGTGTTAGAAAATATAGCTGCTAGTGCCGAAAAGGTGATTTGGCAAAGTTGCCCGCGATTCCATGCTAATTACCTCGGCACCTTTGCAGCAAAAACTGGCAAGATTATGCTCAAATTTGGATTGCATTCTCATAGTGGATCTGAAGAAGTTGTTACTCCCGATCAGGGAATGCTGAAGAATTTAAATCTGCCAATGGGCGCGCCAGTGACGCTGACTGTTGATAAAAACGGCGAGCGGCTAACGGTGCTTGCGGTGGAGAAACGCGAATCGGGCAAACTCTTTGATAGTATGTCTTGTAAAACTGGTCGTTTTCGCTTGCATCAAAGTGGTTTTGGGTTTGTAGAAAATGTGTATGTTCCTCATGAATTAGCTGGTCAGTTGCAAAACGAGCAAACAGTTAATGTTGCTGTTGTCAAAAGGTTTGATAAAAAGAAAAACACATGGGGTTTGACAGCCAGCGCCATACTTAGGAATGAGAATTAAATAACTTCCACAAGTTTGTGGGACGGGCGGGACGCCCATCCCACAATAACAATTAAAATTGTAAGTTATTTAATTCGCGATCCTTAATTAGTTACAAACATACAAAAACCCGGCTGCTTCAAAACACCGGGTTTCTCCATATTGTTGCTGCATTTTCGATCGATCAAACTCCGTTTATGTAAGCCATAACTGGAGTACCTTGCTGCTGCTGCGCGATTTCCAAAAGCCGCTGAATGCGCTCCTCTGTCGGCGGGTGAGTGCGGAAAAGTGACTGCAAACCTTTAGTCGAAAAAGGATTCACAATTAGCAGCGGCGACATCGCAGGATTGCCGTGCATGGGAATTTCATGACCCAGTTTCTCCAACTTTTGCAGGGCGTTTGCTAAACCGATCGGGTTATTGGTAATTTCCACCGCACCGCTGTCGGCTGCAAATTCCCTCGTCCGAGAAATCGCCATTTGAATTAGGGTTGCTGATAGCGGTGCTAAAATGATTAAAAACAGCAAACCAAACGGATTCGGGCCTTGTCTGCTATCCCGCGTTACCGGGCCGTAAAGCGCTCCAAAAGTCAGAATTCGCCCGACAAATGTAATTGCACCGGCAATTGTTCCTGCAACTGCTTGAGTGAGGGTGTCGCGGTTGCGGATGTGCGTCAATTCGTGCGCTATAACGCCTTCCAATTCGTCGCGGGAAAGCAAATTCATGATGCCTTCAGTAACTGCTATTGTGGCGTGTTCCGGGTCTCTTCCTGTGGCGAATGCGTTGGGAGATTGAGTGGGAACTACAAAGATTTTCGGTACTGGAATTTGGGCTTTTTTACTCAGCGATGCTACCATATCGTAGATTTCTGGTGCTTCGCTGCGGGCGATGGGGCGAGCGCGGTAAGCCATTAACGCGGCCGTGTCGGAATAGTACCAAGAGCTAAAACTTGAGAAGGCGGCTAGGGCTAAACCGATGTAAAGTCCTTGCTCGTTGCCGATTAAATAATAACTTCCTAAAACTAGAAGACCGCTTAGGAGTCCTAAAAGAGCTGCTGTCCTGAGTTGATTTGTTCCTAACATGGCGGGTTGAGGGCGATCGCTATTTTGATATTTTTGAGCTTGTAATTAGATTTTCATATTTGCGGGCGATCGCGCCTCTATCTGCCGAAATAACTGCTACCGCCAATAGTAGTATTTTACCTGTTCAGTGAGAGACTGGGAATACCTCGGGATGCTCTCTCAGGCTGCTCTCAAGAGGCGACACAGCCGCAGGATATGACATTTCCAGGCTCTGCTTGGAAACAAGATTAAACGAGATAACCATTCTAAATACCCTTTGACTGCAATTACGGTATAATTAGTGAATATGACATAGTAAAAATTCCACATAAATCATGACTATCGATATAGAGATTTTTCAAACTGTTGTCAAGATGCCAGAATCTCTCAAACAAGAGATATTGCATTATGCAAAATATTTACTTGAAAAACACGCAAAAACTGAATCATCTCAACAACAACTTGAACAACCTCATGGTTATGGTAGTTGGGTCGGTCAGATCGTTATGTCTGATGATTTCGATGAACCGCTGGAAGATTTAAAGGAATATATGTAACATGAACTCCCTTTTAGATACTCATGCCTTTCTGTGGTATTTGCTTGGCGAGTCCAATCTAGGTAGTAAGGCAAAAGAAGCGATCGATACTAAAACAGGTTTGTATTTTAGTATTGCCAGCCTTTGGGAAATCTCTATTAAAATCAATGTCGGTAAGCTTCAACTGAATCGGCCATTTGAAGACCTGCCGAAGGAATTGCAATACATTAACGCTCAAATTCTACCAATTACATTTGAAGACACTGAGATTTACGCAGGTCTTCCTCTGCATCATCGAGATCCCTTCGATCGCATTCTGGTAGGACAGACGATGAATCATTCGCTGGTTTTGATTAGTCGTGATGAGGCTTTTGATGCTTATCCAATTCAGCGGGTGTGGTGATGAAGAAGGCAAAAATTTTATCAGTAAGCCCAGATAACAAAAGAGAATAGCCAGATACCCGACTTGTTTAAGAAGTCGGGTATCTGGCTATTAGGTAGAATTCTCGAACCCTAAACCGCTTGCACTTGCTTTTCCTCAACAGCAACAGGTTCTTGATATACAGTTTGAGACTCCGACGCCAAAAACTCAGCCAATTGAGCTTCAATTTCATCCCGCACAATCTGGCGGTATTCGAGGAAATGCTCGTTGTGAGCACATACGGTTAAATAGTGATCCCAAACAGCAGGATTGCGCTTGAGAATGCTGAACAAATGATGCCAGAACTTCCACCGAGTTTTGCGCTTGACTCCCTGCCGCCAAACCACAGTTAACAGTGCTCGCAAATCGATCCAACTGGGAACTCTTGCAGGTATCTTTGCTGTGGGTGCACCTAACATTAAGAAATGGCGATAAGTCCGGTCTAAATATTTCTCAGCATCGTACACTTCGCAGAATGCCTCGACATATTCGCGGGCAATATCTTCGAGAGGCCGCGTGGGAATGAAGTTCATCAAGGTAGTCTGGTTGAGGTTGCCAGATTTGTCGCGCAACCGCCCTTCTTTTGCTAGTCTGTGGGACAATGCAGTGTGCGGCAAAGCTTGCAGCATTCCAAAGGTTGTGCTAGGAATGGCTGCTGCTTCGGCAAACTTGACAATCCGCTGACCGGCACCGGGTTTTTCGCCGTCAAATCCGATGATAAATCCGGCCATTACTCGCAAACCGGATTTGGCAATTAACTCTACGGATTCGATCAGGGAATTGCGGGTATTTTGGAATTTTTTCGTCATTTGCAGGCTTTCTTCGTCGGGAGTTTCAATCCCTAAAAACACTGCATTGAAATTGCAAGCAACCATCATGTCCATCAATTCTTGATCTTGGGCTAAATCGATGGATGCTTCTGTGTTGAAAGTAAAGGGAAATTTGTGTTCTTCTTGCCAGACTTTTAAGTCTTTTAGCAACAGTTTGACGCTGCGTTTGTTGCCGATAAAGTTGTCGTCTACCATGAACACGCCGCGCCGCCAGCCCAAGTTGTAGAGATAGTCTAATTCTGCTATCAATTGTTGGGGGTTTTTCGTGCGAGGTTTGCGGCCGTAGAGGACGATGATATCGCAGAATTCGCACTGGAAAGGGCAGCCTCTGGAAAATTGAATCGACATGGAATCGTAGGCGTCTAATTCCAGCAAGTCGAAGCGGGGGACTGGGGTTGTGGTAACATCGGGTTTTACGCCGTCCGATCGATAAATTCCGCTTTTTTCGCCCCGCCCGATTGCTTCGACGAACATCGGCAAGGTGATTTCGCCTTCGTCGAGAATCAGGTAATCTATGCCCGCTGCTTGAGGTTCTTCGGGTACAGAGGTGGGGTAAGGGCCGCCGCAAGCTACGGATTTACCGCGCCGTTTTGCTTCGCGAATGATGTCTAGCAAATCTTCTTTTTGGACAATCATTGCGGAGAGAATAACGAGCTCTGCCCATTCCCATTCTGCTTCGGTGATTTGTCTGATATTGCGATCGACTAACTTAAATTCCCATTCTTGGGGTAAAATAGCTGCTACTGTTACCAAACCCAGCGGTGGCAGCAGAACTTTACGATCGACTAATTCTAGGATTTTCTCGTAAGACCAAAATGTTTTCGGAAACAGCGGGTAAACTAGAAGGACTCGCATTATATGTTAAACCTCACCAAAAAACTGGGTCTGAAGCCCCGTCCTTATAGGACGGCTTTACATTGAATTAAATCCCCTTTCGGGGTCGGAGAGGGAATTTTATGCAACCTCTCCGATTTTTGGGGAATGGTTGCCCCAAACTCCCATTTCTGGGGTAAAGTTAGCTTCGACAAAGTTATAAAGGCTTGTTAGGCTAGCAGCACTGTCTCAGTGACCTTAAGACTGTTTAACCACTAGCGACAGAGCAAGGGACTAGCTTCGCATCCCAGGGTGTCGTGACCTAAATAACGTAGCTATTTAAAGCTTAGTCTGGTCAGAATGGCCTGTTAGATTTCTCTTTCAAGCCTCACGCCTTTAGGCTGAGGTTTCTGACATCAGTAAACAACTTGCGATCGGGCTGGCGTGTTTGAGAGTTCGATCGACTCTCAAGACTTAATGTTAAGGCTAAAATTACGATCTTGCACTCGATCGAATATCTGGCGAGGGGTGACACCCCCTAAGACAAACAAATTGAGCGCAATTTTTAGCTTGCAGTTCCCTGTTAAAGTGTGCAAATGCTGATATCTTATCGTATTTGACCCTTAATTGACGATAATCGCATTTAAAAAGCATGGGACTAAGGCAAAAAAGAAATTGAAACAGTAGACTTCAATAGCATAAAGAATTAGGGATGGGCTAGAAGCCCATCCCACAAATTGTTTTTTGTGGGATGGGATTTGAGAAGCGCCAAAATAATTAGGGACGGGCTAGAAGCCCATCCCACAATCTTTCTTGTGGGATGGGCTTCTAGCCCGTCCGATTATTGGTGCGGAGTGTACGGACTACTTTTTATTTTTATCGGGAATCCCGCTAGTTTTTAACATATCGGCAACTGTGCCGCAGTAACTCGGCATTCCTATGCTTTCGGGATTCACAAGATTTTGATAGGTAAAATGGCGGTAGCTAATGCAAAATCTATCCCAAGCAGCCACTTGAATTCGGAACAGCCAAATAAAGAAATCGGCCAGCCAAGGTGACAAAGTAATCCGAAAAAATATGTTTTTATTCAAATACTGGCAAGCTTGTTCTACCACTTCGTTAGCTGTAATCGCCGGATTTCCTAGCACAAAATGTCGCGGTTCCTCGGAAGCCTGCGGATGTTCAACTAAATAATTAACTACTTTAGCAATATCTGCGCCGTGGATGAAGTGAAAACTGCCATCTGCCTTAAACCAGCGAATCAAACCAATCCATTTGGCGACAAGTGGCAGACCCGATGACAAGTGAGAGACGGGTTTTTCTGCATCTCCTCCCAATACTAATGTCGGGTAAAGTGCCGTAATCGGAGGCACATTTGTCAAGGCTGACAAATGCACCATGCAGTTGTATTTTGAGCTAATATAATCTGTTCCCAGTTCCCCGGCTTCTTTTAGCAAATTGTTGTCTCTACCGAGAATACTGGCCGTTGAAAAATAAATTACTTGTTGGCAAGTCTGTGGCGAAAGTAGTTGAATTAGCTGGAGAGTTTTCGTTACGTTAACGTCAAAAACTTCTTGAGTTCCTCCCCAAGCAGTGGCAGCTAAAATTGCGACATTAATTGTTTGCAAAAGTTCGGCGTGTTGCTCGATATCTCGCATATCGCCTTGTATGATATTGATGCCGGGGCGGGCTTTCCAGTCAAATTTTAATTTTTCGGGGTTGCGAACTAAGAGGTAAAGTTCGTGGTTTGTTTCTTGAATCAAAGTTTCGGCCATGTAGTGACCGATACAGCCACTTGCACCCGTTATGAAAATTTTTTTGGCGTTCATTTTGCAGAAGGGGAAGGGGGGGACGGCAAGGGGGAGAATAGGGCTGTTTCATTCTCCTGCAATCCGCCAGGGGTTGAAACCCCTGGCGTCGGGCAAAAGTCGGTTGAAACTGAGATGTTGCGCCATTCTCAATTACTTGTTTAGGAACAGGCTTTTCGGCCTGTTCCACAAAGAGTGAATTTTCTTGTGGAACAGGCCGAAAAGCCTGTTCTTGAGAAGGGTGCAAGATGTGAGTTGAAACCGACTGAAGAGTACCATTGTTAATAAAGGGCTTTTTTGTGGCTGGGGGCGGGTTTATTTAACCTGTCTGCACTCTTTAAAGCTATTGGTGAACCCGCCCCTACGGGATGTTTTATTGGCAAGGGTGCTCTTCGGTGAGTTAAAACCGATATCTTGCACCATTCTCAATTAGCCGTAGGGGCGGGTTCGCCAACAGTTTTAAAGCTTGCAAATAGGTTCTATAAACCCGCCCGACCCCACGAAAAATCCTCTTATTGATATTGCTGCAATATCTCAGTTAAAACCGACTGAAATATTAATCTTTAGTCCTCATAGCGAGGACTTTAGCTATGAGACAGGGGTTTCAACCCCTGTCGGATTGTCGGACTCAAGCAGCAACTGCAAGCAATTTGTCGGCTTGTTTTGCGGTTTCAAAGAAGAAACGCACGTTGTCTTCGGGAGTTCCCGGTAATACGCCGTGTCCCAAATTGAGGATGTGTCCGCGCGGGCCGGCTTTGCGAATTGTATCAAGAATTCGATCGCGAATAAACGGTTGAGAGCCAAACAACACGCCGGGATCGAGATTTCCTTGAACGTTCATATTCGGGCCCAAACGTCGGCGCGCGTCTGCCATATCCACTGTCCAATCGACGCTGACGATATCCGCGCCGGATGTTGTCATGCGTTCGAGGAGGCCGGCACTTCCAGTGACTAACAGAATTAGTGGGGTGTCAGGATGGGTTTTTTTGACTTGCTCGAACACCTGTTTCTGGTAAGGTAAAGCGAAGGTGTCGTAGTCCTGCGGGGAAAGTTGGCCGGCCCAGGAGTCGAACATTTGCACTACTTGCGCGCCGCAGTCGATTTGGTAGCGCATATAAACGGCGATCGCATCTGCAAATTTTGAGAGCAACTGATGCAGTAAAGTTGGATCGGAAAATGCCATGTTTTTGATAATTGCATAATCCTTAGAACCTTTGCCCTCAACGGCATAGGCCGCCAGCGTCCACGGCGCGCCCACAAAACCGAGCACGGTGGATTTGTTGCCGACTTCCTGGCGCAGGGATTTCAGGATAGTTTTGATGAAAGGCAAGCTTTCTTCCGGGTTCAGCGGTTGCAGGTTGTCGATTTGCTGCTGAGTGCGGATGGGTGAGTGGATAATCGGGCCTTTGCCTTCGGCGATGTCCATGTCAATACCCAAACCCGGCATGGGGGTGACAATATCGGAAAACAGAATAACGCCGTCGGGTTGAAACGCGCGCCACGGCTGAAGGGAAACTTCGATCGCAACTTCGGGAATTTCGGAACGTTCGCGAAACGAGGGATACTTTTCTCGCAAATCTCGATAAGCCTTCATGTAGCGGCCGGCTTGACGCATCATCCACACGGGCGGGCGGTCTAGGGTTTCGCCGCGGGCTGCCCGCAACAACAAGGGAACTTCATTTAATGCCGACATTTTAACTTTTCTCTACCTTAGATATTTCAATGCCTTTGGTAGCTTACCACTGTGCGATCGTCCTTTTTGACAAAAAATTCATCTGTCAGCCGGGAGGGAGATGAGACGAAATGGCTGAGTTCGATTATGGGGAGTCGGGATGCTGTATAAGGTGATAGAGGGGCTTCCACTCGCTGGGGAAACTAATTGAAGGGAAACTAAAAAGCTTTTAGCTAAAAGAAAAACTTCCTAAAAGTTGGTGATTGACAGTTTGAAAAATACGAGGAAAAAACTATGGAATTTATTGGAAGTGACGGAAACGATTCTATCGAAGAAACAGGAATAATTTTCGGTAAAAAAGGCAACGACATTCTTTCGGGGCGTGAAGACAACGACACCATCTACGGCGGCAAAGACAATGATACTATTTACGGAAATGGTGGAAATGATTTTCTTCGAGGTGATCTCGGAGATGACCTTATCTACGGCGGTGAAGGCAACGACACCATCTACGGCGGCAAAGGCAATGATACTATTTACGGTGATGGTGGTTCTGATCTACTTTTAGGAGATAGTGGAGATGACATTATCTACGGCGGTGAAGGTGACACCTTGACCGGCGGTGAAGGTAATGATACCTTTTTTGGAATTGGGGCTTTTGTTTCTGATTTTAGTCCAGGCGATCAGCTTGGGGAAGGTCTAGAAATTAAAGACGGATTTATCCGTGCGACTCTAACTCCAACGCCAAGCCCTTCTCCAACACCTGCACCCACTCCTGCCCAAGATACGCTTACTGGTGGAGTTGTAACTCTGCCCGGTGCTACGGAAACCCTAAAACCAGGAGCTTTTCGGGTAGATGGCAAAAACGGAAAACCCGATGCTTTCCAAATCGGGACTGCACCTGTGCGATCGGGCCAAAATCCTGTAGGTTTCACGGAATTAGAACCTGGGGACAGTTTGCTTGTACCCGTAACAGACGGTTACACTGTTCAAGTGAGATATTTTGAACCAGGTTCAAGTGGTGCGACAAACGCTCGTGCCCCAGAAGGAATTACCTTCATTTACGGTCAAAATTCAGCAGGTTTGCAGAATGTTATAGTTGCTACCGTAAGGGGGGGTCCATTAGGTGCTGACCAGATTAAAACTTTCCAAGTTTAATTCCTTGCTTTTCAATTCTAGTTAATTGCTTCCGTCCAGTCGGTTTGTTTGCAAAAATAAACTGATGAAACGGAAAATTCCCCGAAAGATGTACCATAATAAAGTTTGTTTTGAACGACAACATTATTATTTTAGTTTTTTTCTGGTTTCTCTTGTGCAAAGAATTACCATAAATTTAGCTCCCTACTCGCTGGGGAAACTAATTGAATGGAAACAGCCAGACAGTAACGCCTTGGATGTAAGATTCTCAGCCTCCCCACTCGCTGGAGAAACTAATTGAATGGAAACTCGCGACGCAAAGAAACCCGGTTTCTTGGTAAAAACCGGGTTTCTGAACTTGCGCTATAGTCCAAGATATAGAACTGATGAACCACAAATCCTGCGATTGTTTCGTTTTTATCTTCGGACAAGAAACAGCTTACCTCGTCACACAGACTCCGCCCACCACTACCCGACATTGATCTCGGCCCGCATCGAATCTACTATCATTCCGCCGCGCCGAGTCTAAATCTCTAGTCCGCGAATTGTAGTAATAATCTCCCGCCGGATACCTTCTATTCGGGACAGCGCAGTAAGTCGAGTCTTGATTTCCATCGTCAAACCTTACTCTCACCATAGAACGTCTCTCGCGACAATCAACAGACCGCAAGCCAAAATCATCTTGCAGAAGCTGTGATCTGTCATATTGACCGTCATATCGATCGTCATCTCGCCTCGTATACCAATCGTCCCGCGAATTGCGAGATCGTCTGTCGCCCCCATCAATTCCCGCAACTTCCAGCGTGTAGCTACCGCCCCTGGCAGCATCTTTTGCTAACACTAACAGTTTATAATCGCCACTACGGGGAATTTGATAATTAAAAGAGCGGTCTTGCGTAAAAGCGACTTGTTTGTTGTTCCCGTAAAACAGTACCATGACGGGAGTAAAACCGCGACTTCTATCTGTATCTAAAAACACTTCAATGTTGTCGCCTTCCCTAGCGCTGAATGTGTATTCTTGACCGCGCAATTCTTCCGTCGGAGAGCCCGGAACCCACATATTCCGAAAACGGTAAATCGGGGAAGTGCGGCGAATTACTCCGTCAATGCGATCGTTATTCCGTATCTGTTCGCCAACAGCACTAGACGAAATGCTCGTAAGTGCCAATCCAGTAACTAGGAATGCGGCAGCAATACTGTTTAACAAGTTGTGAGTTCTCATATCAACCTCTGGAAAAATTTAAAATCTTTTTGCTTTCTTGGCGCCGACATTTGCATACACAATCCATTTTAAATGTAATTTCTGCCAACCGTGTCAACCTCACCTAACGGGAATATTTAGCGGGTGCAAAATCTCATGTTAAAGTTATAGACGTTGAGCCCTAATCTAAAGTTGCGATCGATCGCCACAAATCAGCAATCCCGATTCAGCGTCGAGACTCGCCATAATTCCCATCGGTAAAGCAGCGTTAACTCCCTCGTGCCCGAAAGGCAAATCCGAGACAATCGGAATATTCAAGTCCCCCAGCCGATCTCGCAAAACCTCTTCAATGCTAAAACTGGGAATACTCGGCTCAATCTCGCAGCGGCTGAAGCGTCCCAAAGCAATGCCCCGCACCCCAGTGAAAGCCCCCGCCATCCGCCACAAAGTCAACATTCGATCGACCCTGTAAGGAGCCTCGGAAACATCCTCAAATGCGAGAATAACCCCCGTCAAATCCGGTTGATACGGGGTTCCGAGCAAGTGAGAAGCCACCGTCAGATTCGCCGGAAACAGCGGCCCCGTGGCTTGTCCGCTGCCCCATCCTTTACCTTGCAAAGATTGTAAGGGACGACCTTCGATGCAGTCAAAAAGTCGATCGACAGACCAATCCGGTTCATCCGCCAAAGTTGTCAGCATCGGGCCGTGAACGCCCCAAATCCCCAATTTGTCGTGATTCCACAGCAAAGCAGTAATATCTGAAAAGCCGATTAACCATTTCGGCGAATGGGAATCGGGAGTTGGAAATTGGGAATTTTCCGCCTTTCCCACATTTCCTTTTTCCAAAAGTCGAGTGCTGCCGAAACCACCTCGAACACAGAGAATACCGCGACAATCCGGGTCATTGAGGGCATCTGCTAGCTGTCGGACGCGGTTTTCGTCGGAACCTGCCAAATAGCCCCAGCGATCGTCAAAACCCGGTGTTAATTCAATTCGATAGCCGCGAGATTTCCAAATTTCTACACCCTTTTCAAAGTTGGTTGATTCTCGCAAAGTGCCACTAGGGGCAATTACTTTGAGCAAATCTCCTGGTTGCAGAAATTTTATGTCAGTCATTTGTTATTAGTTATTAGTTATTAGTTATATCGTGTTTTGTGAATTAACGGTAATTCTGTAGGGGCGGGTTTTACCAACCATCAACTATTAAAACAAACCATCTCCAAAACCCGCCCCAAACCCAGGGACTATCGACATCAACCTTACCCACATTTACATATTTCGTTGGGTGGGGCGGGTTTTCGAGATTGTCTGTTTCATGCGGAAATTTTCTGTGAACCCGCCCCTACGGGATAGGGTTAATTATTGATTTAGGAGTGAGTTTTTCAGATTTTTTGTGAATGATTGCTAAGGTAAAGTTAGAATTTCCACCCCAGAATCAGTAACAGCCAGAGTGTGTTCAAATTGAGCTGAAAGCTTTCCATCCTTGGTGATAGATGTCCAACCATCGGCGAGAATTTCCACTTCCCAAGTACCCTCATTAATCATCGGCTCGATCGTAAAAACCATGCCTTGTCTGAGCTTTTTTCCCGTGCCTCGCTTGCCATAGTGCAGAATTTCCGGTTCCGTGTGAAAGACTCGGTGAATCCCGTGCCCCGCAAAATTTCGCACTACCGAAAAACCCTGTGCTTCAGCATATTCTTGAATCGCTGCACCGATGTCGCCGGTACGAGCACCCGGTTTGACTTCGGCAATTCCTCTTCTTAAACATTCCTCGGTTACTTCAACTAATTTTTTCGCTACCGGTGAAGGTTTACCGACAAAAAAAGTTTTGGAAGTATCGCCATGATAACCATCAACTAAAGGGGTTACATCAATATTAATAATGTCACCTTCTTTAAGAATTTGTTTCGCATTGGGGATGCCGTGACAGACTACTTCATTGACGCTTGCACACAGAGATTTGGGAAATCCTTTATAGCCTAGGGGAGCGCTTTTTGCTCCGTGTGCCAAAGTCCAGCGTTCGGCTTCGTCGTTAATTTCTAAAGTGCTGACACCCGGTTTTACCATCGGTTCGAGATGCAGCAGAAGTTCGGCCGCTAAACGGCCTGCTTGGCGCATTTTTTCGATTTCTCTACTGGATAAAAGCACTAAACGTTCGGTTGCCATAGTTTTTTTCTGTTTTCTTTTTTGTGGTCAATTAAGAGTTTATTTAACTCAATTTGAGAATAGATTTGAACCAGTGTTCGCAACGATCGCCCAAAGCTGCTAAAGAATATTCTACCTCTGCTTGTCGCCGGCAAGCGCTGCGGTCAATTTTGTCTAAACGGGCGATCGCACCTACCAAGCCATTTACGCTATCAGGCTGCACTAAAAAGCCCGTCAGTCCGTCTCTAACAATTTCCGCCGGCCCCCCGCGCTCGTAAGCAATCACGGGTACACCGCACGCTAAAGCCTCGATCGCGACATTTCCGAAAGCTTCCACCCAACGTGGTGTCATCAACAATGCTTGGCACTGACGGGTTTGCTCTTGCATTTGGGTTGTTGTCAAAAACCCTAAATATTCTACCGGAGCATCCGGGTAATCTGCACAAATTTTTTGCCAATAATCCTCATCTTGCATTTTGCCCATAATTTTGAGGGGAATGCCTGTAATTTTCGCTGCTGCTACTGCATCTTCTAAGCCTTTTTCCGGGGCGATGCGGCCTAGCCAAGCTAATTTAGACTGGGATTTGTTGCAAAATTGGTACAGCGATAAATCAATGCCGCTTCCCAACAACTGACATTCCTCGGCAAAGGTGAATGTTTTGGCTTGAGAAGCGGTGTGAACTCCGATCGTACCAGGAAACTGGGCGGCGGTTTGTTCGGCAATGCGATCGAGGGCTGCAGAAAGGGATCCCATGCTGATCAAATGTGCGATCGGAGTCCTAAAAAATGGTGTCAAATAAAACGGCAGCCAATCGTAGGCAAAATTAACAATGACATCCCATTCATCCTGAACTTGGCGAGCATATTCCCACATATTCGCCAGCACCGAGTCCGCGGGCATCACAATAGGAGCATGGTAATCTTGTGTTTGGGCGGTTACTTGCAACTCACCCGTTATTTCGATTACAGAAATTGATTCTAAGACTGAACCTATCGGCGCTACAACTCCTATTTTATGACCCCGACTCTGCAATTCTTTAGCTAGGTTAAGGACTGTAAGTTCGACTCCGCCGCCCAACCCCGAACCGAGTTGACCGACAGAAGTTGACAGAAACAATAGTTTTAAAGTGTTATTAGTCATTAGTTATTAGTCATTAGTTATTAGTCATTAGTCATATCATGTCCGGTCGATTATCCTGATTCCAGTAGGGGCGGGTTCACCAATAATATTTGCCAAAAACGGACAATCTCACAAACCCGCCCCGACCTATGTATTGTGGGCGATCGATCGGACATGATATCAGTAGTCATTAAGCTGTTCGGCATTTAAAGGGCTTGCGTAAGGTGCGTCAGCATCTAAGGTTTTCCGTTTCAGCGTAAGGGTTCGCGAATGACGCACCTTACTAGCCTCGTTACTGGTTTAAATGCTCCACAGCTTAGTCAGCCGTCACTAATTCTAACATAATCTAAATTATAAATTCTCCCATCTCAAATCTCTATTTTCAAATTATTTAAAAATTGCTACATTTATTAATCCATCCCAGAACGCGGACGGAGGCGGTTTAACTGATTGATTGCCCAGCGAGCAGTTTCCTGAACTTCTGGATCTGGATCGTCCGTCGCACGGTGCAACAAGTAACTGATTTGATTCACCAATTCGTAAATCCGCGTCAAGTCGCGAATTGCATTTTTACGCACTTCGGGATTTTCATTTTGCAGCGAGATTGACCACGCATTATTCATGGGTTTGAGCGTGCGAATGCCAATTTCCGAGAGACTTGCCAAAATTAAACTGTACTGCTTGGAGTCGGAATTTGCTAGCAAATCGAGCAACGGCTCAACTGCTCTGGAATCTCCCCGCTGACCTAGTTCCCAAATTGCTTTGCATCTCTTTGCCGGATTTAGCTGCTGCAAATCTTCAATCAGTGCTTCAATAATATCAACTTGAGGTCTACGATCCGTTTCGGGAAGGGTAATATTTTTCTTCTTCGCTAGGGAATCGGTTTGATTAGTTGTTTCGGGAATGTTGAAACCTGTGTTGCTGTATCCGTTGCTGTGAGTTTCCAAGGGCGAGGTGTCGGAATTAATTCGATCGCCCTCGACGGCTGCATCATCGGGTTCTGGTTGCCGGGATTCCATGATAAAAGGTTGAGCGCTGCTCTCAATACTGTGGCTTTTTGGCAAACCAAAAGGGTAGGGCAAGGCTGACAGCGATTGTCCCCCAGAAGAAGTCTCTTGTGGCCTAATTTGGTGCGAGTTTGTAGGAGAATCGGGATTAGTGAATGGAGAGTTTTTTGGGTTGTGGCGCTCAAATCTTCCCCGTCTTCGCTTAGGATAATTTGACTCGTCACTGCTAACTAATTTGAGCATGATAAATACTGCCGCTGCCGTGACGACAACTGCTGCCAAACCCAACATTAAGAACCCCCGCTGACGAGACAAAATGACGAGCAAATTGGATACCGATTTCGGGATCTTAGAATTAGATTTGGACGTTTTGGACGGCTGAGATTTGCTTTTATCGGGCGCTGGAGACGGTTTTAGAGGCTTGGAATTCTGGCGATCGTCCGGGGGAGAGTTCGCCTGAGCAATTTCTTGGGAAACAGCACGCGCAGAGGCATTGAGTACCTGTTGCCCTCCGTCGGCACTTGGACTGAACGCAACGCCCAGACAGGCAATGCAGGTGAACAAACATACAGAGGAGCGGTAATGCGCCATAAGACTCAATCCGGGTTTTGAGAGGCAACGCCGCATGACGAGCTTTAGTTTAACCGTGAGTTAGCTCGATCCTAGCTGCTATGGGCTTAACTAACTCACAAATAGCACCAGACTAGCGAAAAACCCTGGTTTGAGAGGGCACCGAGCCAGATATTTCTTATAAGCACAATTGTGTCATTGACGTGCAACTCCTTTAAATAATTAGTTTAATTAGTTTAAAACGAACAACTACATTGGCGGCCGCGACTTTAGCAGCGGCATCCCGAAAGTTGATTGCAGCTAATCTCACCTACGTGCAGTGTGCAGTGCAGGCCGCGCAGCCCAGCACTGCGGGGGCGTTAGCAGACGATTGTGGCTAGCCGTCGATTTCTCACCAATAGCGTGGCATGACCAAAAGTTTAACAAGCTTCCGAGCCTGCAGGTCGATCGTTTTTGTGTGAATTTGGGCGGAAGTGGGACAGGGGCATTGGCACTGCAAACGTGAAACAGGGTTTTTTCGTTAATTCTTCGCTGCTAAACCGCATATTTTCAGTACATTCCAAGACGCACTTTCGACGCTCACAAATCCGTTTTATTTACCAAAAATGCTGTAAGAAAGAGAGCGCTGATTTGACCGATGTTAATTTGAAGGGGGCAATTATCCCGGATAGAAGTGTTTGGGCGATCGACTAAGATAACCGTTAGGAAATATTGTATTTAGCTAGCAATCGCCAAAAATCATACTATCTTGTAAAAGTAGGGTCGGATTTAGTTAGGATTTATAGTGAGAGCGAGTAGACCCTTTCACGCAGGCGTCCTCTGTCAACGTTCTGTTTATTTGTACCCAATTAGGAGCGCGAATTAAATAACTTACAATTTTAATTGTTATTGTGGGATGGGCGTCCCGCCCGTCCTTTTTGGACGGGCGGGACGCCCATCCCACTTTCAAGAGTGGAAGTTATTTAATTCTCATTCCTTACTTAAGTTAAATCAATCGGTATTTAATGCTGTGCAGCCAAATTTGATATAAGATCGAGCTAAATTTCTAGTGTGAGAGTAGAGGCGTTTGTGAGCCAACAAGATATTTTAAATTTAGCAAAAGAAGGCGATGCCAGGGCGATCGCATTTCTGATCGGCCAAGCACTCCAAAGCTTCGGCGTCACGGCTAAAGCCAGCCGGGAAAACGACACCCTGCACCTGCTGCTGGAAGCAGAACATTTGCCCGCAGAAGAAGCCTGTCTCCGAGTCGCAGTCAAAGGGTTGCAGCGGCTGCAACCAAATAACCTTTACTCAGTGACAGTTTACGGGCGGCGCGACGGCCAGCAATTGCCCGCTTGGACTCAGACGGTAGAATTAAAAAAACGCTTGACTGCCGCACCCGTGAGTCCGTTAGTTGCCGTGAATGCCGCAGTAGCTGCGAGTGCAGCAGTAGCCGCTAGTGTAGCAGCTTCTCCCATTCCTGTGACTTTGCCCAAGCTAGAAAAAACTCAAAATGTCACAACGGCGCCCACTCAAATACCAGAAAAATCTCCGCCCCAACCCTCTAAAATCCCAACTCCAAAACCCCCAAACCAAAGGCAGCAAAAGCCATCACCCCAGCCAGAATTAGCAGGCACTAAAACTAAAAAATCTGGGCTGTCAGTCGGTGCTCTGAGTCTAATTCTCGTACCGATATCCGGCTTTGTGCTGGCTTCTCAACTTTACAAATCCTCACCCACCGCTACTAATAACCCTCTAACGTCAAAGCCTGCGGTACAAGAAGTGAGCTCGACACCCGCAGCCAAACCCCTTCCAGCTCCAAAACCGCCCTCCCCTGCCGCCACAAAACCTGCCATTGTGCCTGCCACTGTCAGCATCAAAGCAGTTGGTGACATGATCCCCGGCACAAATTATCCCTACAACAAACTGCCGGCAAAAAAAGAGATGTTATTAGAGTCGGTAAAACCGTACCTCAAAGGAGCTGATATTCTGTTTGGCAATTTTGAAAGCACGATGACCGATCATCCTTACAGTTCCAAAGCAGGCGGCGGACGAATGCTGTTTGCCTTTCGGACGCCTCCGAGTTATGCCAAAATTTTCAAAGATGTTGGTTTTGATATTTTGAATATTGCCAACAATCACTCTTACGATTTTCACGAGAAAGGATTTAATGACACGATTAAAAACATCGACAGCAACGGCATGAAGGCTGTTGGCAAAAGAGATCAAATTGTTTATAAAAATGTCAAGGGCGTGAATTTTGCCTTTATCGGTTTCAGCAACTACGGCGACGTTCACAATTCCTTGCTGGAACTCAAAGCGGGAGCAGAAGTTGTCAAAAAAGCCAAGCAAAACGCTGATATTGTAGTGATATCAGTTCATGCTGGAGCGGAAGGAACGGGAGCTCTGAATGTGAGAAATAAAACTGAGTTCTTTTACGGAGAAAACCGGGGAAATATGGTTTTGTTTTCGCGGACGATGATTGATGCGGGAGCCGATTTGATTTTGGGACATGGCCCGCACGTCCCGCGAGCGATGGAACTTTATAAAGGGAAATTGATTGCTTATTCCCTGGGAAATTTTTTGGGTTATCGCACTTTGTCCACAGCAGGAACACTCGGTCAATCTCTAATTTTGGATGTGAAAATGACTCCGAAAGGGGATTTTGTTTCTGGTAAGATTATCCCCGTCCAACTTGACGGGCGAGGTGTTCCGGCTGTTGATAACAAATTTAGGACTGTGGGTTTGATTAACCGTTTGACAAAGAGCGATTTTCCCAATAGCGGTTTGATAATTGATGACAAGGGGCAAATTTTGAAAAAAAGTAAGTAGTCGTTAGTGATTAGTCATTAGTCAGTAGTAATATCATGTCCGGTCAATTAACCATGATTCCTGTAGGGGCGGGTTCGCCAAGATATTGAATAGAAACGGGAAAATCT
>NZ_JAUBOR010000065.1:0-15818 GCF_036700305.1 Microcoleus sp. Z1_A1
ATTTCAGCCTAAAAGCGTTTGGCTTCCAAGTTTTCACAACTGATAAAGAAATCCGACCGACATCTGCGGAATGTGGGCTAAAACGCAACGATGGTGTCACCCAAAATGAGGACGTTCGCTACCTTCAGCGACTCTTGAACACCAAGGGATTTTCTTTAAATACTGATGGAGGATTCGGCCCGAAAACCCAACAAGCCGTTATCAATTTTCAAAACCAACAACAAATCGTTGCTGATGGCATTGTCGGCCCTAAAACTTGGAATAAATTGGGTGTTTGTACAACTATATTTTAAAGTTTGTGCAACCATGTGTTAAACAGAGTAGGGCGTGCAGTGTGCGCCCTATTTTTCTGTCGAAGTTTCCACCCCACACCACCCCTCCGGGGCACCGTACATTCGATACTTGCGAGAGCGTTTGAAATACAGCATTGCTACCCGATCGTCTGGATTGATTTGTAAAATATTCTGAAATACTTTTTGGGCGGCAACAAATTTTTGCTCGTAGTAAAAATTGAGGGCTTCTTGAAAAACCTCCGCCGTTTGCTGCTTGAGTACAATGCTTTCCTCTGTTTCTGTATCGTAAATTTCAAACACCGACACAGCATTTGTCTTTCCTTTCACCGTTACTCGATCGACAAATCTGTACTTATATTTTTCTGGATCGTCTAGGCGATCGATAATTGCACCGCTAACTAGAATGCCCGCGCCGTAAACCTTAGTCAATCCTTCCAAACGAGACGCGAGATTCACCGCATCAGCAATCACCGTACTTTCCATCCGTTCTCGTTCGCCGATGGTACCCAACATCAAATTGCCCGCGTGCAAACCGACGCCGATCGCGATCGGAAACAAGCCATTTTTTTCTCGCTGCTGGTTATAGAGATTTACTTCTTTCTGCATATCAATTGCTGCTCGCACACCATCTTCAGGGGATGTAGGAAACAGTGCCATGACTGCATCCCCAATGTATTTGTCAATAAACCCGTTATTTTTCCTAATTGCAGGGCTAACCCTTCCCAAGTAAGTATTAATAAATGTAAAATTTTCATCCGGTGTCATATTTTCGGAAAGCGCAGTAAACGAGCGAATATCAGCAAACAGCACTGTCATATCTCTTTCCTGATGTTCGCCTAATTTTACTTCAATAATACTCGGCTTTTCCAGCAAGTTTAGAAAATCGTGCGGCACAAACCTGCCGTAGGCTGCATTCAGTTTTGCTAGGCGAATTTGCGTATTAATTCTCGCCAACAATTCCTTTTTTATAAAAGGTTTAGTTACATAATCATTGGCTTCTAAGTTAAAAGCTTCTACCAAGTCAGTAGTTAGATTTTTTGCCGTCAGCATCAGAATCGGCATTTCTAAAGGCGAGTATTTTTTGCGGACTTCTCGACATACTTCATAACCCGTCATCTGCGGCATCATTACATCGAGTAAAATTAAGTCCGGCTTAAATCCTGATTCAATCAGATTTAAAGCTTCTAAGCCGTTGCTCGCTTGAGTAATTTCGTAGTTGGCTAGAGAAAGACTGTTGATGATGACATGAATATTAATCGGCTCATCATCAACTACCAAAATTTTTAATTTTTCACTTTCTAGCGACTCGCTATTGTCTGATACCTGAGAATTTATTATAGAGGATTGGCGGGCTAGTTCAGGAGTGATAAAAATGGGAGAACCCTCGGTTAAACGCGGCTGTATGCTGCTAAATTCCGGTTGACTCTCAGATACGGGCAAAGTAAAGGTGAACTGGGAACCGACGCCTACAGTTGAAGATACCGAAATTTTACCTCCGTGCAATTCCACTAATTGCTTGGCAACAGTTAACCCTAAACCCGTGCCGCCATATTCTCTAGCAGTGGAACCGTCAGCTTGTTCAAAGGATTCAAAAATTCGTTCTAATTTATCTTCGGGGATGCCAATACCGGTGTCAGATACACTAATCGCTAATTGGGAATTAGGCAGTGATTGTGCGTTGCCCGTTACCAATTCTGCTGAAATTTCAACTCTGCCGCTTTCGGTAAATTTAATTGCATTGCCTATTAAGTTGTAAAGTATTTGCTGCAAGCGATTCTCGTCTGCTGCTATTGGCGGCAATTCAGGAGCGACTGAGTTAATCAACTGCAAGTTTTTTTTGCCTACTAATGGCTGAGACAAAGTGAGAATTACAGAGACTATTTCTCGAATACCGACTGACTTAATTTGCAGTTCTATCGTTTTGTGTTTTAGCTGAGAAAAGTCCAGAAGATCGTTAATTAAAGAAGACAATCTTTTGCCCGATGATGAAATTAAAGCTAAGTTAAAATTTGTTGGTTCTGGCAGTTGTCCGGTAGCACCGTCTATTAAAGATTCTGCAATACCAATAATGCCGTTGAGCGGAGTGCGGAGTTCGTGGGAAGTATTGGCTAAAAATTCGTCTTTCAGTTTGTCGAGTCGCTGCAATTCGGTATTTTTAGTTTCTAAGGCAGTAAAAGATGCTTGCAGTTGTTGTGCCATGCTGTTAAAAGCAGCGGCAAGTACGCCCAATTCGTCGGAGCGATCGAGCTTGACAGTTTGGTCAAATTGTCCTTCAGATAAAGCTATTGCTGCATTTTTTAATTTTATAAGAGGTTTGATAATCCAGCGAGAAGTGAGAATTCCTAACACACTTGCCATGCCCAAAGCTGCCAGACATAGCAACACTGTAGTTCGGTTGCCCGCATGAATTTGTTCCATAAAGTCGGCTTCGGGAACGACAACGACAATCAGCAAATCTAAACCCTTGTCGTCTTGAAATGGCAGGACTTTTAAAAATTTCTGCTGGCCGTTGATTTCAACATTTATTTGCTGCGATTTTGTAATTTGGTGCAAGTTTTGAAAGTGACTTTCTAAATATTTAGCTGTAGTTTGCGTTACTGCGTCGCTGCTTTCTGTAACTTTAAACAGTTCTTTTTGACCGTTTTGGGTGCGGAAAGGTTTTTCGGCTGTGGAAGTTGCCAGCAGCGTGCCGTTTCTTTCGATAATAAAAGTTTGACCAGATTTACCTATTTTGAGGCTGTTTAAAAATTGACCGATACTGTCGAGACGCAAAGCAGCAATTAATACTCCTTCTAGCTGTTTCTGGCTGTTGTAAACTGGTTGCAGCGCGCTGAGGAGTAAGGTGGGTTCTAGGAAGGATATATAAACTGAACTCCAAGTTGGTTTGGCTTCTAGAGCCGCATAGGCGTAGGAAGGGTGCTGTCGGATGTCGAATTTTTTAACGGAGGCGGCTACTGTCGTGCGATCGCCCGTATCATTAGTATTGTAAGAATAAAAATTAAAATTTGTAGAAGGCCCCGATGCGTTAATCAATAAAGTGCCATTAGACATCTTTTCGCCAGTGCGATATTCTCCATCTTGATTAGCGATCGATGTAAAATTGATATAAGGATATAATTGCACTTGTCGCCATAGATACTTTTCCCAAGCTGACAAGTCTTTCATGTTCACAAAACCGAGTTTCACCGCATCCAGCTTGCTTTGATTGATTTGGTGCGGAGTTTGCAGATAAGTTCTCAAATTTTGCTCGATGCGATTGCTCACCTCGCCCATCAACTGAGCCGCAAGGTCATTCACTGCTCTTTGAGAGTTCCTAAATGATAAATATCCCACAATACCCACCGCTGCAAATACTTGCAAGACAAAGGGAACTATGAGTACAGTTTGCAGCGTTGCTTTTCTTGAAAGTTTTGCCACTAAGTGCTTGAGAGAAAGAGTGGACATAACATTAGTTTAGGTTGAAAAACCCAGTTAATACTTGGAGCTAGTTCTTACCGCTGGTAAGTATTATAAACCATTTTGTACTTAAACACAACTTACACAAGGAAGACGCGATATCGGTTCTACAATCTTTCATCTTATACCAAATTATTAAAAGTCAAAGCGAACCGTAGAGACACGGCATTTCCGTGTGCTCGTCCCCGCGCCGGACAAGGCATTTCCCTGTCCCTACCGATGTTCACATACAATATATCTGTATCACTACTTTTCATCCAAAGCTTCTATCCCCGACTATCCTTGTGGCACTCCAGACATTCCATTCTTTAGAGAGCGCTGAGAGTAAATTGCTGCTAACTTATCTTGAGGCTTTCTTTCGCAAATCTTATTGAACAATTTTTGCGTCTAAGTAAAATTTTTCTCGAAATAAAGCTCCAGACATTTTTGAAATTCAGCAGCAGTTGCCTGTTTTAGTTGAATGCTTTGTTCTGTTTCTGCATCATACAGAATATTCCAGGTTTATGAATTATACCCCGCTCTCACGGGGTTTATTTACAGTTCTCGCATCTTAACTGATTCTGTCGCTCGAAACCCGGTTTATCCGTACTAAATGTACATAAAATATGCTGTAAAATATTTAACAAGTAGGTTGTGCCGACGGAAAATATTGCAACTTTTTTTTACACAATTTATATTATGTGCGCTTACTTCCGGCTGTTAAAAAAGGTTTAATTAAGAATAAAATATTGGATCGCTGCCCCTGAAATTAGCCACAAAATTAAGCTACAGCGGATTCCAGGTTTATAAAGTACACCCCAGAAACCGGGTTTCTTCTGGATTTCTCGCCAGAAACCGGTTTTATTCAAGAAACCCGGTTTCTCTGTACTTCACTTACCTGGAAAGTGCTGTATATTATAGCAGATTTCAGGAAAGTGAGATTTGCTATGGCTGACTCTATTGCTCGTCGCTTGGAACAATACACGGTAAAACGATCGCACGAAGTTTTAATCGTCAAGGCCGAAATAGACGGCGAATTCGATGAAATTGCTATTTTTAAAGGCTTTTCTAGCTCCCTGACGCGATCGACCGCGAGCGATCCAGAGGTTCCTGTTTTGCCGGAGGAAGCAAAAATTGTCAGTATCGATCGCGTGGAGAGCCCCTACAATCCAAATAACCCCCGCTATCTTCAGCAGGGGTTATCTTGGGAAACAATGCAATCTCTATTGTCCGAGGCGGGAGTTTAGCTCTCGCATTAGGGACACAACGCCAGAAAAACAGCAGGGACACAACAATGTTGTGTCCCTACTACAAAAGCACTATGTCCTTACCATTAGAGCTAGAGCGTGCCGCCGGCAGCTTGGAAACGAGCTCTCGCGCGCTTGATTGCTTGCTTGGCTTGAATTTGCTCTTGCAAAGTGCCGGTAGTAGCCTTTTGCAAACGAGCTTCTGCTTCGGTGTAAGCAGTACGAGCAGCTTCTTTATCAATGGTTTCGCCTTTTTCAGCGCCGTTGACAAGAATAGTAACTTTGTTTTCTTGGATTTCTGCAAAGCCACCCATCAGAGCAATAGACACCCATTCCTTGCCGGGACGGACGCGCATCACTCCGGTATCCAAAGCTGTCAACATGGGAGCGTGACCGCTCAAGATACCCAGTTGGCCTGTGGTGCTCGGCAGAATTACTTCTTCAGCATTAGAATCCCAAACAGTTTTGTCTGGGGCCACTACGCGCACAGTTAATGTCATAAATTGTCAGTTGTCGGTTGTCAGTTGTCAGTTGTCAGTTGTCAGTTGTCAGTTGTCAGTTATCAGTTGTCAGTTGTCAGTTGTCAGTTGTCAGTTGTTACCAATAACCAATAACTAATAACAAATAACTAATAACTACTGACTCATGACTCATGACTACTGACTACTGACTCATGACTAAAATTACTTGGCGTCAGCTTTCATTTTTTCAGCTTTGGCGATCGCCTCGTTGATATCGCCCACCAAATAGAAAGCTTGTTCCGGTAATTCGTCAAGTTCGCCAGCCAAAATCATTTGGAAGCCCTTAATGGTGTCTGCCAACTTGACGTACTTGCCGGGGGAACCGGTGAACACTTCTGCTACAAAGAACGGTTGAGACAAGAACCGTTCAATTTTGCGAGCGCGAGAAACCGTCAAGCGGTCATCTTCCGACAGCTCATCCAAGCCCAAAATTGCAATAATGTCTTGCAATTCCTTATAGCGTTGCAGAGTAGACTGCACCTGACGAGCAACACCATAGTGTTCTTCGCCGACAACGCTAACTTGCAACATCGTAGACGTAGAATCCAGCGGGTCAACCGCAGGATAAATCCCCTTCGCAGCCAAACCGCGAGACAACACAGTTGTAGCGTCCAAGTGAGCAAAAGTCGTAGCCGGTGCGGGGTCAGTCAAGTCATCCGCAGGTACGTACACAGCTTGAACCGAAGTAATCGAACCTTCGGTAGTCGAGGTAATCCGTTCTTGCAAGTCGCCCATGTCTGTACCGAGAGTCGGCTGATATCCCACAGCCGAAGGCATCCGACCCAACAGAGCCGATACCTCAGAACCCGCTTGCACGAACCGGAAGATATTGTCAATGAACAGCAGCACGTCTTGCTTGCTGACATCACGGAAGTATTCGGCCATCGCCAGAGCCGACAGGCCCACGCGCATCCGAGCACCAGGCGGCTCGTTCATTTGACCGTAAACCAGAGCAATTTTTGACTTGCTGCGGTCTTCTTCGTCAATAACCCCCGACTCGATCATTTCTTTGTAGAGGTCATTGCCTTCGCGGGTGCGCTCGCCCACACCACCGAACACGGACACGCCGCCGTGAGCCTTGGCGATGTTGTTCACGAGTTCCATCATAATCACGGTTTTGCCGACGCCTGCGCCGCCGAACAAACCGATTTTGCCGCCGCGACGGTAGGGGGCCAGCAGGTCAATCACCTTGATCCCTGTTTCAAACACCGAAGGCTTGGTTTCCAGTTCGGTAAAAGCCGGCGGGTTGCGGTGGATGGGCATACTTTCGGAAGTATTGACCGGGCCTAGGTTGTCTACGGGTTGACCGATGACGTTAAAAATCCGGCCGAGAGTTGGGATGCCGACTGGAACTTGGATTGCTTCCCCGGTATCTACTACTTCCATGCCACGCACCAAGCCGTCGGTGGTACTCATGGAAACTGCACGCACTTGGCTGTCTCCGAGCAGTTGTTGAACTTCGCAGGTAACGGCAACGTCTTGACCTGCTTCGTTTTTGCCGGAAATCGTGAGAGCGTTATAGATTTGGGGCAGTTTGCCGCCTGGGAATTTTACGTCTACAACCGGCCCAATGATTTGGGTGATGTAGCCTACGTTCGTTTTTTCTGCGGTGGATACCATGAATAGTGCCTTTGTTAGGATGCTATTTTTCCCGTTATGGAAAAAGTCTTAACATTTAGAAATGCTATTCCTCAGATTACCACTGAACAGACGCACTATTTAGATTTGTATGGGTCTGGTTAAGAGTCATTTTTATGGTTACTGCCCTCGCTTTTTTTTCCTGCGAGCCGCAGCCAAAGCCCCGATCCCCAGGATAGTCCCGAATACTGTGACTGGTTCGGGGACTGGTTCGGGGGCTGGTTCTGGGACTGGTTGGGGGACTGGTTGGGGGACTGGTTGGGGGGCTAACTCAGCGGACACGGTGAATTCGTTGAAGTCTAGCTTGGTTCCTGGTTCGGCATCGTCGAAGGAGATTTTTGTGCCATTAGCCAGTTCGGCCATTGTGAGGGATGAAAATTGCTCTGGGCCTTTACCGCCGTTGATGTTTGCAAAGGAGCCGCTGGAGTTGGGGTCGAGGCTAAATTTACCAAACACAGCAAGCTGACATCCCGCCACCAGACATTCATCTCTTCGGAACTGGGTGCCAGCGGCCCGCCATTGGGAGCTGTTCATGAAGGTGCTTGACGAGACGTATTGCTCGAAAGGTCTGCCGGTGCCGGTGTCGCTCCACAGCAGCAGGGCATAAATTTGATCCTTCAAAAATCTGAAGTTTTGGGTGATGGAGCCGTTTTCGGAGGTGACTGCGTTCCCGAAGGTTCCTTTCCAGTTGTTGGCAGAGCCGTTATCTGAGGGTTTAGTCTCGTAAAACAGTCTGGCGATGTTTGTGTAGCCATTGTTTTCTGGCTCAGCAGCCAAAGCTGCTACCCACAAGCTGGACTGGTAAGAGTTGTGAGATTCTAGGAATGTGAACTCTACATTGGTATCTCGATCGAACTGGATGCCGTCGGTGCCAAACATGAAAGCTCGGACGGGCAGGCAGATGCTGAGCAACATTGTGGTTGCCAAGCTGGCGACTGTAAAAGATGTTTTTTTGACTAGCGTTAAGGTAGTCATAACCCTGATTCCTCCTGTATTGTTAGGTAGTTAGGCCCAAAATGCCCTAAATGCCATGTTGCCGTGACGCGAATAGACGATCGCGAGCCTGCGATATTTAGGACGATCGTCAAACCTGAAGAAGAGGCTCCACACCAGTGAATATACATACATATCTCACTTAAGGGTGTTTTGCAGTAAATGAGTGCTTCTTCTAAGAGTTTTCACTGACACTAGATTGGCACAGTTTAATCTGTAACAGCAAGATTTTCATCCGGCCTAGACTTCCAAGCTACTACATTTACTTGGTTTCGGTAACTGTCTAAAGTTGAGTGCAAGACTTGCCTATATTGGCTTTCATCAAAAATACATAAAAATTTTAGTCGAGCTTTATGAAGTTTTGGTAAAGTTCATCCCTAAAATATAAAGTTTTTGAGAGAAAGTCGGCTGTTCGGTTAGTTGCTCCTGAAAGCGGGCTGCAAGCTGCTCGCCCGATGCAGAAAGAAGCGGGAGCGCCGGCGAGTAGGGATTTGAGCGAGTTTTTTGCTACTTTAAGCAAGATGTATAACAGGCGAGCGATACTTACGTAGTTTTGACTAAAATCGCGAGTTTTTTAAACCCCTAAACCTCGCGTTATGTGCCATATTTTCCGCCACAGTCCCGAACAAATTAACCCGGTTGTTTAAGGTAATTGTGGTAAGGAAGCAGTGAAAGTCAAAAAAAGAAACCAAGTTTGATTTACCTCGCATGATTCCTAGTAAAAAAAAATATGTAAATCATACTAAGGATCGAGAATTAAATAACTTACAATTTTAATTGTTATGGTGGGATGGGCGTCCCGCCCATTCTTTTTGGACGGGCGGGACGCCCATCCCACTTTCAAGAGTGGAAGTTATTTAATTCTCATTCCTAATTGAAAACATACAGCATATTCCATGTATATGTGGTACACATAATATGATGGCAAGCATCGGTGCGGATACACCAGTCAATCTGTAAGTTACAGCGGATTCCAGGTTGATAAAGTACACCCCAGAAACCGGGTTTCTTCTGGATTTCTCGCCAGAAACCGGTTTTATTCAAGAAACCCGGTTTCTCTGTACTTCACTTACCTGGAAAGTGCTGTATATCCAAGATATCGTAGCTCCGCACCCGGAGGATTAACAGCACGCAATTAAGGTTTCTACTGTACTTCATAAACGACCGAATAGGCTGTAGATTTCCTTTTTTAGTCCTAATTATTCGACCGCCCAAAATAGGATGCTCCTATTGACATGAGATTTTTTTAGGAGTAAAAATAGGAGAAATAAATACGATCGCACTTTAAGCACCATCTTTAAACACAATGACACCCAACAAACTACATTTCCTCGGATGGTTATTCATTGTTAGCTGGCTGAGTGCTGCGGCGGGTTCGGCCAAGGCGCAACCCATCGCCCCCGCACCAGATGGCACTAACACAGTTGTTACTCCCAACGGCAACCGCTACGACATTTCCGGGGGGTCTTTCAGCGGAGATGGGGCTAATCTTTTTCACAGTTTTACTCAGTTTGGCCTCAGCGAGGCTGAAACGGCTAACTTTTTGACCAATCCCAATATTCAAAATATTTTGGGAAGGATTACTGGGGGTAATCCTTCTTTAATAAATGGCTTAATTCAAGTTACGGGCGGGAATTCCAATTTATTTTTGATGAATCCTGCTGGCATGATTTTCGGGCCGAATGCCATTCTCAACGTGCCTGGATCTTTTAATGCTACTACGGCGACAGGGATTGGTTTTGGGGAAAATCAGTGGTTTAGTGCGATCGGCAATAACAATTGGGCAACATTAATCGGGACACCGAATAGTTTTGCGTTTACAAATTTGCCAGGGGGAAGCATAATTAATGCAGGCAATCTGACGGTGACACCAGGTCAAAGTTTAAGTTTGATCGGCGGTACGGTTGTCAATACTGGTCAGGTAAATGCGCCTAGCGGCAATATTATCATCAGCGCCGTACCGGGTAACAATTTGGTGCGGATTAGTCAAGCTGGAAATTTATTGAGCTTGGATATTCAGCCGACAGCAAATCACACTTCGCTGCCAAACAATTGGACGCAGCCAGTATTATCTTTGCCGGAGTTGCTGACTGGACAAGGTGTGGCACAGGCGACGGGTTTGACGGTAAATCCCAATGGGGAAGTTGTGTTAACGGGGAATGCTGCTGTGCCGGTAACTGCGGGAACTGCGATCGCATCCGGCACTCTCAATGTCTCTGGCAACACTGGCGGTACTGTAAATATTTTAGGCGACAAAGTAGGTGTTATTGCAGGCAATATCGATGCTTCTGGGATTAACGGCGGCGGTAATGTACTGATTGGCGGAGATTATCAGGGTTTGGGGACTGTGCCCAATGCTTCGCGGACTTTTGTTAGCAGCGATTCGACGATTAATGCTGATGCTGTTAGTAATGGGAATGGCGGGCGAGTTATAGTTTGGGCTGATGAAAATACTCGCTTTAATGGCAATATTACGGCCAGAGGTGGCTTGGTTTCTGGGAATGGGGGCTTTGCGGAAGTGTCTGGAAAGCAATGGCTGGATTTTCAAGGATTAGTTGATTTGCGATCGACCTTTGGGATTGCTGGTACCTTATTGTTAGATCCTACTAATATTACTATTGTCGAAGGTCCGAATAATGTTCCTGCGGGGCCAGGATTTGTTGACTCCGGCCCTCCTTCTGTGATTAATAATGGGAGGCTGCAAGCACAGCTAAATTTGGGAAATGTTACTATTTCTACGGCGTCAGGTAATACGGAGCAAGGCAATATTAACGTTGACGCACCGATCGCTTGGACTAATAATAATTCGCTGACTCTGAATGCTAATAATAATATTAATCTTAATAAGACCACTATCACCACTCAGGGAGGCACTATTACTCTGAATGCTGATAGCGATAATCTAAACGGTGGTGCTCTCAGTATCGTAGGTTCGACGATCGCTACTAATGGTGGTAATTTCCAGGGTAAGGGTCAGGGGACTCTTGTGTTCGGGCCGGGAATCAATGTCCAGAACAGCAAAATTAATGCCGGAAGTGGAAAAATTGACCTGAATGGTACGGGAAGAAAATCGACAGGGGGAAACAATGTCGGTATTTCTATTTCGGGTGCTACCACATTACAAACTACTGACAGCGGCAATATTACTTTCAACGGTACTGGCGGCAACGGGACAGATGGTAATCAAGGGATATCTATTGACGGCAGTACAGTGCGGGCCGGGGGAAGTGTCAGCCTGACTGGAACAGGTGCGGGGACAGGAATCGAAAATACAGGCGTTAATCTCAACAACGCTACAGTGGAGTCAACGGCGGAGAATGGGACTGTGACTCTGATCGGTGTTGGCGGTAATGGGACTCGTGACAATCGAGGGATATTCGTTGAGAACGCTACAGTGAAAGCGCTTTCTGGAAATGTCAGTCTGACGGGTACAGGTGGTGGGACTGGGTCTTCCAACCACGGTATAGAGATATTAAATGATGCTACAATCCAAACCGCAGGCTTGGGAAAGGTGACGTTGACGGGGACGAGCAGTGCAGGCATCAGCACTACAGTCGCGAGCGGTAATTCCGGGATCAGGCTCTTCGAGGGCACGGTAAAATCGGAGAATGGAGATATTGTTTTAACCGGTACGAGTTTAGGGACTGGATTGAACACCTACGGGATTGATATGCCCCCGATTCTTACTACCATGGCACCGAGCACAATACAAGCTACGGGAACGGGTAATATTAGTCTCACGGGAAAGGCTAACAACTCCGATAATTCCATTAGACTCACCCCAGGTGTGATTGAGGCGACTTTAGGCGGCAATGTCACTTTGACGGGCGATGACATTTCATTGTCATCAATAACTCAAATTAAAGGTACTGGGATTATCCAGTTGCAGCAGCTTACTCCCAGTTTAGATATTACTGTGGGTGGTAATACTGCGGACGATCGTTTGAATCTCAGCAGTGCTGAACTCGCGCCTCCGGTTTTAAATGGGTTTTCCCAAATGATTATCGGGCGCACGGATGGGACGGGGAATATCGCAATTGACCCTGCTGGTGTTACTTTTAATTTCCCCGTCACAATGCAAGCTGGCACAATTGCAGTCGATGGAAACATTACAGGTGTAAACAACGCTTCAATTACTTTTAATGCTCTAACGACTAACTTAAACAAAAATATTCTCACCATTGTCACCAACGAACAGAAGATTGACTTTGGTGGCAAAGTCTCTCTCGCTACGGGTTCTAATGTCACCCTCGATACTGGGTTAAATAATGCCGGTGACATTAATTTTGGGGGAACGGTTGACGGCGATGGCAACCTAGTTTTGACTACGGGAACAGGCGTGATTAATGTCAACGGGCCCATTGGAAATACAGTACCTTTAGGTTCCCTGAAAACAATCAATTCTTTGGATGTTAAGAGTCCGATCGATTTTTCGATTGAAACTACAGGCGATATTACTGTTGGTAGTATGAGAAGTCCCGGACGGGCGATCGCCCTTACCAGCACTAATGGCAATATTGATACGACAGCAGGGGCAATTGATACCACATCCACTACCGGAAATGGTGGCCCGATCGCACTCAGTGCTAACAATATTACTGCTAGTAATCTTAACTCTAGTTCCACTGCTGGCAATGGCGGCAAAATCACCCTCACAGGCCAAACAGGCGACGTTGTTGCAGTTTCAGGAGTAATTAATTCTAGCTCTACTTCCGGTGCGGCCGGAGATATCGCGATCGCCACTCCCAATCAAGTCGAGATAAATAGCATTGATGCTAATGGATTGCCCGGTACTGGATCATTAGGAAATGTCACCGTCACCAGTGCTGGCACAACTACATTTAATGCTGTCAAAGCTACCAGTTTCACCACCAATGCTGGCGGCACAACTCAAGTCAAGGGAAATGTTACTACAACTGGCGCTCAAACCTATGGAGATGCAGTGACAATTGCCAACAATCCCATTCTCGCAGGCAGCGAAATTACTTTCAATAATACTGTAGACGGCAGCAGTGATTTGACTGTGAAGGCGGTTAGCGGTGATCTTACATTCAATGGTGCGATCGGCGAAACAACTCCTCTCACAAGTTTAACTGCCAACAGCAAGATATCTTTAGGTGGCAATGTCACTACAACTGGCGCTCAAACTTATGGAGATGCAGTTACAATTGCCAATAATCCGATTCTCTCCGGCAGCCAAATTACTTTCAATACAACTGTTGACGGTAGCAGCGATTTAACTGTGAATGGCGGTACTGGTAATGTTACCTTCAATGGTGCAGTTGGTGCTGTAACTCCGATCGGCAATTTAACAGCTAACTCTACAGGCACAACCGCATTTAATCAAACAGTGAATGCCGCGAGTTTGACTGCAGATGCTGGCGGCACAACTCAAGTCAAGGGAAATGTTACTACAACTGGTGCTCAAACTTATGGAGATGCAGTTACAATTGCCAACAATCCGATTATTTCAGGTGACAGCATTACTTTCAATAATACTGTTGATGGTACCAGCAATTTGACTGTGAAGGCGACTAGCGGTAATCTTACCTTCAAAAGTGCGATCGGCGAAACAACTCCTCTCACAAGTTTAACTGCCAACAGCAAGATATCTTTAGGCGGGAATGTCACTACAACCGGCAGTCAAACTTATGCAGATGCTGTGACGGTTGCCAATAATCCGATTCTCGCAGGCAGCGACATTAGTTTCAATAATACAGTTGACGTGGCTGGCAATCTCGGTATTGCTGCGGACAATGTTAATCTTAAAGGAACTGTAACAACCACCAATGACGGCACGCTCACAATTACCAATAAGGTGAATCTCAATATTGAGAAAAACCTGAACTTGGACGGTGAATTTATTCAAAATGGCGGTGGAACAGTTGCGGCTAGCGGAAATATTACAACAACTAATGATAACATTAGTTTTAGCGCTCCGGTGACATTAAAAGCTCCTGTAACTTTTACACTGGGGGATGCAACTATTGATTTCGGTTCGAGTTTGTCAGCAGGTAGTAACCCGCTGACTTTAAGGGCAGGTGAAATTAATTTTTCGGGGAATGTTTCGGGTACGGGCGTGCTAACGCTGCAACCAGCAACAGCCGGACAAAATATTGTTGTTGGCGGAACAGATAACAATACTAGCGCTTTAGATTTGACTGCTGCGGAACTTAATTTGATTCAAAATGGATTTAGCTCGATCGCGATCGGGCGATCGGATAGCAGTGCAAATGTTAGTATTTCCTCTAATCTTACATTTTTAGATCCAGTAAATATTCAAACGGGAACGGGTACGATCGCACTTGATGGCACTCTTACCGGCAATGACAACAGCAGCATTGCTCTCAAGGCTGCCACAATTAATTTGAATGATGGCATCAATACCAATAAAAATCCGATCGATCTCAACGGCACTGTCACACTCAGCAACGATATTAATCTCACTACCGGCGGCGGAGATATTAAGATAATTGGTGCGATAGACGGTAATCATTTGTTGAACTTAGATGCCGCTACAGGCAATGTGTTAGTGCAAGGAAATATCGGAGAAACAACGCCATTATCTGTTTTGAAGGCTACTGCCTCAAATGCAGAATTTATTGGAAACGTTAACAGCAATTCTGGCTTTAATATTACGGGATTAAATACTAAATTAGGCGGTAATATTACCACTAATAACGGCAACCTTAATATTAGCAATGCTGTGGTTTTGACAAAGGATGCGGTATTTAGTACGGCAGGGGGAAATATTGCTTTGGGTGCGATCGACAGTGACAGCATTAATGCCCGCAACTTAACTCTAGCCTCCGGTAGCGGCAGCATAACTTTCAACGGTGCGGTGGGTGCCACCAGCAAGTTAGGAAATCTTGCGATCGAAAATGCTGGCAATGTGACAGGAAACTCGACAATTAACGCGCAACAATTGACAGCACTAAACACAGAAAAAGTCAATTTATTGGGAGATGTCACCGCCGCCAAAGTCGATATTACTGCCAAGGGTGATCTAACCGTTAAAAATATTACTGCTAATGGCGGAGAAATTCTATTTACAAGCGGTAACAATTTCACCGCAGGCAATTTGAATACATCGGCAAACAGTGGTGGCAACATAACTGTTAAGGCGATAACTTCAATTACAACCGGACAAATTAACTCTAGCGGTATAGTCGGAAATGCCGGCAATGTGTTCTTAGATCCGATCGGCGATATTCAAGTAGAGTTTATCAATGCCGAAGGCGGTACAGGCGGCACCGGTGGCGATGTCACAGCAATAACAGGCAATTATTTCCGCGCTACGGGTACTTTTTCCACCCCACTGTCGCCGACGGGATTTGCTAGCATTTCTACTGCTGGCGGCACAGGTAGCGGAAATATCGCAATTACACACGCTGGGGGAGATAGAGGGACGCCGATTCAACCGTTTGTGGTAGGGGATGCTGCTAGCAACGGTACGGCGGGTGCAATTACCACGGGACAATCTACCATTACATCGCAGTCGTTTCCGCGTTCTAGTAGTGTTGGTAATATTGTATTTTCCACTGATGACGCGATCGACCCGCCGCCAACACCAACTCCCACTCCGGTAGTAACTCCCACTCCCACTCCGAGTGAAACTCCCACTCCGGTAGTAACTCCCACTCCCACTCCGAGTGAAACTCCCACTCCGGTAGTAACTCCCACTCCCACTC
>NZ_JAUBOR010000065.1:15918-24742 GCF_036700305.1 Microcoleus sp. Z1_A1
CGAGTGAAACTCCAACTCCGGTAGAAACTCCCACTCCCACTCCGAGTGAAACTCCCACTCCGGTAGAAACTCCAACTCCGACTGCAATTGTCACTCCAACTCCGGTAGAAACTCCAACTCCGACTGCAATTGTCACTCCAACTCCGGTAGAAACTCCAACTCCGACTGCAATTGTCACTCCAACTCCCACTCCAAGTGTCACTCCGACTGCAATTGTCACTCCAACTCCCACTCCAAGTGTCACCCTAACTCCCACTCCAAGTGTCACCCTAACTCCCACTCCGAGTGTCACTCCCACTCCCACTCCAAGTGTCACCCTAACTCCCACTCCGAGTGTCACTCCAACTCCCACTCCAAGTGTCACCCTAACTCCCACTCCAAGTGTCACTCCCGCTTCGATCGATCCTACGGAAATACAAGTGCCCACACCTGTGACAGCGCCAAACTCGCCCACAGCCGCCGATACACCCACACCCGAACCGTCAACCTCCGATGAACAAGACTTTAAACGCCCCGAAAGTCGATCGCTAGACAATCTCGGTGTTGCTGCTGCCGATCGTCGAGTTTTAACCATCGATCAAAGTATCATCAGTCAATTACCCGCTGGCATCGTAGCCTCTTCACTCGCATCCCAACAAGCACCAACAGTTAACCCTACTTCTAATTTAGTTCTGGGATATGTTCCGTCTCCCGATCGACTTTTTGAAGGTAACGACATACAGAAAACAGTCTGGGGAATCGAAGAAATGAGGAATCAAGAATTTGCAGAATACCTGGGGGTAGAAGCCAACATCCTAGAGGAAAAAACCTTGATTTCGACATCCCAACAAACTTTACAAAATATCGAACAGCAAACCGGCAAGCGGTCTGGTATTATCTACATGGTCTCGCGAGAAGATCAATTGGAACTAATTTTAGTTCCTCCCGCCGGGTGGCCGATTCACTACAGCGTCCCCGAAGCCAACAAAGCAGCTCTTTTCCCCACCGTCCAGGAGTTTCGCGCTGAAATCACCAATCCCGCAAAACGCGATACTAGCACTTATCTAGCCGCCGCTCAGCAACTATATAAATGGGCGATCGCACCCCTAGAAAAAGACTTACAAAACTTAGGAATTCAAACTTTGTTACTATCAGTCGATCCGGGATTGCGGAGCCTGCCCTTTGCCGCTTTGCACGACGGTAAAGGCTTCTTGATTGAAAAATACAGTTTCAGCCTAATTCCGAGTTTTAGTTCGACTAATACCGATTATAAAGCTGTTAGAGACGCCACAGTGCTAGCAATGGGAAGGTCAGAATTTGTTGACCAACAGCCCTTGCCCAGTGTGCCGATCGAATTGCAGGCGATTTCGGCTCAGTGGCAGGGCCCATCTTTCCTCAATTCTGCTTTCACTTTAGATAATCTCACGTCGGAACACGCCAAGGGAGGATTTCGGATCGTTCATCTAGCAACTCACGCTGAATTCAAACCGGGAAAAGCGAGCAATTCCTACATTCAAATGTGGAATTCCAAATTGCAGCTCGATCGCATAGAGAGTTTGAATTGGCGCAATCCGCAGGTAGACTTGTTAGTATTAAGTGCTTGTAGAACTGCTATGGGCGATCGGGAAGCAGAGTTAGGTTTTGGAGGTTTAGCAGTAAAATCCGGCGCCAAATCTGCTTTAGGGAGTTTGTGGTATGTTGACGATGGAGGCACCTTGGCGCTGATGAGCGAATTTTACCACCAGTTGCGAGGAACCACAACTAAGGCAGAAGCTTTGCAACTGGCTCAACAAGCAATAATGTCCGGTAAAGTGCGGCTGGAAAACGGACAGCTAGTAACAACAGGCGGCCAGTTAAATTTACCTGCTAATTTACAACAACCAAACCAAAATTTTTCTCATCCTTATTATTGGAGTAGTTTCACCATGATCGGAAGCCCTTGGTAAGCTGCCATCTTTATTTTTCAGTCTCCGCTTCTGAAGGACGAAAGTTTCTACTAGGGGCAATGCCCGCTTTGGGTGGTTGGGGCGGTTCGCCCCTGGCTGCCCCAATTTCAAGCGCCGATCCAGGGGGTTTGGAACTCTATTTCTGTTTCATCACCACCAAATTAATATCATCAAAACCTTCTGATCGCCAATATACTGCCACACATCATCTATCACAGATTACCTAATGGCAATAGCAGGTAAGTAGACTTACCTGCTAATTTACAACAAGAAAAACAATAGTTTTCCCCTCTTTATTGCTGGAGTATTTTCACGGTGGGAATTTTTTTATAATTCCCATGTTTTAGTAGCAAATCTGTTCCTTCAACAATCATCTCTAACCCGCAGATGCTCTATCTAGGGTTGGTTTGTCTCGGATTTGGTGCCGCAGTTCCGTAATTGACTCGACAGCCGATATTGAACAGACTCGAACTGCACTCAAGAGGGACAATCTGCTGATCGAGGAGGGCGCTGCAACTGACATACTCGTCATTATTAGTATCTCTTACCATACATTCGATCGGATTAGCACCCGATCGCGCCGACCAACTCTTCATACCTACGACTGCAATCATATGCTGCCAGTAGAAAGCAAATAGCAAAACTCCCAAAAGTACAGCAACGGCTAATCCTGCTTTCAACTTCCAACTATTTAGGACATTTCCCACACTGTTTTTCAAGTTTTCCACCCCAGAAATTGAGCTTTCGGTAGTTGTTTCTGGAGTTGGCAAGTTTGTTTGTGCTTGTTCTGCTGGAATTTCCGACATAATGTATCTCCTATGATTGCTGGGATTTGGCTAAGCTGGCAGTTGCCATCGCTATTGCAAACTTTATCAAATTTTAGCAAAACTCGCCTGTACCGACAACAGATTTGGGCCGCACCGCTGGGGAAGTATGTATATTCACCAAGGGCGATCGGGATTTCTCTGCCTTTTGAGGTATTGCCCAATTCGCGAGGGGCTATTTTGCATCTAGGGCAATAGAATTGTTGGGGATTTTCTTTGAAAACGGCCCAAGTGAATGAGCTTTTTTTACGAACCGCAGAGGGCGCAGAGGGCGCAGAGAAAGAGGAAAGAGAGATATATTGACTTTCACCAATCATTTATGGTTTCGATAGGAGTTCTAATAACTCAGATTCCGAAAGTAGTTTGATTCCCAAAGATTGAGCTTTTTCCAACTTAGAACCCGCATCTTCTCCCACAACCACATAATCAGTTTTAGCACTCACAGAACTTGTGACTTTACCTCCTGCTTTTTGAATCAAATCTTTAGCTTCATCTCGTTTCAAAGTGGGCAAAGTTCCGGTCAGCACAAAAGTTTTGCCTGCAAGTTGTAAATTTGTGCTGGCTAAATTGGGATTTTTTACTTCTGACTGCAATTGTAAGCCTGCAGTTTTCAACCGTGCAATTAAACTTTGATTTGCCGGCACTCGAAACCACTGATAAACAGCTTGAGCAATTTCCGGGCCGATGCCGTAAACGCCCTCAATCGAGGCCGCCGATACTCCTGCTAACTCTTCTACATTTGCAAACCTTTCTGTCAGCAATTGAGCATTCACGCTGCCGACGTGGCGGATGCCCAAGCCGTAAAGTACCCGCGAATAAGGTTGATTTTTCGATTGGGCGATCGCACTTACCAACTTTTCTGCTAACTTCTTACCCATGCGTTCCAAACTCATCAATCTTTCCGCTGTCAAATCGTACAAATCCGCCGCAGAATGCACGAGATTGCTATCAACCATTTGCTGCACCAACTTTTCCCCAACACCGTTAATATCCAAAGCATCCCGGCTGCAAAAATGAATCAGCGAACCCCTCAAAATCGCCGGACAAGATGTATTGATGCAGCGAGTAACGGCCTCCCCTTTTTCCCGAACCACAGGCTGCGCGCATTCGGGACAGCAACTAGGCATTTGAAAAAGTTGAGCATTTTGGGGGCGAAGTTCCGGCAAAACTCGCACAACTTCTGGTATAATTTCCCCAGCTTTTCTGACAATTACAGTATCGCCAATATGGAGATTTAGGTCGGAAAGTCGATCGCTATTATGGAGAGAAGCCCGCGAAACCGTCGTCCCCGCCAACTGCACCGGTTTCAGTTCCGCTACAGGAGTCAGAGCCCCGGTTCTCCCTACTTGCACGGTGACAGCTTCTACTATTGTAGGCACTTCTGCCGCGGGATACTTCAGGGCGATCGCCCAACGCGGAAACCTCTGAGTAAAACCCAATTGTTTTTGCAGCAAAACCGAATTAATCTTAACAACAACCCCATCAGTCATGTAAGGCAAATTCCGCCGTTCAGTATCCCAATATTCGTAATACTCCCGAACCTCATCCAAAGAATAGCAAATTTTGCGATTGGGATTCACCTTAAACCCCATTCGTCGCAACAATTCCAACGAATCCCACTGCGTGTTACCCTCGTTATTCTGATCTAAATGCAGAGTATAAGCAAAGAAATCCAACCGTCGCTTATCCACAATTTTAGAATCCAACTGCCGCAGCGTACCCGCCGCAGCATTGCGAGGATTAGCAAACAATTGTTCCCCTGCTTTTTCCCGTTCCCGATTAATTTCCTCAAACACAGCTAAAGACAAAAAAGCTTCTCCCCGCACTTCCACAACAGGCGGCGGATTATCTAAATTGAGCTTTAAAGGAATCGAGCGAATAGTCTTGACATTTTGAGTGATTTCCTCTCCGGCAATGCCGTCTCCCCGCGTTGCACCGCGAACTAAAATTCCATTTTCATAGGTTAACGCTAAAGCAGAACCGTCAATTTTTAATTCGCAAACATAGGAAACCCCCCCCAACCCCCCCTTGCTAAGGGGGGGAGTAATTTCCCTGTTTTCCTGATTGCGAATGGAAGATGCTATTCCCTCTTGTCCCCCCCCTTGATAAGGGGGGGTTAGGGGGGGTACATTTCCCTCTTGTCCCCCCCCTTGATAGGGGGGGGTTAGGGGGGGTGCATTTCCTTCTTGAACGGGGGTTAGGGAAGGTGCTACCCTTTGCCAGCGTTCCTGCCATTTAGCAAATTCCTCAAAATTAAAAGCATTTTCCAAACTGTAGAGAGGAATATTGTGTTTGACGCTAAAAAATTGAGTAGCAGGCTGTTCTCCCACGCGCTGAGTCGGACTTTCCGCAGTAATTAATTCAGGATAATCTGATTCTAATTCTTGCAACTGGCGATAAAGTCGATCGTACACCTCATCTGGCATCACCGGCGCATCGAGAACATAATAAGCATAGCTAGCTTCCTGTAGCTGCTGCCTCAATTGTTGAATTTGCTGCTGAATCTCTGCTGCCATATCGATTTAAGGTTTTAGATTTTAGATGTTAAATTTTTGATTATAACTTTCCATTTTAGCTCAAAAAAAAGGATCGAGCAACCTCTCTGCTGCCAGACAGATTTTAGATTTGAGATGAGCAATGTCAATTTGAGCTAAAAACCAAGATATAGCAACTAGAAAATCAAAACTTATCCTAATTGTCACCCTGTCCAAAAACGGATATACTTTCCGACCAAAGTTGCCAGTCGGCCAAAACTTTCGACTCTTGTTCAACCTTCCAGATTCATCTATGAAGTAAATTTCAAATCCTTCGACTGATTGAACGCCGAACGTTGCGCCAAACCTGTCAGGCCACATTCTCAATTTTAAAATCCACTGATTCGCCTTTATAGCTGCCGAATTATGGGCGTAAATCATTACAAATTTAAGTCGGGAAACTCCGTAAATTTCTTGTTTTCCCCGGACATTGAAGGTTGAAGATTATCACCATCTTTTTCGATGTTCAAGTTGCTATTGGCGCGGTATTTGGTAAATTCTTGAGCGTTTGGCTTTGTGAAAGCGAGCGGTTCAGCGTGTTCTACCTGAAATACATTGGCGTAGAGGTTGGCAATAATTTGTTTGCCTCCTTGGGTTAATTCCAAGTAGTTCAAAGCTGCTGGAATGTAGGGAAAAACTCCATTCCAATAAAACTTGGCGTAATTTTGTCGCAAATCTCCCGGAGATTTGTAGCCCAAGATTTTATTAGTGCCGACTTCCTCAAATTCGTAGAACAAGGCACTTATTTTTCGCAGGTAATTTGGATCGCTCAACTGACCGATCAAATCGGCGGCCCTAGCGAGTCCAGAATAATTATTTCGGTCTTGATGAGTTTCGCTAGCAGGAACTGGGAAGCGCGTCAATTCAATATTGCGCTTGATTTGTTCGGCATCAATTAATGTGTGGCCGCCGAAGCGTTCGTCAATTACGAGTTTGCCTCGATCGACATGATAAGGAGTTAAACTGGCAGAAGTTGCCCCGATCGGCACAGAAACCATGCCCCCGTCAATACCCGTAGCATATAGTCCCACAGCTTCTTGGTCTTGGCGGCAAACACCTTTGACGTAGCCGATATCGTGACACAGCAGCGAGATTAGGTAGTGCAGCCAATCTTCCGGCGACACTCCGCCTTCGCGAATATGCTTGCCCCGGAGAATCTCTTGTCCCACCAAAGCCACGAGCATTGTGTGTTCCACATTGTGGTAGAGAGCATCGCAGTTAGCGATATTTTCCAGAGCCATAGTCCCTGCCCAGGCGATAATTTCAGGGTAGTCAGGCTTGTACTTGCCGTAGGTGCGACGGTAGCCGGCCTGCAACTCTTGCACAAAAGCGTCAATCAGGATAGCAGTTGCATTGAACATCATAAATTCTCTCACTCAGGCTGTAGTTACAAACTCGATCGAAAATATCTTGGCCTTGCTGAAAAAATAATTAATGGGCATTCCAGTAGGTTTGACCCCTCGGCGTTGAATTTTAAATTTCAGCTAGTCTTGTCAGGTCAGAAAATTGCTCTTTTGGCTATGCTTCCCAAGATAACCTAATTTCGGAAGCATCCGAAGCAACAGATCGATTTTTTGGTATTAAATGTTAGTGAAACAATTTACATCGTTTCACTGACTAATTATTAGAAGTCCTAGGTTTGAAACTTATGAACTGTCTGTTTCGGAGTCTCTCCACTGCTGCCCTGGGTACTCGGCGCTCGATCGCCCAAAAATACCTAGGATTGTGTGCATTCACTGCTGTTTGCACCGCCGCACCGGCAATGGGTGCCGAGCGAATTTACGTAACTTACGGGCCACTAGAAGAATCAGTTCCCATTGAATCCCTGGCACTTTTCGCCAAAGAAGGCAAAATAGACTCAAACTTGGACGGCTTCGCTCAGTACCTCAAAGAATCTCAGCTAGCTGAGATTCGCAGCGCCCTGCAAGCGGAAGCTGAAATTAGCCACGTGACGATCGCCCAATTTCTCTACACGCCTCAAGGAGAAGTGCTGCTGAAACGCTTGGGCCGAGTAATTCAAACCAAAGCTCGGCAGCCCGGATTTTATGCCATCCGAGCCGCCCTGATTTTAGCAGCCTCAGATCCAGAAGGCCTGACAATTCTCAACGTGCTGCGGAAATTCCCCACCTATGGCATCAGGATTGACATCGCCCGCGCCTTGGGTATCGCCAACGAGCTGACATCGCTGATCAACCGTTCCAATCAGACGATCGCCGGAGTCGCCCAGTTGTCGGAAGCACAAGCAGCCTTAGAACCCACCATACCGCCCGCCCAAATGCAGCAGCCCCAGCTACCTGGCCCCTATACTTGGAAAAAATCATCGGTAACTCTGACGAGTCCAAATCGCAATCGCACATTTGATATGGACATTTACCTACCACAGGGCAGCCCCCAACCGGCCCCAGTAGTAGTAATTTCCCACGGTTTAGGTTCCGATCGCATTTCCTTTCAATATTTAGCCAAACACCTAGCCTCCTACGGCTTTGCCGTCGCTGTCCCCGAACACCCCGGCAGCAACGCCCAACAAATCCAAGACTTAGTAACAGGCAGAGCCAATCAAGTAGCAGAACCAGCAGAATTTGTCAACCGCCCCCTCGACATCAAAGACCTGCTCGATTATTTAACCAAACTTTCTACAACCGATCCGGCCTACCAAGGGCAGTTCGACTTGCAGCGAGTCGGCGTCATCGGCCAGTCTTTCGGTGGCTATACGGCTTTAGCATTAGCCGGGGCAGGGATTAATTTTGCACAGCTAGACAAAGATTGCGGACTCGAGAACGATAGTTGGAACCTCTCCCTACTGTTGCAGTGCCGCGCCCGCGGCCTAGAGCGCAACCAGTACAATTTCGGCGACCCGCGCATCAAAGCTGCGATCGCCGTTAACCCGATCGCCAGCAGCATTCTCGGAGAAACAAACCTCAGCAAAATCCAAATCCCCGTCATGCTAATCGCAGGCAGCGCCGATACAGTCGCCCCCGCTTTGCTCGAACAAATTCAACCGTTCACATGGCTGACATCGCCCAACAAATATCTCGTACTGATGAACAACGGGACTCACTTCTCAACGATCGAGGAATCCCCTCAAAGCCTCTTTCTGCCACCACCACAGGCGATCGGGCCCGAACCAGCTTTAGCCCGCCGCTACCTCAGCGGACTCAGCCTAGCGTTCATGGAAAGCTATTTGAACAATAAATCCAATTTCCGCCCGTATTTGGAGCCATCCTACGCTTTAAGCATCTCCAGAGACACTCTCGGACTGAGAATTTTGCGATCGCTCACCCCCCAGCAACTCCTGCAGTTCAGGATTTCTCCACCTCCTCGCATCCCTGCCTCTCCACCTGCGATCGCTCCTGTTCCTTTACCTTCTCCACCTCCCATAGATCCTGTTCGTTAGGGTTGAGGTGCGCCGCGCGTGAACGCTGTCATCTCTTTTCGTGCGGGGGCGATGGGCCATCTCTTTCCTCTCATCAGCTTTCCTAATCACACTCATCAGTTTAACTGTCGTCAAACCCCTTTACAAACCTTAACGATAGGCGTAATA
>NZ_JAUBOR010000066.1:0-6526 GCF_036700305.1 Microcoleus sp. Z1_A1
GTGAAGCATCTAAATTTAGGATCGCGAATTAAATAACTTACAATTTTAATTGTTATTGTGGGTTGGGCGTCCCGCCCGTCCTTTTGGGACGGGGGGGACGCCCATCCCACACACAAACTTGTGGAAGTTATTTAATTCTCATTCCTAAGCTGTTGGGCATCTAAATTGTATTTTTGGGCAGGCTTTATGGCCCACCCACAAGACTTTTCTTAAATTTGACTATACAACAATTTAAATGCACTTCAGCTTACAACTTATTTCTGTTTATCCTGCAACCGAATTCGCTTTAAGAAACAATTGTCTCATTCCGCTCTTTAAAACATTGCTGCAACACAGAAACAGGCAGCTCCTTCAATTGACCCGATCGCACAAATTCAGCATAAGTATCAGCCTCTATTGCCTCCAAATCCCCTTCGAGTTTGTCGATAGTCATCTGCCGCAGTTCAGGAGATCGATCGTACATTTGATTGATTCCTGCTTGCAGCAAGTTTAATTTTTCTTGAAGCTGACTCACGAGATGATTGGAAAACTCAGGCTCGATTTTACGATCGCCCGATACTTCAGATAGATGCTTGAGAACCCGATTGAGAGCAACACGTTGGGCGATCGCCTCCAGATACTCCTGGCGCAACTCCTGGTTGTTCAACAAGCCCAGTTTTTCCAGCAGCGCCTTGGTGGTTAAACCTTGTACTAGCAGCGTAAATAAAACTACACCAAACACGATCGCAATAATTTTTGGTCGATCGGGCAGAACATGGGGTACGCTCAAAGCTAAAGCAATCGAGACAGAACCCCGCAATCCTCCCCACCAAATTACAGTTTGATCGGGCAATGAAATTTCAGAGTGTCCTAACCAATTGCTCAACCATCCTAAACCAAAAATAGCGATCGCTCGCGTCACAAACATCGCCACTACAGTTATGCCAATCACTCCTAAATTCGTTCCCAAATCAGCAAACCTCATCTGATCGCCAATCAGCAGGAACATGATCGAATTTACAAAAAACGCCAAAAAATTCCAAAATTGTGTCACCGCAAGTCTGGTACTGGGCTGCATACCGATACGAGAGCCGAAGTTTCCAAATATCAAGCCCATCACCACCACACCAATCACCCCAGAACCACCCAATTCCTCCACAATTATATAAGTGCCGTAGGCTGAAACTAAGGTTAACGATTGCTCCACCAAAGGTAAATCAAATGGTTGAGTCAGATAAGAAACTCCAAAACCGATTAAACTGCCGACAACCACCCCAATTCCCACAAAAGCTAAGAAACGCGCAATCAGAATTGGGATGCCAACTTCATCAGTCCCTAGAGAGAATCCCACCAAAAAACTAAAGGCAACAATAGCAATGCCATCATTAAATAAACTCTCTCCCTCCACCAGCAAAGCTAGGCGTTTTTCAACTCCCAGTTCCCGGAACAAGGCAATAACTGAAACAGGATCTGTAGCAGATATACTAGCTCCTACCAACAGGGCGATCGCTAAAGAAACTCCCGCTATTTGGTTGAGAGCAAAAGCCACGCCAGCAACGGAAATAACAACACCCACAACCGCATAAAGAGCGATCGGCACTAAATCCCGCTTGAGTTTAGGCCATTCCAGGTTCCAAGCAGCTTCAAACAACAGAGGCGGCAAAAAAATCAACAGAATCAGTTTTGGCGATAGCGACACCAATCGCACATCTATAAAAGCCAAACCCAACCCAACAATTACTAAAAGCAGCGTGTAGGGAATTTGGCGCAACCAGCCCCATATTTGCGGCAGCACCGCCACACTTAAGGAAACTAATAGCACTAAGAGAAATTGCTTCAGATTGCCCTCTATAGTCACTTGGTTAATTACAGCTTCTGGGGTCATATAATTAGGAATAAAATAGTTAAGGATTCGGTTTTTAGCGGGACTTATTCAGCGTCGATCGCCGCACTTCTTCAACTTGACTCACTTGAAAAATTAAGGTAAATGGTTGACCCATTTCTTTTTCGACAAATGCTTCTAAAAGCTGGACTTGTTTGGGTGTCAAAGCTTCGCTGCTGCGAACAATCAGACGCACTTCCGGCGGTTTCGTCAACCAGTTAGTATCAGTTGCAATCAGTTCCACCCGTTGAAAAGTAATAGTTCGGTTAAGCAACGCCCGCTTCAGACTAGCTTCAAGTTGCGCTTGCTCGATCAATTCCGCAAAACTCACGCCCAGAGGAATTACAAGTATAGCCGTCAATGCTAGCGCCCAAAAGATGGCTTTACGGGCCCGATGCAGGGGGGTGTAGCCGGCCATCAAAAAGGTTAGCATACAGGAGAGAGTAATTCCCAGCAAATTAGTAAGATACAGGAGGCTTGCTCCCAGGCTGAGCGACCAATTAGCTTGAGATAAGCCTAAACCTATAACACAAATTGGTGGCATCAGAGCCACGGCGATCGCCGTTCCCGCCAGAGTAGCAGAAACTTTGGGCTGAACTTTTGCATAGCCACTGATTCCCCCAGCGGCGATCGCAATTCCCAAGTCTAGTAATGTAGGTTTAGAACGAGCTAAAACTTCGCTTCCAAAGTCGGGAATTTGTACCAAAGCGCCCAGAAAACAAGCTAAAAAAATTGCTAGCACCGTCCCGACTGCTAATGCAACTAAACCTTTGCGGAAGATGATAACGTTACCTTCTACCGCTCCAAATGCTAACCCTCGGATTGGCAACATCAGAGGCGCAACGATCATAGCACCGATAATGACGGCTGCACTGTTGGAAAGCAGTCCAAAGGTGGCAATTATACAGGAACCGAGAATTAAGACAAGATAGTTAATATTTAGGGTTGATTCTTCCAACAAGTCAACTCGTATTTGCTTTAGATGCTCTCGAGGAATCCTGCTCCTAGTGAAATATTTAAGACTGTCTCGAATATTGTTGAGCAAAATAATCTCCTTAAGTCGGGGCTTGTATCCGTCACACGATTTTAGATTTTAGATTTTAGATTTTAAATTTACTCCACAGATTTTAGATTTTAGATTGACTACACTGAGGAATCTGGGAGGTTGAACAAAAGTCTAAAATTTGGGCTACTCACGACAAGAGTCGGGGGCTGGTATCCCTATGCAGGTGCGAGCAAAAGAATCAAAATCCCAGCCAGCAAGTTTTCGAGGATGTCCCAGAATCCGAAAGCAATTGTCGCGCCACTAATACCCAGCAGTTGCATCAAATCCCCTGCCTTGAATGACGGGATGGCGATGAATAACGCGATCGGCAATAATTGATTTATAATCAAGATATACCAATCCTTGCAGGAGTCGTAAAAAGATGTAGGGGTAATGCCTTTCTTTGCTTACCTCGGCCTCATGGGGCAACCACGGGGGGTTTGCCCCCTACAATAATTACACAAACGATGCGAGGATTGCTATATATAGTCCACCCCAATAATACCGAATCATGCTCGCAGAAGCAAACGCCACACTTTGGCCTAGTCTAATTACTGTTTCAGCATTAATTCTCTACTTCGTTGTTACCATCAACGTCGGCAGAGCTAGATTCAAATATAAAGTTTCTCCCCCGCAGATGACAGGAAACCCAGACTTTGAGCGAGTGGTGCGAGTTCAGCAAAATACCTTAGAGCAAATGATTCTATTTTTGCCCTCGCTGTGGCTGTTCTCGCAATTTATCAGCCCAATTTGGGCCGCCGGTATCGGCGCAGTTTGGATAATTGGACGTATTTTGTTTGCTTGGGGTTACTATCAAGCTGCCGAAAAAAGAGCGGCAGGATTTGGCATTAGTACCTTAGCTACTTTAGCTTTGCTTGGTGGTTCATTAACAGGCATAATTATGTCGCTGCTGAAGGTGGGAGCGTAACTTCCGATCGACATACTTGTTTTTCTACTCGTTGCCAAGCTCTGCCTGGTTACGCATATCCGGAGGATATGCCTCCACTTTTCCTGTTGAAAAAACGAGGCATATTCTCTGGACAGCGGTTCGCAGGCAGAGTTCGGAAACCAGTTAAATGTAATAAATGTTAGGAGTAAATATGTCAGAAACCAACAAACCCGTATTTGAAATTAACCCGAAACTTTTTCAGCAGCTTGTCGAGTGGCAAGAAAAACTTGAACGAGAAGATGAATTAGCAAGCGAGTCAGAAAACGAGAAACCAACTGAGGTGATAACTCCTCCAGACAGTGATGAACAGCATTCTCAAACAGATAATTTATAGCTGGTGGCTAGCAGCATCTTTGGCATTTCCGGCTGCTGTCTCGGCTCAATCGCTGACACCGAGCCAAATTCAGCAAGTCAATAGCGGTTTGTTTCGTTCTAACTCTCAAGACTTCTTTCAGCAAGGAAATCGCCAACTGGAAAGGGAAATCGCAATTTTGTTGCAAAAAAACGTCGCTTCCCAAGGCAATATTCTGGAGATTGATGAAAAATTGCGCTCTCAGCTTTGTAGCCAATTTAAAATATCGTCGTCGCATTCTGATACAATAAGTGCTGCTCAGATTGCTGATTTTCAGAGCCAATTAAAAGACATTTGCAGACACAATTAAAATGAAAGTGAGGTCAATATTCAAAGTTTAGTGCTAATGGATAAAGAGGCAATGGCAAAGTTAAAAACAGCCATGCTGGAAGCGGAAACCGCTGCTCATTTGGCGGCAATCATTATTGATTATACTCATGAGGAGATAATGATAGCTTTTCAGGAGCTAGAATGGGAAGAGCAGGCTAGAATTAAGGATATTTGGAAGACAGTATGGACGGGGGGTTTATGAAGATTATGGTTAGCCAATTAAAGATGTTGGTGAACCCGCCTCTTGTATCTTGAAAGCGGTAGATTGTGATTGACAGTTGAGTGGGGGCGGGTTTACGAGATTATTGGTTTTAGTCTGTTGGGTGGGGGCGGGTTTACGAGATTATTGGTTTTAGCCATAAATTGTTGGTGAACCCGCCCCTACAGGATTGATGTTCGTTAAATCAGGGATTCGAGGCATAATTGGCGGAAATGATCGCCCCGTTGCTCGAAGTTTTGGTATTGATCGAAGCTAGCACAGGCTGGGGAAAGCAGCACTACTTTAGCGTTGTTTTGTCTGCCTAATTCTGCTGCTCGCGGGATTGCTCGTTCCATTGTTTCGACTATTTCCCAAGCGTTGTAATTTGCTTGTTCGAGCCGATCGGCAAAAATACCTGCCGCATCCCCAATTAGCAACACCCCAGCAGCTTTCGCCTTGATTGTATCAATCCACGCGCGATCGTCCCCTTCTTTGGCGTCGCCGCCCGCAATTAAAATCGCCGGTGCGCTAACAGAAGCCAACCCGACTTGGGCGGCGTCATAATTAGTAGCTTTGCTGTCGTTGATGAAATCTATGCCTTCCCAAGTGCAGATGTGTTCCAGGCGGTGCGAAACTCCGGGGAATTTGGCAATGGCTTGGGCGATCGCACTTTTATCTATCCCCGCCAAATTAGCCGCCGCCACCGCCATTAACAAATTCTGCAAATTGTGTTCTCCCACCATCCGCAAAGAATCAGCAGGCAGAATTTTCTCGCCTTGAGCTATTACCCAACCATCTTGAATATAGGCTCCAAAATCTGTATTTCCCAACAAATCTTTTTCACCTTTGACACTCGTCCAACACGCATCGGGCCAAATGTCAACTCCTTGTTGCCGCAAACAAGGATCGTCGCCGTTGATTACTTGCAATTCCGACTTTTTCAGCAAATGCGCTTTAATGTTGTAGTAATTTTCTAAAGTTTTGTGGCGGCTGAGGTGATCCGGCGTCAAAGTCGTCAAAACTCCGATGCGCGGCGCTACAAACGGCGAGGATTCTATCTGATAGCTGCTGATTTCTGCGATTACCCAATCCGGCTGTTTTTCGCCTAAAGCTAATTCGCACGCAGCATAGCCAATATTGCCGCAAGCGGGAGCGTAAAGCCCGGCCTCTGCAAAAATAGCCGCAATTAAAGCAGTAGTAGTAGTTTTGCCGTTAGTGCCGGTAATTCCCACCCAAGGAGATTTGAGGTAACGCCACGCGAGAGCCATTTCTCCGATTGTTTCAATCCCTAACTCTCTGGCGCGCACTAATGCTGGACTGTCCCAGGGAACGCCCGGACTTACTACTATTAATTCTATAGATTCGACTGGTTCAAAAGATTGACCTAACTCCACATGAATTCCTTCGTTAGCGAATTCCTGTTGCTGTTCGAGCAAGCTTGGGGAAGATGAGCGATCGCTCAGCGTTACTTCCCATCCTTCGCGTTTTAGCAGTCTGGCGGCGGCAATTCCTGATTTTCCTAGTCCAATGATATGAGCTATCGGCATAAGTTGTGTGTGTGATGGAGCGAACTTCCCTGGTTTTATAAGTTTATATCTTAACCTTTTGTTTGCCATCACTCATTGGCAATTAAGCCTAATTGCTAAGCTTTAATGTTATTTCAATCCCGATTTTTAACAAGTACGTTTCTCAAGTTAGTTTGCCCGCTGGCCCCCTCGTTTTCCCCAGGCCCGCCAGGGGTTGAAAACCCCTGTCTAACAGCTAAAGTCAGTTAAAAATGACTAAAAAGC
>NZ_JAUBOR010000066.1:6626-23941 GCF_036700305.1 Microcoleus sp. Z1_A1
TTGGTATGTATGCGTTTCAGTCCTCATAGCGAGGACTTTCGCTTTGAGACGGGGGTTTCAACCCCCGGCGGACTGAAAAGCTTGGTATGTATGCGTTTCAGTCCTCATAGCGAGGACTTTCGCTTTGAGACGGGGGTTTCAACCCCCGGCGGACTGAAGCGGAGGTTTTCAATCCCAGGCGGACTCAAATCTTGTCAATTTTAACTTTTGACGATCGCCCCAAAGTCAGCCAACACCCGCGCGTGATTCCGCAGCAAACCTAGTAAATTCAACCGATTTTGCTTAATTTCGGGGTCAGAATCCATCACCAAAACGCTTTCTGGCCCGTCGAAAAAGTTGCTGACAGTTGGAGCAATCTCAATCAAACTATCTACCAACTGCTGGTAATTCCGAGTTTGTTTGGATAGCAGCGTTTGCGGCACTAACTGCACCACTGCATCGTAAAAAGCTTGTTCAGACGACTTTTGAAATAGTTCTGGTTTCACCGCCGTTTTCGGTTCCAATTCAACTTTATCCAAATCACCTTGAGCCGCCAAACGAGTTGAACGGTTGACTGTTTCGTAAATCAGATCCAAAGTCTGGTTATTGCGGATTTGTTGTAGGAAAAGTGCTCTTTCCAGTGCGTCCAACAAATCTCTCAATGCTCGTTCAGTATATTCTGGGTCGTTTTCTCCCAAAACTGCATTTACCAAATCGTAATCTACATTCTTTTCTTCTTGCAACAAAGTCCGAATTCTTTGCAAGAAAAACTCGTATAACTGATCTAGCAACTCGGCTGGTGTTTCGGGGCGCGCTGCGGTAAATTCTGCGACAACTTCTGCGAGCAAGTTGTGCAAGTTGAGTGGCAACTGAGCCGCCAAAATAATGTTAGTTATTGCATTGGCTGCGCGACGCAAAGCGAAGGGATCGGATGAACCAGTCGGCAACATTCCCAAGCCGAAGATGCTGACTAATGTATCTAATTTGTCTGCTATGGCGACAATTTGACCTGTCAGAGTTTGGGGCAAATTGTCGCCCGCACCTTTGGGCAAATAATGTTCAAAAATCGCTGTGGCTACTGTTTCCGATTCGCCACTTGCTAAGGCGTATTTCTGCCCCATGATTCCTTGCATTTCGGGAAGTTCGTAAACCATTTGGGTTACGAGGTCGGCTTTGCAAAGTAAGGCGGCTCTTGCTACATCAGCTTGCTCTTCCTCTGTGATTTGCAGTTGATTGGTGATGAGACTGGCAATCTTGCACAGGCGATCGACCTTGGCGCGCACAGTCCCTAAATCTTCCTGGAAAGTTACTGTTTCCAACTTGGGCAAATAATCCTCTAGAGGCTTTGCCAAGTCTGCTTTGTAGAAAAACTGACCGTCTGCCAATCTCGCCCGCACTACTCGCTCGTTACCGGCGGCAATAATCGCGGCTTTAGCGGGATCTCCGTTGGAAATTGTAATAAAATAGGGCAGAAGTTCGGGATAATCGGGGCTTTTGAGTATGGGAAAATACCGCTGGTTTGTAACAATAATTGTGGTGATTACTTCCGGTGGCAATATCAAAAATTCCTCGTCAAATTTGCCGACAACTGCGTTCGGCCATTCTACTAAGTCGGTGACTTCTTCTAACAAATCTTCGGTAATGTCGGCGTAACCGCCTTGTTTTGTCGCTGCGGCTTCTACTTGTGCTTTAATTTGATTTTTGCGCTGGGTGCGATCGACCTCTACGCAAGCAGCCCGCAGACACTCGACATAATCCTCGGCTTGGGGAATCGAAACCCCCCCCGTCCCCCCCTTGCCAAGGGGGGGTGTAGGAAGCGATGTCCCCCCCTTGCCAAGGGGGGGTTTAGGGGGGGTGTATAACACCCGGTGTCCTTGGGAAATTCGATCGCTCTTGACCGTATCCGAACCGCTCACCAATGTAATTGGCAGTACAGTATCATCTAACAGCGCCACGATCGATCGAATTGGGCGCGGAAACTTCAAATCTCCGTCGGCCCACCGCATAAATCTTTTGCCTTCTAACTTATTAATCCACTGCGGCACAAGTTCTGTCAAAATATCCGCACTCATCCGCCCCGGAATCTTTTTGAGCACAAACACAAAATCGCCTTTATCGGTAGCGCGAACTTCCAACGCATCAATTTCTACGCCCTGCTTTTTCGCAAAACCTTCGGCTGCTTTCGTCGGTTTGCCATCTTTAAAAGCCGAACTCGCGGGTGGGCCTTTTACCTCTTCTTCTCTGTCTAATTGCTGAACTGGCAGTCCTTTCACGAGAACGGCCAAACGCCTCGGAGTAGCGTATACATTAATTGAGTCATTTGTCAAGGATGCTTCTGCCAGAGTTGCAGGTACCAGTCGCTGCCACTGCTCGACGCTGCCTTTGACAAAAGATGCGGGCAATTCTTCTGTACCGAGTTCTAATAAAAAGTTAGGCATATCGCACCGTAATGGAATTTTGTTTAGGGTAATTTAAGGTAATTTATCCGATCGCGCGATCGTATATCTGAAAAATACTCAAAAATCCAGGATACCACGTAAAATCGGGGGTGAAAGACAATATTCTCGACAGCCCATGACCTTGGCGGAAAGACTAGGACAAGATTGGAAGTCACGACTTGAACAAGATTGCCCGGACGAAAATTCTAGCACCCGCGAGAGTGTTGTCCGCTGGCTGTTGGGAGACAAGCCCGAAAGATTTGACACTCTTAGCCCAACTCAATTGTCTGTCGCCTCTGGGGCGATCGACTTTTTATATCGAATTTTGATTTCTCGGTATCTCGGAGTACCGCCAGAAAAAGCTTACCGCAACTTGATCGGGCGGCTCGGCGGTTTAGTTGTACTCCGGCAAAAAATCCAAGCGTGGGTTTCCCTGAGTCGCGACAGACAGCGGAGTGCGGTGGAGGTACTGCAAGAAGTGATTCAGGAAATGCTCAATTCCGATCGCTACCTGCAGCAGCAAGTCGCCTGGATTGCCGAATGCACCTCAGACAGACGCCTCCGAAATGCTTTGCTGCTAGCGAGCACAGAAGAATACTGCTTACGGCCGATCCGCAACCAGCCGCTGCTGGTGTACCGTTTTGTCAACTACCTGCGGCGTGCCCAGCGGGGCGGGTTGACGCAAGTGCCTGCGGGAGACTGGGTGCGGCTGGTGTCGGAACAGGTTCTACCCGAAGATACCGATGAACCGCTCAGCCTGCTAGATGAACAGGCAATGTCCGAGTATCGAGAAAATCAAGCTTGGGAAGAGCAGCAAACTCAGCGGCAGATTGTCCAACAAGAATTTGAGAATTACTTGGCCGCTGAAGTCGATCCGCTGGCTTCCCGGTGGCTGCAGCTTTACCTGCAAGGTCGTTCCCAAGAGGCAATTGCCGAGGATTTGAAGGTTCCGATCAAGCAAATTTACCGCTTGCGAGAAAAAGTCAGTTACCACGCGATTCGGGTTTTTGCGGTCAAACAAGCACCGGAATTAGTCGCCAACTGGCTGGAAACTTCGCTCAAAGAACACAGTTTGGGCTTGACTCCCGCCCAGTGGCAGCAATATTTGCAAAACCTCACGCCGGTGCAGCGGCAGTTGGTAGAATCGCTGAAAGCAGGGAAAAGTGTAGAGACGATCGCATCTGAATTAAAGCTGAAAACCAATCAAGTCATCGGCGAGTGGAGCAAACTCTATTTAGCAGCTCAATCGCTCCGCAACGAGTAGATTGGTAATGGGTGGCGGGCAATTGCTAATTGTTAATTGGCGGTAGCATTTTTCCGAATCCGCGCTACAAATCAATTCCCTCACAGCCACAGAGTTCTGCGAGTTTCCCCGTGGAAAACCGCGCGATGCCCCTTGTATCAATTCAGGTTAGCTCGATCGGGATATCGTAGCGCTGCAGTAACGATCGCGATCGGAGACGATCGCAGCCAGCTCTCTGGGCTAAGATACTAGCAGCACGATCGACTTTTCAGGATTTTTTAACTCAATTGGCGTAAGCCCCACGCTGTAATTGTACTCAATTGGGCGTTGGGATATAAGCTTTCGCAAGGTCTATGAAAAAAGAGCGACAATTTCCTCAAAAGTCTAAGATATAAGTGGTTGCGACCCACCCACTCGACTGCAAACAACAGGCTACAGTAGCAGTAAAATGCTTGGCCTCGGACAACTGCGAGAGAAAAGGGGAAAGAGCAGACCGCTGGTTGGTAAGGTACGTCCCACCATAAAATACAATCCAAGTTTGTTGTACGAAAATAGTTTTTTGCCTTGGGAAACAGGGCTTCTGCGTGGATTCCCTACGAAGGGATAAAGGCCGTAAAAAGCCAGAGATGCTGTGTCAGACTCGGATCGTCTTCAGTGACGAATACCCAGAAATGGGTATACCCAACAGAGCAACGGCAAACGATACACGAAGCCCGAACTATAACGGTATTCCGTTTAGTTTGGGTATTTCACCCAATCCTAAATTCAGCGGTTGCCCGTAAATCATCGGTTGTGGTGCATCTCTAATACTTGCGTATTCCTGACATAATTCTATTGTTGCCAGCCACGGGCATCTGTCTCGGGCGATCGATGATAGTGGGTCTAGACTGCGCTAGTCATCATCTAGCTCTCAATCTTTTGGTAGAATTTGAGGCTGCAATACAGCAGGGAGAAAATTCTGGGACTAAGGATTTTTCTTTAATAAAAGCTTCCGGTTGTTAGGCCAATTCCTCCGTCAGGGAAGTTGCAGCGTTTAATTTTATCGCATCAGGTTGGTGCGTCGCGCTCGATCGCGCTTCCAACTACAAAGCAGCTAATGGTATATACATCTTCAACACACTCGGCAGCTACAATGGACTCCGATCGAATATTTCACCTAATCGACACAGTTGTCCCCTTTGAAGCTTGCCTTTATTATCAAGTTTTGCCTTTATCTCTAGAAGGTAATCTATTTAAATTGGGCGTAGTCGATGCCCAAGATGACTCCGCCTTGGACTACGTGCAGCGGATTTTAGCTTACATGAATTGCTCAGTCACAACAGAGCCAATTGCCTCGGAAACTCAGCGCTCGATGCTCTCAGCTTACTTGCTGCACGGCAACCAGCTCCGAGAACCCAGCCAGACAGAAACCGCCGCAGCCCCAAAACCCAAAAATCCCCCATCAGCAACTTCAGGCCCCAATGCAGCAACGCTGCTGTCTGTGCCAGAACCCTCAAGGCCCGCTCCTGAGCGGTTTAAACCTGCTAGCGCTGAGGTGCCCCCGACACCGACACAGGTATCGGTTTTGAATGTCGAGGCCTTGCACTTGTCAAGCCCAGTCGAAGTTTTGGCAACTTTGCCCGCGCCCCAACTGCTGGAAGAATTGCTCGGTAGAGTGCTGCGAGAGGGTATCGGCCGCCTGTTTTTTGAGCGGCACCAGTCCCAAGGCCGGATTCTTTGGAGTCAAGACGGCGTTTTGAAATCGATGCTCGAAGGTATCGATATCGTGCTTTTCCAAGAGGTCATCGATGAGTTGAAACGGCTGACGGATATGCCTGTTGGCCCGGTGGAACAAGCCAAACAAGTCGAAGTTGAGCGCATATACCAAAACACTCATTTGCTGTTGCGCTTGCGGGTAATGACGGTGGGTGGCAAGGAAGAAGCCACTCTGCAAGTTTTGCGGGGGGCAGCTTTGAGGTTTTACCAGCAGCAGCAGTTGTCTACTTTGAGTCGGGACGCGCTGCGGCTGGCCGAAGAATTGCAGCGGAAAGTGAATCAAATTCGCGATCGAACTCGGCTTTCTCCTGTGCCTTTAGAGGGGTTGCCCGCTTTGGAACAGGTGATTAGAAATGTTGACGACCAAATTGAAGCTTTGCTGCACGAACATAATCCCGATTAGCCATAATCAGCAATAGATCACTGTTTTGATTTTTTTTTAACTCATATCGTTTCCGGTTTTATCGGAATGATTTAACCGCAGAGGGCGCTCCAGAACGCAGAGGGAGAGAATACAGAGAGGAATAATTCTGATGCTACCGGATTTGATATCACATCAAGTCTGGTCAAATAATAATAATTACGTTTGTAGTGAGGACTCAAGTCCAAGCGAGTTTTATGATAACTCAAGTCTTCACTACAAAACAATTTGATGGCAGTTGTGCGAGGTGATACCTAGTCCGGTCGATTCCCTCCGCTTCGCTTCGCCCGAAATCAGGTAGGGGCGGGTTCACCAATAATATCTGCCAATAATTGACAATCTCAAAAACCCGCCCGGCCGGGATATTATGGTCAATCGATCGGACATAATATGACACAATATTATACAATTTCAAAAAAATAATGCAACTGTATGCCCGCGATCTAAACCCTGGTAGTCATCATTCATTCCCAATCTAAAATATAAAATCTAAAATCTAAAATGGTATTAGCCGTGCTCGAAAACATTGTTGTACTGCAATAAATCCAAACTCACAAAAACTGGCAAACACTGAAAACATTGCTGTGCAATTTCCCAGCGTTCTTCTCGCTGCAACATAGCAGTCAACTTTTGTTTAGCGCTCAGCAAATAGCGAACATCATTAGCAGCATAATTTAGTTGGTCGTCAGAAAGATTCGTCGCATTTCCCCAGTCGGAACTTTGAGATGTTTTATTTAGTTCTACCTTTTCGAGTTCGAGAATTAATTCTTTCAATCCGTGTCTGTTGGTATAAGTTCTAGCAAGTTTACTAGCTAGCTTGGTGCAGAAAACTGGTGCAATGTCAATACTTAAATTGTAACGCATTGTTGCCATATCAAAGCGCGCAAAATGAAATACTTTCTCAATATTTTCGGCTTCCATTAACTTCTTTAAATTCGGGGCTGCTGTCTGGCCTTTGGCAATCCGCACCACTGCAACTTTACCTTCGGGATTGCACAACTGCACCAAACACAAGCGATCGCGCCAAGGTAGCAAACCCATTGTTTCCGTATCAACGGCGATCGCCTCCGCAGTCAAATAATAAGATAAGAGAGAATCGGGAATATCACCATCGCACACTTGAAAATCTGCAAATTCCATTATTAGTAATTTTTGAATGTTGACTTTTGACTGTTGACTTTTGACTGTTGACTGCCCTCTTCTCTCTTCCCTCTTCCTTCTAACTTCAGCATCTACGTCACACTCGATAATTAATCCGTGTATCCGTGTCCGAATCAGTGTCGTGCCTTCCTTCAAATTATCGACTGCGGACAAAAAGCTGAGTAAAATAATACTCGCCTTTGGCATTTTTCGCAACCCCAATACCGGTCACATTAAACTGACCCTCCATATTTTTGCGGTGGCCATCACTTTTAATCCAACCTTCAACAGCATTGCGTACCGGGTCACTGTAGCCCATATTGTAAGCAAGATTTTCAGCTACACTTTGATAAGGAATCGTAATTGCTTTCGCCCGCCCCTCAAATCCATCGTGACTAAAACTGACTTTACCGTTAGCCATATTTTCGCTGTGAATTCTTGCTATCTGAGTGATTTCCGGATCGACACTCAGCGGCGGCAACTTTTTAGATGCTCGGTATTTATTTATCTGTTGGTTAACCGCTTTTTCTAAGTCAGTAATAGCACTCGAAGCAACATTAGTATTCATGGGAGTTTGTGGCAGCGATCGCGTAGGAATGGAAGTGTCACACTTAGGCAGGATTGTCAACAATCCCAAGCAAATCGAAATCAAACCTTTGGACATGAAATCAAACGAGAAATAAAGTTAATTGTTACCGATTCCTACAGAGCGATCGCCCCACATTCCGCTAACCTAGATATTCAGAACCTTCGCTACAGTGTTCACGTCTTTATCGCCGCGTCCGGAACAATTAAGCACAATGCGCGGATTGCCTGTTAGCTGCGGGCACAGAGTCTCCAAATAGGCGATCGCGTGAGAAGTTTCCAAAGCCGGAATAATCCCCTCCAACTGCGAAAGCCGCTGAAAAGCTTCCAGCGCTTCTGCATCAGTAACACTGTAATATTCAGCCCTACCAGCATCCTTCAAATAACTGTGTTCCGGCCCCACACCAGGATAATCCAAACCCGCACTAATCGAATGCGGCTCAATCACTTGACCCTCATTATCTTGCAGCAAATAACTCATCGCCCCGTGCAGAACTCCCACACTTCCCTTAGTCAAAGTAGCAGCGTGTTTATCAGTTTCCACACCTTCGCCTGCGGCTTCAATACCAATCAATCTGACAGTTTCTTCCCCGACAAACTCGTGAAAAAGACCCATTGCATTAGAACCGCCGCCGACGCAAGCTAATAAAATATCCGGCAAACCACCCCACTTTTCCTGACACTGAGCGCGCGTTTCTTCACCGATTATCGCATGGAAATCGCGCACCATCATCGGGTAAGGATGGGGGCCCGCCACGGAACCGAGAATGTAATGAGTTGTTTCGACATTTGTCACCCAGTCGCGAATCGCTTCCGAAGTCGCATCTTTCAGCGTTCCCGTACCCGCAGCCACGGGCCGTACTTCGGCTCCCATCAAGCGCATTCTAAACACATTTAAAGCCTGTCTTTCCATGTCGTGAACGCCCATGTAGACAACGCATTCTATACCGAAACGAGCGCAAACTGTGGCGGTAGCAACGCCATGTTGACCGGCACCAGTTTCAGCAATTACCCGCTTTTTGCCCATGCGTTTTGCCAGCAATGCTTGAGCTAAAGCGTTGTTGATTTTGTGAGCTCCCGTGTGGTTTAAATCTTCGCGTTTGAGGTAAATTTGCGGGCCAGTTCCGTCTGCTTTAGCGTAGTGTTCGGTGAGGCGTTCGGCGAAATACAAAGGGCTGGGGCGGCCGACATAATCTTTGAGCAATTGTTGGAGTTGCTGTTGAAATTCCGGTTCGCTGCGGTATTTGTGGAAAGCCGCTTCTAGTTCAAATAAAGCGGGCATCAGGGTTTCGGGGACGTATTTGCCGCCGAATTTGCCGAATCTGCCGAGGGAGTCTGGGCGTTGGGCGCTGGTTTCGGTGGTGAGAGGTAGGGGGGTGACAGTCATTTGATTTTAGATTTTAGATTGTAGATTTTTTAGATTGGCGGGTAAGCTAGAGGCTTGATGTCGATCGTACCAAAGTCGATCGTACCAAATCGGTTGTGGACTTGAGGCGATCGAACAAATTTCATTATAATTCCTTCAACGCTTGACCGAAAGCATCCAGGATACCCGCCACGTGATTCATCCGTCCAGAAATAAAAAACCTGTATCCGAGAAACTTGCCGAACGTATTTATCTCGCGCAAGTCAATCCTTCAATTCTTTAATCTAAAATCTAAAATCGATTGACGGGCTAATACAATAAGTAGAAGATGGGATCGCATTCCGAGCGATCGCAACCATACCCCAATCCGCTAAAACTAGAAATACCACTAAAAAAAGTTCAAGCATCTTAACCTATGGCAGCATCCAAACGCAAAGATTCTGACAGTAAAACAACCGAGGGCAAACGAATAGTTTACTCCGAATTTGGCAACGTTGACAACTCCGCCGCCCTCCAACGGGGAGTTGCCGAAGTTCCCCCCAATCAACAAAACCTCAAAATCGAAGCATCCCGCAAAGGACGCGGCGGCAAAACAGTTACAATCATCAGCGGCTTTCAGGAAAAACCCGAAACATTAGCAACTTTAGCCAAGCAGCTAAAAGCCCAATGCGGTACTGGCGGCACAGTCAAAGATAATGAAATCGAAATTCAAGGCGAACACAAGCAAAAGCTGCTAGAAATCATCACAAAGTTAGGCTACAAAGCTAAAATTAGTGGAGGGTAAATTAGTCAACAGTCATCAGTGTATGGGCGGGGCGGGTTTATGATATACTTAGTTTTAAACATAGATGGTTGGTAAAACCTGCCCCTACATCGCACAAATTATATTGTCGCGAATCAACCAGAAATGATATTACCAATTACCGCCAATTTTTAATGTACACTCGACCTTTAGCTCGTTTAATCGAACAATTGCAGCGCTTGCCCGGAGTCGGCCCAAAAACAGCCCAGCGTTTAGCTTTACATATTTTGAAGCGACCGGAAGAAGAAGTGCAAGCCCTAGCTAAATCTTTGATTGATGCCAAACAGCAAGTAGGTTTCTGTCAAGTATGCTTTCACTTATCTGCTGACCCTGTTTGCGAAATTTGCCGCAATCCCAACCGCGACACTCATACCATTTGTGTAGTGTCAGAATCCCGCGACGTAATCGCTTTAGAAAAAACGCGGGAATACATGGGTAAATATCACGTTGTTGGCGGCGTTATCTCGCCGATGGATGGAATTGGACCAGAACAATTGAACATTCAACCGTTAGTCCGGCGTGTCAGCCAGCAAAAGGTTAAGGAAGTAATTATTGCTATTAGTCCCAGCGTGGAAGGCGAAACTACTACTCTTTATATCGGTCACTTATTAAAACCTTTTACGCTGGTGACGCGCATAGCTTTTGGTTTGCCGATGGGGGGAGATTTGGAATATGCCGATGAAGTTACATTGGCTCGTGCTTTGGAAGGAAGGAGGGAGTTGGATTAGTTGAAAACGGGTGATGGCTGATTTAAAAATAAGAGAAACGAACCGCGAAGACGCCAAGAGCACGTTCGGCGAAGCCGTTCCCGAAGGGTAGGAAGAGAAGAGAGGATGAAGAGTTTACAATTGATGCGACGAGAGCTATATTCTAAGCTTCTGCGATTGCTTCGCTCAGGCTCGCAATGACAAAATTGTAAGATATGAAACCCGCGTCGGCGGGTTTTGTCTGTGTAGCGACCGGTTTCAACCTGTCGGGTATTTGGTATTTAGTTTTTGGTCTTGAGTTTCGTTGTTCCCTGTCGTCACTGCCGCGAAAGGGTAAACTGGACAAAGTTACCGAGAGTAAAAAATCATGGCTAAATTCGATCGACCTTTCACCTACCCCATAACCCGCAAAATCGACCAAACAGACGACTACCACGGCGTCAAAGTATCTGACCCTTACAGGTGGCTGGAAAATCCCGACTCTGAGGAAACCCAAGCTTGGGTGGAAGCCCAAAATCAAGTTACCTTTGGCTACCTCAACGAAATTCCGGCGCGGCAAAAAATCAAACAGCGCCTGACTCAACTTTGGGATTACGAGAAATACGGCATACCTTTCAAAGAAGGAGATCGCTATTTCTACTACAAGAATGACGGCCTGCAAAATCAATCGGTACTCTACACGTTAACATCCCTCGACAGCGAACCAAAAGTATTAATTGACCCCAACACTCTCTCAGAAGATGGAACCGTTGCTCTGGGTGGGATAGCTATCAGCGAAGACGGCAAATATATGGCCTACGGTTTGTCAAGTTCCGGTTCCGACTGGCAGGAATGGAAAGTCCGTGATGTGGCAACCGGCGAAGATTTATCAGACCATTTAAAGTGGATTAAATTTTCAGGAGCCTCCTGGACTCACGATGGCAAAGGCTTTTTTTATAGTCGCTACGACGAACCCAACGAAAAAAGCAAGCACGAAGACGTTAATTATTACCAAAAACTGTTTTACCACCAACTCGGTACGCCGCAATCTGAAGATGTATTAATCTACGAGCGACCCGACCAGAAAGAGTGGGGATTTAGCGGTGGCGTCACCGAAGATGGCAAATACTTGATTATCTCAGTTTGGCAGGGAACTGAAACCAAAAACTTGATTTTTTACAAGGATTTAACTGCACCGGAATCAACCGTTGTAGAACTGATTAGCGAATTCGAGGCTGAGTACAGTTTCATCGACAATGAAGGCTCTCTTTTCTGGTTTCAAACAAACTTAAATGCACCGTTGGGCCGCGTAATTGCGATCGACACCAACAACCCACCTCCCTCATCCCTCGCTTGTGATGAAACCCCCTCGTCGCCCAGGGAGGGGGAGTTTACAGAAATTATCCCCGAAGCAGCAGAAACCCTCGAAGGCATAGGTCTCCTGAACAATCAATTTGTCGCTTCTTACTTGAAAGACGCCTACACCCAGATTAAAATTTTCAACTTAGACGGCTCTTTCGTGCGAGAAGTTGCCTTGCCCGGAATCGGTTCGGCGGGAGGATTCAGCGGCAAGCGGCACGACACCGAAACTTTTTATGCTTACACCAGTTTCACCGCACCTAACATCATCTATCACTACAATATGGTGACAGATGAAAGTACAATTTATCGGCAGCCAAAGGTCGATTTTAATCCAGACGATTACGAGACAAAACAAGTATTTTACCCAAGCAAAGACGGTACGCAAGTACCCATGTTTATCACCCACAAAAAAGGCTTGCAGTTGGATGGCAATAACCCCACCTACCTTTACGGATACGGTGGTTTTGGCATCTCGCTAACTCCGAGTTTTTCTGTTAGCAGGATAGTGTGGTTAGAGATGGGTGGAGTTTATGCGATCGCCTGTTTGCGGGGAGGCGGCGAGTACGGCGAATCATGGCACGAAGCAGGCAAAAAGTTGAACAAGCAAAACGTGTTTGATGACTTTATAGCTGGCGCTGAATGGTTGATAGAAAACAAGTACACCAAACCGGCTAAATTGGCGATCGCAGGCGGTAGTAATGGCGGTTTATTAGTAGGGGCTTGCATGACTCAGCGGCCGGAATTGTTCGGTGCAGCGCTGCCGGCTGTCGGCGTTTTGGATATGTTGCGCTTCCACAAATTTACCATTGGTTGGGCTTGGACTTCTGAATACGGTTCGCCGGAAAATCCCGAAGAATTTCCCACAATTCACGGCTATTCTCCCTTGCACAATCTCAAACCGGGAACGGCTTATCCAGCGACAATGATTACAACTGCCGATCACGACGATCGCGTGGTTCCGGCCCACAGTTTCAAGTTTGCTTCTGCTTTGCAAGAAACCCACGCGGGAGAAAATCCCGTGTTAATTCGGATTGAAACGAAAGCGGGACACGGTGCCGGCAAACCCACTGCGAAAGTGATTGAAGAATTGGCTGATGAATGGGCTTTTTTAGTGCGGGAACTCGATATTGACGCTTAGCAAGCGGCGTTAGAGGGTGCGATCGACGCAGTTTGATGATTTAGATATAAACAGAGTGTAAAGGACGATCGTACTTTTTGAATTCAAGGGCGATCGTTCTTTTTTGTCACCGCAATCCTGGTATTAACATATATAATTTGTCAAGGTTTTTTTGTTAAATTTTGTAGCTTTAAGTTGCTATTATTACATGGCTGTGAGTTTACTGCACCCCAAAGTAGTATAAGTATAAATCTCTAGAAATGCCGTACTCTCAACTTTCAAGAGCGATCGCACCTCAAAGTCAAAATCTGCCAATTTTTAGGCAATTAATATTTTCAGTATATTTACAGTTCAAGCTGTCTGAGGAATGAGAATTAAATAACTTCCACTCTTGAAAGTGGGATGGGCTCTTATAGCCCGTCCACTCATGACGGGCTTTCAGGCCCATCCCACAATAACAATTAAAATTGTAAGTTATTTAATTCGCGATCCTGAGCCAGCCTCGATATCACCAGACTCAGAAAAGCGGCATGAGGGGTCAGACCCCTTGTACTGATAAATCCGTAAGTAATTTACCATGTAACTAACGTTAGACCTGATATCATTTTTCCCAAAAATAGAGGGTTTTGGCTAATATGAAGGCTGTGACCCCTTATTCATGTTATGATTGGCAGCGATCGGTCGCATCAGGACATCCAAGGGCGATCGCTGCAATTCCTCTCTAATGATTGCCTAACATCACAAATAACAAATACAGGAAAATATTATATATCCTAAAAAAAATATTTTTCAAAACTTTATACTGCAAAGTTTATCATCCTCTATGAAAAGGGGTAGCTTAGATTTAGCAACCAAATTAACCAACAATAAGAACCATCCCAAATCTGTCAATTTTGTCATCTACACAAGCACGGAAATCTACCAACATGGAAACTAAAATCTTGAGACAAGCTAGCCATAAAGCAGAGACGGCTAGCCGAAAAAATCTAGCGATTGTGGATTCAAAAGTAGAAAACTACCAAGAGTTGCTCAGGGGAGTGAAAAGCAATACAGAAGTAATCCTGCTCGATAGATTCCGGGATGGAATCGAACAAATTGCCGAAATAACAGCATCAAGGCACAGCCTCAACAGCATTCAAATAGTTGCTCACGGCGCATCAGCATCAGTAGAAATCGGCCGGGCAGAACTCAATATTCACAATATAGAAACCTATTCCAGCCAATTGCAGCAGTGGGGTAAAGCTCTCAACGAAACAGGTAGTATTCTGCTGTTAAGTTGCAACACAGGCGCAGGGGAATCTGGTCTAAAATTCATACAAAAACTCAGCCAAATAACAGGAGCAAATGTTGCAGCTTCCAACAATCTAACAGGGAGTGCAGCATTAGGCGGCGACTGGGAATTAGAAATTACTACAGGACAAATAAATACCGAAATAGCCTTTGAAAAAGAAGTCCTAGAAGGCTACACATCAGTCCTGGCTACCTTAGCGGCTGAAGAATTTAAAAATACAACAGTAATCGGGCCTTGGATATATGGAGTTGGCAACAACCTTACAACTAACCCAGGCTTAACCGCAGGTGCCACCAATTCCAGCGGCGTTATTCCCGCTTTAGGGACTGGCGATCCACCCGGAACAGGTACTTTGAGATTAACATCAAACGCCTTTCAACAAGCAGCTTTTGTAATCTACAACAACCCCATCTCGGCTACTGAGGGTCTGAGAGTTACCTTTGATTTCTTTGCCTATAACAGAGGTACTGTCCTTTTTCCACAACGACCACCAGGGGATAATACCCCGGTTGGTGCCGATGGCATTAGTTTTTTCCTCATTGACGGAACAGCTACGCCAACAGAAGCGGGAGGCTATGGTGGCTCTCTAGGCTATGCTCAGAATAATAATAGTCCCGCTTCACTTGGTATTTCTGGAGGTTATTTAGGTGTCGGATTAGACGAGTTTGGCAATTATTCTGCCAGTCAATCAGGATCGGGAGGGCGTGTAAATACAAATCCTGCTGCGCTGGGAGGGCCGCTAGAGGATGCAGTAGGACTTAGAGGCAGCGAAAGCACATCTTATAATTTTTTAACTAGCCGAGTCGTTCCCGGTGGCATAGACAATAAAGATACAAGCATTCGCGCTGAAGCTAAAAGAACCGTTCAAGTTACATTGTTCCCGGCGAATTCACAAACATTTCCTAACCGTCTGACAGTTGCCTTCGACTTGGACAGCAACGGCACATTTGATGCGGGCGAAACACTGATCGATATACCAAATTTGGCAATCGTAAACGGAGCAGTGCCGCGTACTTTTAAATTTGGCTTTGCTGCTTCGACAGGGGGAAACACAAACATTCACGAAGTTAACAATGTCATCGTCCAAAGTATAGATCCGCCTACACTCCAAGCCGACGTTTCCATTGTTAAAAAAGGCCCGCTGTTCGCCACACCCAACAGCACCATTACCTATACAATTACCTCCACAAATAACGGGCCAAACAGCGCCGAAAGCGTCCTGATTCAAGATCCCCTGCCTGCAGGCTTAAGTTTCGTCAGCGCCTCCGACCTCGCCACATACAATACCGTAACGAGGACGGTCATCTGGCCGGTGATTCCGACTCTGGCTAACGGTGCTAGCCAAACCCGCACCATCACAGCCACAGTTTCCCCAACAGTCACAGCTCCCTTAACTAACACTGCCTATAGCACCTCCACCACTTTCGACCCAAATCTAGCTAACAACAATAGTTCCCAACCCATCTCTCAAGTCTCAACTACAATTGTTGCTGCTCTTGCCGACGTTGTTACCACCAAAACCGGGACTGCGACTGCAGCACCGGGTGAAATAGTTACTTACACAATTTCCACAGTCAACAACGGCCCAAGCACAGCCACAAACGTCACCGTTACCGACAGCATTGTTCCCGGTTTAAATATAGTTAGTCTACCCAACGAGGCTGTTTACAATGCAGAGACTGGGAGTGTCACCTTCCCAGCGATTCCCAGCTTGCCTTCCGGTGCTCCTCCTGCCATCAACACAGTCAGCTTTATCGCACCTGCATCTGCATCCGGCAGCGTCAGCAACACCGCCAGAAGTACCTCAGCTACCCCCGATCCTTTTCCTGAAAACAACAACGGTACTGATCCGCTGGCTACAGTCACCACACCTCTGACACCTAGTGCCGACGTTGTTACCACCAAAACCGGGACTGCGACTGCAGCACCGGGTGAAATAGTTACTTACACAATTTCCACAGTCAACAACGGCCCAAGCACAGCCGCAAACGTCACCATTACCGACACCATCCTTCCCGACTTAACAGGAGTCATCCCCTCCGACGGCGGCGTCTACGATCGGGTTACAGGCATTGTCACCTTCGCGCCCGTTCCCAGCTTAGCCAGCGGTGTCACCGTCAACAACACAGTCCGCTTCATCGCACCTGCATCCGGCAGCGTCACCAACACCGCCAGAAGTACCTCAACTACCGCTGACCCCACTCCAGGCAACAACGCATCTACAGTCACCACAACTCTGACACCTAGTGCCGACGTTGTTACCACCAAAACCGGGACTGCGGCTGCTGCACCGGGTGAAGTAGTTACTTACACAATTTCCACAGTCAACAACGGCCCAAGCACAGCCGCAAACGTCACCATTACCGACACCATCCTTCCCGACTTAACAGGAGTCATCCCCTCCGACGGCGGCGTCTACGATCGGGTTACAGGTATAGTCACCTTCGCGCCCGTTCCCAGCTTAGCCAGCGGTGTCACCGTCAACAACACAGTCCGCTTCATCGCACCTGCATCCGGCAGCGTCACCAACACCGCCAGAAGTACCTCAACTACCGCTGACCCCACTCCAGGCAACAACGCATCTACAGTCACCACAACTCTGACACCTAGTGCCGACGTTGTTACCACCAAAACCGGGACTGCGGCGGCAGCACCGGGTGAAGTAGTTACTTACACAATTTCCACAGTCAACAACGGCCCAAGCACAGCGGAAAACGTCACCATTACCGACACCATCCTTCCCGACTTAACAGGAGTCATCCCCTCCGACGGCGGCGTCTACGATCGGGTTACAGGTATAGTCACCTTCGCGCCCGTTCCCAGCTTAGCCAGCGGTGTCACCGTCAACAACACAGTCCGCTTCATCGCACCTGCATCCGGCAGCGTCACCAACACCGCCAGAAGTACCTCAACTACCGCTGACCCCACTCCAGGCAACAACGCATCTACAGTCACCACAACTCTGACACCAACTCCAACTCCCACACCAACTACAACTCCCACACCAACTACAACTCCCACACCAACTACAACTCCCACACCGACTACAAGTCCAACTCCCACACCGACTACAAGTCCAACTCCCACACCGACTACAAGTCCAACTCCCACACCGACTACAAGTCCAACT
>NZ_JAUBOR010000066.1:24041-24343 GCF_036700305.1 Microcoleus sp. Z1_A1
CCGACTCCCACACCGACTACAAGTCCAACTCCAACTCCCACACCGACTACAAGTCCAACTCCCACACCGACTACAAGTCCAACACCAACTCCCACACCAACTACAAGTCCAACTCCCACACCGACTACAAGTCCAACTCCAACTCCCACACCAACTACAAGTCCAACTCCAACTCCCACACCGACTACAAGTCCAACTCCAACTCCAACTAACAACCAACCGCCATTAGCCAACAATGCCAACTCCCGCCTCGCGCCCAACAGCAGCCAGTTAGTCACAGGATTGGGAGGAAGTGACCCCGA